>NZ_JAPDNV010000054.1:0-18972 GCF_026013155.1 Paenarthrobacter sp. PAE-2 | reverse complement strand
AGGCCCTCGTCCTTTACATCACGCCACGCTGTTCACAACGTCCCTGGGAACTACAGGTAGGGCCTCAGGCCAGAGGGTCTGGGTAGCGGGGATTCCTCGTGGGTCGCCCCCCAGGCGCAGAGCGGTTTGCGCCGCCCAAGAGCCTTGCCTTGGGGACGATACGCGTCCACGAAAAGAGTAGGAGTAGTAGTAGATGCCTCCTACTACTACTGGGCGTCTCTTGGTAAAAGATCGGCAGGGCCTTCGGGATCAGCCGGCAGGGTGCCGAGAAACGCTGGGAGGGCCGTATCCGCGGATGAGCGCACGCCAGCGTAGGACGCTTGGAGACGCCGGACCGCCCGGGAGCACAGGGGTTTCCGCCCCTCCAGCGCCCCTATTCCCCTTCCGGCACGTTGTCCGCCAGTTCGCCCGCGGCGATCCGCTCAGCGGTGCGCCGGTAAGCATCTGCGATATAGTCCTCGAGATCCTGGCGCCCAACGCGCCAGAGCCCCCGGCCCCCAACCTGAAAAGCGCGAAGCTCTCCAGTATGAATGAGGTT
Organism: Paenarthrobacter sp. PAE-2; assembly: GCF_026013155.1. NCBI lineage: Bacteria > Bacillati > Actinomycetota > Actinomycetes > Micrococcales > Micrococcaceae > Paenarthrobacter > Paenarthrobacter sp. PAE-2. Next base: position 18,434 of record NZ_JAPDNV010000054.1, on the reverse strand, counting down.
CCGGATGAGGCTGCTTTTGCACTTCAATTCTTCGGCGACCTGCTCGATGGTCAGAAAGCGGCGCTTGCCGGGTTCAGCGGTCACCCGGACATCCTAATGTGAGCAGCACCCAGCCGGGGCCAATTTGCGGGCCCCGGGCCATCCGGTGAGATTTCCTGGGCTGGACGGCCTGCAGGGCTTACCGGCTCATGCCCTTTTGAAGGAGCTTTGTCGGGCCGTTGGCTCCGCGCGTCTTGCGGGCCTTTGCAGGCCTCGATCCCTTGCCTACGGCTGCGCTGGGCGGAGTGCCCTGATCCTGGTCCGCAACGAGCCGTGCATCTACAGCCTCGCGGTCAGCAACCCCTTCGAGGCTGGCCGCCAGTTCCTGTCGGCGCTCGGCTGAGTCGTATGTGGCTCCTGCTTCGCCACGCAACTGCTCGGGGCGGTGATCGGCACGGGCGGCTGTCCAGTCTTCAATCAGCCGCCTTTCCATGTCGTCCTCGACGGCTACGCCGTCTGCAAATTTGTGCCGCTGTTCCCAGTTGTGTGCCTCGATGGGTTTGGTCTCCCGGAGCCAGGCCAGCGCTTCGTCCAAGTCCTCCCTTGAGGGCTGATCAACGGCCTCGGCGCGCTTCCTGTCTTCCCGATCGGCCTCGGCCAGCAGTTGCACAGCCTGGGCGTTCTCGTCACGGCCGGAACGGCGTTCCTGTTCTGCCTGTTCGCGGTCCCGCTCGGCTTTAGCCAGGGCCTCCGCCACCGTTGCTTCATTGGCACCGAGGTTGTCCACGTCCAAGCCGTAGCGGCGCTGCACCTGGTCACGGATCACCTCGGCCGCGTCGCGCGCCGCCGGATCGTGGTCTTTCCACGCGGTGGCCGCCTCATGTGCCCTTTCGATGTCGCGGCCGGTGGCCGTGTCCCACCACCGGTTGTCCATGACGGGGGCGAGCTGTGCACGGGCAGCTGCCCGCTCGGCATCGAACCGTGCCTGCAGTTCGCGGGCCTGTTGTTCCTCGGCCGCTTGGGCGCGGCGCAGCTCTTGCTCGCGGGCTCTGGCCAGCTGCTCACCGAGCCGGCCGGCGACGGTCAGCGCAACGCGCGACATTCCCTCAAGAGCCTCATCAATGCCGTCAGATTCGCTCATGGTTCCCCTCCTTGGTGTTATCTCTCAATGTCTGGGCGGGTATTCCCGCTTCGGGTGCCCGCGTGGGTGCGTGCCTGCACATATTCCGGCAGCAGCACGGACCCCGCGGGCCGACCGGCAACCTGGCCGGCTGTGCTCGCGCGTACCGCGGCGGCAGCTTCGCTATCCGCTGTGGGCGTTGACGCTGGGACGGCGGGCAGTGCGGCCGCGACCTGGCTCAGTTGGTGCTTCACCATGTGGCTGATCTGGCGTGCTCGGCGCAGATCATTTGAGGCCTTGTGCATGTCGTGGACGGCCTTTGCGACGTTGAGCAGCTGGCGCAGCATGATTGCCTGCGCGGCTGTTCCGGTGCCGCCCATCGAAGCTGCCATGAGCATGAGCGAGGCTCCGCGGGCAGATGGTCCTGCGCTGCGGATGGGGCGGACTGGGTAACGCCGCAGTTGTGCTGTCTTGGACAGCTCGTCGGCCGCTGCTGCGAGTGGTCCGGGCGTCGCCTCGGTTGCCGTGGACCAGGCGGCGAAGGCGCCGGATGTCTCGCGTGCAACCTGCGCCCAGGTCGCGTGATCGTCCAGCGGGACGGAGCGCAGCGTTTCGCGGAGCCGGGCAACTTCGTCGCTGTACTGCTCCCACATTTGCGGGTCCGGTTCGTGGGCTTCGCGGCCGATCGTGACCGGGCGGCGTCCACGTGCAGCTGCCTGCCATTCGGCGACCGCCTCGGCGGCACCTTGTGGGCTGTCAGGCCACTCGGCGCGGAGCTTGGGCAGAGCAAGGTCTTTGGCGAGGTGACCGCCGCCGAACCACACAGGCCGGCCACCTTTGGGAGGACGTTCTGCCACGCTGTAGCCGACCACGACGTCGTCACGTCCGGACGCGTACCGCGGCCTGACCAGGGCACCGGCACGGCGAAGGCGTCGAATGAATTCGGCCTCATCCTGGGCGGACGTCGCGCAGGCACGGACCTTGCGTTCCAGGGACCGGCGTTCCGGTTCCGGGGCTCCCCGCCGCTCGGACGCTTCACGTTCACCGGGCCGGAGGCCACGGGTGGAATGCGTGGGCGAAAGTTCTTCCAGGCCGTACTTTTTCTCAAGCTCCCGGGCGGCCTGTTGCGCGCGGGGGAAGTCCCGCCAGCTGCTCCACTTCGTGCCGTCCTCGCGGACCATGGAGGCAGCGATGTGGATGTGGTCGTTTCCGGCTTTGCTGTGGCCGTGACGGACCGCCACCCACTGGGCCGGCGCCCGTCCGCTGGCTTCGGTGAAGCCCATCTCGTCCATGAAGTCCTGCGCAATCTCAGCCCACTTCTGGTCGGTAAGGTCGCCTTCCTCGGCGCGCAGCGAAAGCGAGCAGTGCCAGACATGGCCGCCGGGAATCTCGACGCCCAGGACGCTTCTTGCCCGGTCCAATTCCTTGGCAATGGCCTGCGCCGCGTCGGCGTTCAGTTCGTCATCGTTGTGCCAGGCCATGATCGACGGTGAGCCCGCGACCAGGTGTGGGTCGGTGTGTTCGTTCGCCCGGCCCGGACCGGCAAGGTAGGCGATGAGCCCGTGCATACGGGTGCCCTTGGTGATGTTGGGAATCATCAGCGAACCATCGAATCAAGCATCGTGTTGATCCGGTCCGCGACCGCACGCACCCGGGTCAACACCGTGCGGGCTGCTTCCGGGAATTCGTCCGTGGCGTTCGCGTGCCGGGCGAGCTGGTTGACGTTGTTCGACAGGGCAGCAAGGTAGCGGCGGGCCGCAATGAATTCAACGGCCATCGCCCGCCGCTCATCCAGCGACTCGGAGTTCTCCGCGTACAGGGCAGCGCTGACCAGAATCTCCGAGGGGCTGCGCCCGGTCCGTTCCTCCAGCACCTTCAACTGAGCACGTTCGAACTCCGACATCGACACCCGCACGTACTGGGTGTCGCCGTCAATGTTGGCGCGGCGGCGGCGGGAGATCCGGCGTGGCGACTTCGGCTCTTCGGTCATCCCGATCCCCTTCCCCCATGCCCAGCGCAGCGCCCCGGAATCTCCGGGCCACACTGACGAGTGTGCCGCATCCAGGGCCGCAGGCCGTGGATCAACACGCGGGTTATGGCACATAACCATCTAGCTTGCTCCGGTCGCTCCGACCGAGGTCCTGCTCCGCTGGCACGTCCAATAGGGCCTCGTACCCATCGTCCAGACGTCAGTACCCATCTGGCTCAGCGAAAACATCTCCGTCTTCGACTTCGCACTCTCCACTGCCTGCGACTCCGATGCACCGGAAACCTTCCCGGTCCCGACATGGCGGAGCTGCCGGACCTCGGAGGGCCGTTCAACATAGCGACCGCCTGGAGGCACGGAATCGCCAGGCTGGGCGTCAGCCCGTCAAGCCTGGCGATTCCGACAGCCCCGCCGACGCTGGGTATGATTAGTAAAATGCGATCAACAGATGCGGACGACAGGGCAAAATACGGCCCTCCTCCGCAGTACCCCATAGAATCTGTTGACAACGCCCTCCGCCTCCTCCTGCTTTTCGAGACCCAGCCCAGCATCAGGCTGACGGACGCAAGCAAGTATCTGGGTGTAGCTTCCTCGACTGCCCACCGGCTCATGGGCATGTTGCTCTACCGTGGATTCGTGCGCCGGAATCCGGCCACCCGGGCCTATGAACCTGGCCAGGCACTGGGCTCCATCGCTTTCGCCATCCGACGCCAGAGCGACGTCCGGACCGTCGCCCGCCCGTTCCTGGAACGGCTCTTCGACGAAACCGGGGAGACCGTCCACTTCGCTAGGCTTGAGGGAACAGACACGCATTTCCTCGATGCCATCGAAAGCTCCCGCGCGGTGCGCGTTGGCTCCCGTCAGGGCCGGATGATTCCCGCCAACTGCGCCGCCACGGGAAAAGCCATGTTGAGCCGGCTCAGCGATGACCAGCTACGGAACCTTTACCCCCAGCAAGAGCTCCCCGGCCTGACCAAGGCCTCCATCACGTCCCGGGCGGACCTGGAATCGGCTCTGGACAAGATCAGGCAGACCGGTTTTGCAAGCAGTGACGAAGAAAGCGAGGACGGCGTGACGTCCGTCGCCGTCGCCCTCACCGATCCAAGCGGCACCCCCTACGCCCTCAACGTCTCGGTGCCGGCCCACCGCATGTCGGACCAACTCCGCGTCGAACTCGGTGCCAAGCTTCAGGCGGCCGCTGAAGAATTGCAGGGCCTGCTGGTCTAGGCCCACGCGCCGATCCCCGCCTCCGGCCGTTCCTGACGGAGCCGGCCAGCGGTGGCGGAGGGACGTCGGACAGCGAGCTGTTACCGGCCGCAGGCGCTCAGCTGCACGCCCAGTCGCGGTAGACTCGCGCACATTGGAATCGAAAACCCGGTTGGAACAGGCATCGCCGGCGGCGAGCTCGGCTGCGATGCCTGCCGGGCCCCCAGCAGGCGGGGCAGGACGGTGGTGCGCAGGGCATCGGCGCTGACGCGGGTGGCGTGCGCGGAGACGTTTACGGCCGCGATGATGCCGGTCCCGGCATCCCGCACGGGGACGGCAATGGACCGCAGGCCCTCGGTCAGCTCCTGGTCGGCCAGCGACCAGCCTTGCTCCCGGGCCGCGGTTATCCTCTTCCGGATTTCCTCGCGGTCGATCGCGGTGTTGCCGGTCAGGCTTTCCGGCACCAGGGCTTCCAGATATTCATCAAGCTCCCCCTCGGTGAGCCCGGAGAGAAGGACGCGCCCGGTCGCCGTCGCGTACGCCGGCAGGCTGGTGCCGATGATGATGTTGACGGTCAGGACGCGGTCGGCGTGGACCCGGTCCACGTAGACCACGCTGCCCCGGTGCAGCACCGTCAGCGATGCTGTCTCGCCAGCCTCCTGCACCAGCGACGCAAGGTGCGGATGGGCCACCGCCAGCAGCTTATGGCTCAGCAGATAGGCATCCCCGATCTCCAGCACTGCTAGCCGCAAGGAATAGCCACTGGCGTCGTAGGACAGATAACCCAGGTATTCCAGGGTGAGGATGAATCGCCCCGCCGCGGTCCTGGCGATCCCGACGAACTCGGCAACATCCGAGACCGACAATGGCCTGTCCTGGCTGCTGATAGGCCTTCAGCACGGACAAAGCCCGGGCCAACGCCTCGACATGGCCCGGGTCGCTCTTCTTCAAAAGGGAGGCGGTCTCCGGGAGGCTTGGCCCTATCCGAAGCTATCTCATGGCGATGCGTTTAATGGCCCCCACTGGCGAGGATTACAGGCCAGACGGCGCTGGGCGGGCGGCTACCACTGCCACACCGGCAGATCTCGCCAGTTCTCTGCTGAACGGAATTAACATCTGGACAGCAGTTATGCGTTGTGCTTCACTTGCTGGATTACGGCGACCGTGCCGAGCTGCCGCATCTGGCCAGTCTGTTCGACATCGACAACAAGTGTGGCGGCGGCGTTGGCTTGCAGGAGGCAAACGCCTACCTTGAGCTGACCGCACCCGTGATGGCCCAAACATAAAGAGCTGAGGCTTCAGCCGTTTAGCAAACTATCGACAGATCCGAAAGACGAGGCCCTCCGATGATAAATGAAACGAGTACGGCTCCGAGACCAGGTGCGACCTCAAGGCTGCCCTTGCTGAACGGACACAGTATGCCGCGGATCGGCCTCGGAACATGGCCGATGCTGGACGCCGAATGCGAGCAAGCCGTCCGCTGTGCCGTGCAGACCGGCTACAGGCTGGTCGACACGGCCGTTCAATACCGCAACGAAGAAGCCGTGGGCCGCGGCATCAGAACCGCCGGCGTCCCGCGGGCGGAACTCTTTATTTCCAGTGCCTTCACCGCGGCATGCAGGTCTGCCGCACGGAGATGGGAAACGCTTCCCACTTCCGTTGCCCGTACCACGGGTGGTCCTACCGTAACGACGGCCGCATAGTCGGACTGCCCTTACTACACGAAGCAAAGCTCCGGCGGGATTGAACTGCGCGGGCCGCAGCGGTGGCGGGTCAAGGCCAACTGGAAAATCGGAGCCGAAAACTTCGCCGGCGACATGTATCACACCCCCCAGACCCACACCTCCGTCGTCGAAATTGGTTTGTTCCGCGAACCAAAGGCGGAAAAGCGCAAGGACGGGACAACCTATTGGGCCGGCAACGGCGGCGGAACTACCTACAAGCTTCCCGAAGGAAGCCTGGAAGACCGCCTCCGCTACATGGGCTACCCGGACGAGATGATCGCCCGCATGAAAGAGCAGTGGAGCCAGGAGCAGCTCGACGTCGTGGGCAAGGACGGGTCATGGTGTCGGCGGCGTCGGTGTTCCCGAACATGAGCTTCGTGCACAACTGGCCACGGGTCGAAGAAGACTCCGATGAAGTGCTCCCGTTCATCTCCATCCGGCAGTGGCAGCCAATCAGTGAAGACGAGACCGAGATCGTATCGTGGTTCGCCGTCGACAAGAACGCGCCCGAAGAGTTTAAGGCACGTTCCTACAAGGCCTATCTCATGTGCTTTGGCAGCGGCGGCATGTTCGAGCAGGACGACGTGGAAAACTGGGTTTCCTTGACCAGCACCGCCGGCGGCCCGATGGCACGGCGCCTGCTGCTGAACAGCCGCATGGGCATGCTGGAAAACGGACAGAACGTCGTCGAACCCCTGACCCCCGAGCAGTACTCCGGCCCCGGCTCGACCCGCGTCGGATACAGCGAATACAACCAGCGTGAACTGCTCCTGCGATGGGCCAACCATCTTGAACGACCGATGGAAAAAGCGGCCCAGGTGCACGTCGGCAGCAATCCGGTGCAGGACTGTCCGTCTGACACCCCGGATTCTTTCCCGGCTCCCGCTGAGCACAACGGGCACGCCCCGGCAATGACCGTTTCGAAGGAGGGCTAGCCGTGGGTATTGAAGCCGTAACCGAACGCAGCAACAAATCTCTCTCGGAGCAGTCGGTGCTGGGAGGGCACGCCCCCCGTACTCAGAGGACGGGTGACTCCCTGCCGTTCAATGATGAACTTCATCTGCAAGCCCACAAGTGGCTTGTCGATGAATCCTATTTGCTCGACGCACAGGAGTACGACGAGTGGCTGAGCCGCCTCACGGACGACGTGCACTATCTCATGCCGGTGAGGGTGACCACTGCCCTCGGGGCCGGTTACAGCACGTCTCCCGGGATGGCGCACATGGATGAAAACAAGTACTCGCTGAGCCGCAGGGCGGCGCGCTTCGCCACGGAACACGCCTGGACCGAAGACCCTCCGTCGCGGCTGCGCCACTACGTCACCAACGTCCGGACGTTCCGTACCGGTAACCCGGATGAGATCATCGTGGATTCGGCGGTCCTGCTGTTCCGCAGCCGGGGCGACGTCCGCGAGGCCGCGACCGTGTCGGCAGGCAGGGAGGATCTGCTGCGCCGCACCGGCTCCGGCTGGCAGCTCGCCCGCCGCACCATCATGGTCGACGAGGCGGTCATCCGGATGCAGAATCTGGCCATATTCCTATGAAACTCGAATGGGAAGGCGAAGAGGAGGACCGCCTTGCCGCCATTCGAGCGGCGGAGGAGCGCGACCGGCTGGAAGCACGGGTCAACGGCGCTCCGATCGTGATCGCCAACGAATTCTCCGAAGTCCAGGTAAGCCGCGTCGAGACGCGGAACGGCTCGCGGCTGATGATCAAGTCCCCGCGCTCCGGCCAGTGGGTGTCCCTGTGCCCCCTGGAGCTGGAAGCCCTCACCTGGCAGGCGCCGGCAACCTTCTCGGCCATGATCGGGCATCCGTTCGGGCCGCTTGTCACCGAGGACGAGCAGCCGCCCCAGAACAAAAACAACATCTAGAGGCCAAGGAGATTGACAATGCCTACCGTAAAAGCAGATCTGCAAGCCTGCCAGGGCTACGCCAACTGCGTCGTTGGGGCAACCGACTACTTTGATCTGGATGACGACGGAATCGTTGTTCTCCTCAGGACCAAAGTTCCCGAGGCCGAGCGTTCCCGTGTCACCGAGGCTGCCCGCAGCTGCCCGGTGTCCGCCCTAGTAGTGGAGGACTGATGAACACGACCACAGTTATCGTCGGCTCCTCAATCGGCGGCGTGCGTGCTGCCCAGTCCCTGCGCCTGGAGGGGTATGAAGGCGACATCGTCCTCGTCGGTGCTGAGACGGAACTCCCGTACGACAAGCCGCCGTTGTCCAAATCCGTCCTCTCCGGCAAAGCAGAGGAGTCGTCCATCCGCCTCCTTACCCGCGAGCAGGCGGAGGAAGCCAGCATCCGGCTGCTGCTCGGGCACGCCGCCACAGGCATCGATGTCGCCGGAAACCTGTTGTACCTCCAGGACCACGAACCCCTACACTTCGACAACCTTGTGATCGCCACGGGCGCATCTGCCCGACCCTCACCCTGGGGCCAACGGCCCGGGATCCACGTGCTCCGTTCCCTGGACGATGCCCGGAAACTGCGCGCCGACCTCCTCAAAGGCGGGGAACTGGCAGTGATCGGCGCCGGTTTCATCGGTGCCGAAGCAGCCGCGACGGCACGTACGCTCGGTCTGGAAGTGACAGTCATCGACCCGATGCCCATACCAATGAGCCGCATCTTCAACGCCGAAATCGGACAGCTGTTTGGAGAACTCCACCGCAACAACGGCGTCACCACGATCTTTGGCACCGGAGTCGAGGCCATTGAGGGCGAGCACGGGTCCTTCAGCGTCAGGCTTACCAACGGCCAGACAGTACAAGCCGCCACCGTTCTCATCGGGATCGGCGCGGTTCCCAACGACGCCTGGCTGGCCTCCTCGGGACTGCTGGTGGACAACGGCGTCGTGCTGGACGAGTTCTGCAGGGCTGTGGACGCCCCGAACGTGTATGGCGTCGGCGACGTGGCGCGCTGGCGGCATCAGAAGCACGGTGCGGACATCCGGATCGAGCACTGGACAAACGCGGTTGAGCAAGCCTCATGCGTCGCCCACAACATCACCCATCCGGACAGTCCCCGCGAGTACACACCGGTTGAATACGTCTGGAGCGACCAGCACGACTGGAAAATCCAGGTCGTCGGTCGCGTGGGAGGCAACGCCGACCATGTCCTCATCGGAGACCCTGAGCTGCACGGTCGGTTCGCAGCGCTCTACACCACCGACGGAGTGGAACTGTACGGTGCCGCGATCGTGAACTGGCCGAAGGCCCTGCTTGCCTGCCGCCGCGGCATGGGATCAGGGATCGGCGTGCAGGAACTGCGCGACAAACTCGAGCTCCTGCTCGAGCCCCGGCCGACGGCGGCACTCTGATGCGGGGAAGTCAGCCGCCGGTGGTCCACGAAGAGCAACGGCAGGCCATCGCAATGGCCTGCCGGGTCCTGGCCGGCCGCGGCCTCGCCGACGGAATCCTCGGCCACATCAGTGCGCGAACGGGGGAGAACGAGCTCTTGGTCCGTTGCAGGGGTCCCAAGGAGCGTGGCCTCGCGCACACCGAAGCCAACGACATCCGGCTGGTCGACCTCGACGGCAATCCCGCCGCCGAAGGCGAGCTCGACAGCGGCTACACGGTCCCCAACGAGCTGCCTCTGCACACCGAGCTGCTGCGGCGGCGCCCGGATATCAACTCCGTTGTGCATGCCCACCCCCCGCAGGTCGTGGCCGCCGACTTGGCAGGGCTCGCCATCCGGCCGATCGTCGGGGCGTTCGACATCCCGGGCACCCGCCTGGCGGCAGACGGAATACCCGTCTACCCCAGAGGAGTGCTCGTGCGAAACCGCGAGCTCGCAGCGGAAATGCTCGACGCCATGGGCGATCGGCCCGTGGTGCTGCTGCGCGGACACGGCCTCACCAGCGCGGCGCCGACGATGGAGCAGGCGGTCCTCCAAGCCATCAGCGTAAACACCTTGGCAGGCCTGTCGCTTCAGATCACAGCAGCCGGAGGGCAGCTGCACGACCTTCCCGGTCCCGACATGGCGGAGCTGCCAGATCTCGGAGGGCCGTTCAACATCGCGACCGCCTGGCGACACGAGCTCGCCCGGCTGAGCGTCAGCCCATGAAGCCGGCCAGCGCGGCAGTGCCGACAGTCCCGCCGACGCTGGGTACGATACAAGGCATGCGATCGACAGAGACAGAAGACGGATCCAAATACGGTCCGCCGCCGCAATACCCCATCGAGTCTGTTGATAACGCCCTGCGGCTGCTCCTGCTGTTCGAAACCCAGCCCAGCATCAGGCTGACCGATGCCAGCACTTACTTGGGCGTGGCGTCGTCGACGGCGCACCGGCTTATGGGCATGCTTCTCTACCGTGGCTTCGTTCGGCAGAACCCGGCGACCCGGGCCTACGAACCTGGGCAGGCGCTGAGCTCGATTGCCTTTGCGATCAGACGGCAGGTGGACATCCGGACACTGGCCCGGCCGGTCCTCGAGCGGATCTTCGAACAAACGGGAGAAACCGTCCACTTCGCCAGGCTTGAGAGGACTGACGTCCAATTCATCGACGCCATCGAAAGCAGGCGAGCGGTCCGCGTCGGTTCCCGCCAGGGCCTCACCTTGCCAGCAAACTGCACTGCGACTGGTAAAGCGATGCTGAGCCTCCTCGGTGAGAAGCAGCTGCGGAATCTGTACCCAGGGCAGGAACTCCCCAAGCTGACTACCAACTCAATTACCTCCAGGTCGGACCTTGAAAGGGAGCTCGACGAAATCCGGCACAGGGGTTACGCAAATAGCCGCGAAGAGAGCGAAGACGGGGTGACATCGGTCGCCGCCGCGGTTGCCGGCCCAAGCGGCACTGTCTACGGAATCAACGTATCTGTGCCGGCCCACCGCATGTCGGAGGAGCTTCGCAGCGACCTCGGGGGCATGCTCCGGGCAGCCGCAGAAGAACTCCAGGGGCGCCTGGTCTAGAAGACTTAAAGCGGCTTCGCGTTTAGGCATGGTTGGTCTGTTTGTTCCGGTAGGGGCGGTGGCCGCCGGCGGCCAGTAGGCATCTGAGTCTGTAGTTGGTGAAGTTGCGGAAGCCGCGGGCGATTCGGCGGGTGGTTTCGATGACGCCATTGATCGCTTTGGTGGGTCCGTTGGAAGCGCCGTGGGTGTCGAAGTAGGCTAGGATCGCTGTCTTCCATTGAGTGTCCGCCCGAGTCGGGCGACTTCCGGGATGGGGAGGTCGGGAATGATGTGATTACTTCGTTGGCGAGTTCCCGGCCCCGCTCCGGGCGGGCGTGGTAGATGTTGCGGAGCTTCTGGTAGCACTGCCAGGCCAGGGTGACTTCGTGGCCGTGATCCCCGGCGCTGAGCTTAGCATCGAGCCGGGCGGCTTGTTTGTCGGTGAGGTGTTCGGCGCCGATCTGCAGGGTTCGACGGATTCCGTAGAGCGGGTCGCCCTTGCGGCCGCGGTGTCCCAGGGTGTCCTGCTGGACCCGGCGGCGGACCTCGTCGATCATGGCCGAGCCGAGCTTCACGACATGGAACGCGTTCAGAACGGCGATGGCTTCGGGCAGCTCGTCACGGATCGCGTTCGCGTAGCCGCGGAACGGATCCAGCGCGGCGGTCTTGATCCCGGCAGTGAACCCTGCGCCGCGTTCTTTGAGCCAGTCCGCATAGGCCTTCCCCGACCGGCCCGGAACCAGGTCAAGCAACCTGGCGTGCACCACCCCCGCGGGGTCGCGGGTGTGGTCCACGATCCCGGTGACCATGCCGGTTCCGGGCGGGCCGGTGTGGGACCAGACATGCTCATCGACCCCGAGCGCATCTACCCCGGTCAGCCGGCCGGTCGATGCGATCCGCCGGGTGGCTTCGATCCTGACCGCGTCCCAGACGGTGTGCCAGGAGACGCCGAGCTGATGGGCCAAGGCGGAGACCGAGGTGTCGAAATGCTGGAGCGCATCGGTCGCCCACCCGGCGGCCCTGGCGGTGAGCTTCGCCCGTGGTCCTGCCAGCGGGTGCTCCTCTGTGAACGTCGTTCTCGGGCAGTCCGGGTCCGGGCACCGCCAGACACGTTTGGCCCACAGCAGCCGCACCGGGCGGCCGAAACAGGGAATGTCATGGAGACGGACCTGGCGGCGTCCATGCCCGACCGCGATGACGCCGCAGTCGGCGCAGCCGGTGACGTTCTCCCCGGTTTCGACGCCCAGAAGCAGGCCGGTACCGGTTGCCGTGACGGAGCTGACGCGGACGCCCTCGACACCGAGCAGCGCATCCGCGCGCGTGCACCAGCGGCCACCGGAACACGACATAGAGTTATTCATGTCAGGGTCTCTTTTGGGTATTGGTTGCTTGGTCGCGACCAATTCAAAGAGGCCCTGACCTCTTTCCTGCCGCACCACGCCGCAGCTGCATGCGGCCACGCCCTGCCCCCGGCGTCAGACGGCCCTCACCCTGCTCATCGTCGAAGGCCCAAGGCGACCGGCTTCCCGGCGAACGCGGCCGCAGGCGCCGGACTCCTCCGGCCGCCAGATTGTGTGCACGCCAACGTCGAGCAACTTCCGCTCACCGACGTCCGTGATGACCCAGACAAATCCGTGTTCCGGAAACGTCATGTCAACCCGCCCGTACCACAATGCCCCGGTTTCATGATCCCTCACAGCGATGCGGTGCCCGCGGGCCAGGGACAGGAAGACTTCGATTTCGCATTCTGTCAGCGACTCTTTCAACCCATTCCTCCCCGGCGCTGCGCCGAGAGCCGCCGTACGCAGGGAACAGCCGGCCTGGCGGGCGGCGGGGCAGACCATGCTAAAAACGCTGCCAGCCGGCGCGCCGGAGAGATCGCTCTGCTGTCCGTTCATCGCAGCCCGCTCCCCCACCTTTCGAGTGTCACACCGCGTGGAACGTCGCTGTCCAGGCGCGCTTCATAGCGGCCCGGGGCGAGGCGGGCCACCGAGATGCCGACGTGTTCAGCCATCGCCGCCGGCTTCAGCAGATCCACCGCTTCATCCAGGGCGGCGTCCAGTTCTTTTCGGGTGTGAACGGCGACGACGAGACAACCGGGTGCTGCGTGCATGGTCAAATCCTTAATCTGAGGGCGGTGATCAGTACTTTGGGACACGCCAAATGTCCCTGGGACGGAACGGAGGAGCGGCAGCCCGCCGGCATGATCAAGCCAGGGCCCAAATCCCGGCGGCCCCGGCGGAACCTAGGGGACCAAGGCTTCCGGCAGAAGAAGGGGCAGGACCGTGGAACGCTGCAGAACGGCGGCGGTTTACCTCCGACAGTCCCATGATGGTGGCTTCAACATCTTCCAGGGATTGCTGAATCCAGGCGAGGGCGGCCAGGTCATCGGAACTGTGGGCCGCGTCGATTGATGACGCCTCTAGGAGCGCAGCCCGGCGGCTGATCCTGCCGGAAAGTTCGAGGATCAACGGCGGAATCATGGCCAGGGATTCACCCCGCGTTAGGTGCGCGAAGGCTTCTTTTCCAGCGCCACGGTGGGTGACGGCGACCGTGAGGGCCAGATCTGAGGAGTTTGTGGTCATGGGTCTGTCCTTCAGGTTGTTCAAAGTCCTGGTCTTTTCGGAGTGCTTCCGGTACGACGGAAGGGGAGTCTCGGGTGGTTCGTCCCGCCGCAGATCGTCCGCGCCGCAGGCACACCGTCCGCCACCGGAATGGGCCTGCGGCACGGACGGTCTGCGGCTCTACAAGCCCGGGCGCACCTCCCGATCGACGCAGCCAAATACGAAACGGCAGCTTTCAAGGCCGCGTTCTCCACGGCCCGGTCTTTGGTTTCAACAACACCGACCGTCAGTGCCCCTGCCCGGCCGAGACATCAACCATGCTTAACTGCGAAGGGCCCTTAAAGCGACCCCGTACTGCTCCGGCAGTACTTTCCAAAGGGCACGGACCTGAACGTGTGGAGTTAGACCAGCTCGATGACGTCTGCGACGGACTCAACGACAGGCCCCGAGCATGTCTCAACGACCGCTCGCCACGGGCAGCCATGCAACGATTAGGACACCGGATGCAAACACATCTAATTCGCAACGTTCACTAGAAACCGCCCCGTATATCGGGGGCTGATCCTCGGCGCCAACGCAGCACGGGACCTTCGCAGCAGGGCCTATCGGCACCCCTCCCGGTCCCGCGGAACGTCGATCTGCACCGGGCCTGTCGTCTCCGTCAGCACGGTCTGGGACCGCGTTCCGTTGCGCGAGTTGGCAGTATCCTTCGCCGCCGTGTCGTGCCGTTCATAACCGAGGTGCTCGGTCAGTTCCTCGTCCAGGGCGGTTTCGATGACGGTCTTGGTCAGCTGCTTGAGCAGTCCGTCAGGACCGGCCAGGGACAGCCCCTGCTCCCTCGCCATCCTGACCAGCTCGCGGGCAGCCTCGGCCTCGGATTTCTCTGTCAGTTCGTCAACGGCTTTCGTACTCGGCACAGCCTCAAGTGTTGCGGCCATATCGGGCTCCTTCCCGCCAGGCTTGCCGCCCCGGCGTGTCGAGCCGGATACACCGTTAATTCCCCAGTCCCTGCCCGGGCAGCACGCCGCTGAAGAAGGCGAGGTTCCTGAAGGTCACCGGCGCCGAGAAGATGTCCGCAGCAGCGGTGATCGGCGCGTATCACGACCTGTGGCAGGTTGAGGCGTCCTTCCGCATGACCAAGTCCGATCTGAAGGCCCGGCCAGTGTGAGCCCCGCCCGGCACCGATCTCAGACCCAGAACCGGCCGCAGCCGAGGGCTTCCACGATGGGGACCGCTTCTTCCTCCGCCCCCTCTGGCGGGGCCAGCCAGTGGCCCGTGGAAGGGGGAGCGGAATCAAGGGTAGAATCCACCCCGCGGGAGGACCGCCATGCCCCAATGCGGGCCGCCCTGCGGCTGTCGCCCGCCGAAGGATCCCGCGCTTGTGCTTCATCCGGCGCCTGCGCCGGGCCGGCCCGGCGCGCTGAGCGCAACCGGCACACCAGCCCGGGCAACAATTCCCTCAACCGGGTTCGTCCGGGGAGGACGGAGCCACGGGCGCCGCGATCTCTTTCACGGGCACATCACGCCCAGCCGAAAACCGCCGCTGTCTTCGGCCCCTCTCCCAGAGCCCACCGTGGTCGCCGGAAACCGGACACGAACAGGGGGGCCACTTCAAGAGATACAGGCCAGTTTGTCCGCGATCGCGGTGTTCGACTCGCACGCCGAAGCCAGCAGCACGATCTGGGCGCGCTGCGCCAATCCGGCACGGACTCGAAGACCCCGTCAAGCGGGATAGTTCCCCAGGATCACCATCAACGACGCGTCGCATAGCTGGCGCTGCGACGGCCTGCGTAGTCCGCCAGGATTCGAACGAAGTCCTCGGTTCGCTCCGCGAAGACGCAGTGGCCCGCGGTTCCCAGGATGTGCAGGCTCGTGGTCTCCGAGACGAGGGCGAGCTTCTGGTAGAAGGCGATGCCCAGGTCAACCGGCGCCGAGCGATCGTCGCGGCCCCAGACGACTTCGACGGGAATATTGACCTCGCCGGCGAAGAGGCGAGCGCGGATGTCGTCCTTCGCCGCCTGAAGACTCGGCTCCCAGTATTTCTTCTCAACCATCGGGTAGGTCTTGAGGGCGTTCTGGTGGTTCTCCTTGACGTACTTGGCGGCGGCCGCATTGATTTGTTCCTGCGGCACCGGGGTCACGTACAGCGCACGGAAGAAGGCTCCGCAGATCTCCTCCGGAGACGCGTCCGCCGGAAGCGAACGCGTGATCGCGTCGTAGAACTCAACGTCGCGGAACTTAGGGTCGGTGCCAGCGAGCGTCGCGCTCGACACGATGAAGAGACCTTTGGTCGACTCCGGCATGTCAAGAGCGAGCTTGCTCGCCAGCAGGCCACCGCGCGAGTGCCCGACCAGAATCATGTCCTCGAGTCCCAGAGCGTCGATGAAGCCCCTGGCGTGCTTGACCACCGCATCGAACGTCCACTCGGCATGCGTCGGCGCGAGGTCAGTCTCTCCCTGCCCCAGCTTGTCGAAGGTCACGACGCGGAAGCCCTTGTCGACCAGAGGAGCGATGACGGGAGCCCAACCATCCCCGCCGCCCGGCATGCTCATACCCGAGTGGCCACCGTGGATCAGGAGGATGACCGGACCCTCGCCCTGATCGATATAGCGCGTCCTGATTCCGCCGACGGATATGTAGTTCACGGACAGGTCTGTGTTCAACTCAAGCCTCCTGATCAAAGCAACTGGCTCGCCTATGGGGCGAGTATCTGCCATTTCTGTCACACAGAGAAGCCTTCTGTCAAGAGGGATCCGTGATTCAACGCCGGTGACAAGTTGAACGCCCGCGATCGCCGTCGACATCCCGGTCGTCGGTTGACGCTCGTTGTGCGCCAGCTGCTGATGGGGCCCGCCGAGCCCATCCCGATTGGTACGCCTTGGTTGACGTGAATACACGCCGATACAACAGCAACCACAACCGGCTGGCTGCCAGGCGCCATACCAACATCCGTGCGCCTACTCGACATTGGCTCTCCACGGCTCCACTGGGCCGCCTGGCCAGCGTCAACGCGATCGAGTAGGCGGGCGACCGCCACGAGCTGCGAAGCCCGGATTGAGCGGAACCATTGACGAACGACGAGCGAGTGGATAGCATCCATCAGAATCACTCTCTGCCTAACAGAGGGTAGTGGCCCACAGGCCATCATGCTCCAACTGGAATGCAGCGCCAGGTCAGTCTCCCCCAGGAAGAGAGATTGACCTTCGACGTGAAAATGCTCTCGAGCGAGACAAAAAGCTTCTGCGACGCGACATGCCGTCGCGTGTTCGACACAACTTCGCTTCAAGTGGTCGGATGCATCAGTGATCGCGAATTAGACACATGGAGAAGTTCGACATTCTCACCCTCCGCCTATTAGAGAAGACTGACCAATGAAACAAACACTGTCCAAATCCGAGTCTGAGTCGGTACGTACCCACCCTCGCCGCCGCAGTCGGTAATGTCTTGGAGGGTTATGACATCGGGATTTATGGCTATTCGGCGGTTATCCTCGCCAAGCTCTTCTTTTCTGACAACGGAACCGGCGCGTTGATCTTAACCGGCTCATCGCATTTGAGGGTGTAGTTGGGGTCTGAATCCGCCGGTCTCAAGGAGTGATCGGGCGATGTAGTTGGCCAGGTTGCGGAAGCCGAGGGCGGAGCCGCGGAGGTGTTCGAGCCTGCCATTGAGTGCTTCTGTGGGCCCATTGCTGGTGCCGGGCCGATCGAAGTATGCGAGCACGTCCCCTGCACGGCGTTTCATTGTCCGGCCCAGGGTAATGACCTCGGTGAGCGCAGCGGGCACGCCGACACTGATCGCGCCAATCAGTGTTTGCATGAGCTGTTTGCCGCTGCTGCCGTCGGGTTCGCGGTAGGCGGCTATGACGCGCTGGTAGATGCCCCAGGTCGCTTCGACTTCGGCATGGATGTCCGCGGCGAACAGGGCCTCCAGCCTGTCCTTCTGCTTCTCGGTGAGCAGGTCGTGTCCGGTGTGCAGGGTCCGGCGGGCCGCGTAGAGCGGGTCCCCGGACCGTCCGCGGTGCCCAATGGTCTGCTGCTGAACGCGCTGACGACACCTGTCCAGGGCATCGCCGGCAAGCCGGACGACGTGGAACGGATCCATGACCTCGACCGCGTCGGGGAGCTCCTCGGCGGCTGCGGTCTTGAACCCGGTGAATCCGTCCATCGCCACGACTTCGATCCCGTCCCGCCACGCCTTGGGCCGCTCGGCGAGCCAGGCTTTGAAGACCTGTTTCGAACGGCCTTCGACCATGTCCAGCAACCGTGCCGGGCCGGTCTTGTCGCGGACCGGGGTGAGGTCGATGATCACGGTGACGTACTTGTCCCCGTGCCGGGTGTGCCGCCAGACATGCTCATCGACGCCGATCACGGCGACTCCGTTGAACCGGGCCGGGTCCTCGATCAACACCCGCTTGCCTTCGGCCAGGATCGCGCTGTTCGCGGTATGCCAGGACACGCCCAGGCCTTCGGCAACGCGGGCTACGGTCAAATGGTGGCACACGATGCCTTCCAGCGCCCAGCGCAGCCCATGGCGGGAGATCTTCGCCCTCGGCTGCGCGGCTTTGGAGATGTCCTGCCGCCACACCCGACCGCAGCCGGTGCACTTGTAGCGGCGGACCCTCACCAGCAGCGTCGTCGGCCGCCAGCCCAGTGGTTCGTGCGCAAGGGCCCGCGTGACCGTGCCGCGGGCGATGCCCTGGCCACCACACGAACGGCACCAGTCGTCCGGATCAACGGCACGGCATTCCAGGACCGCACGGCCAGGGGCAAGACGCTGCCCCGCAGCTTCGAGCCCAAGCTCATCGAGCCGGCAGAACGTAGTCAGGTCAGGAGGCAGGAAGGTAGCGTGGGACACATCGAGGTCTTCCGGATGGGCAGTGTAGGAACTTCCATCATCGGAAGACCTCGACCTCTATCCGGCCACCGACGCGCCCGGCACGATTACACCCTCAAATGCGATGAGCC
>NZ_JAPDNV010000053.1:0-19341 GCF_026013155.1 Paenarthrobacter sp. PAE-2 | reverse complement strand
TGGATGACGACGGGATCGTAGTCCTCCTCAAGACTGAAGTACCCGAGGCTGACCGCGCCCGCGTGGTGGAGGCGGCCCGCAGCTGCCCCGTTTCCGCCCTGATAGTGGAGGACTAATTGGAAACAGTAACAGTCATCGTCGGATCCTCTATCGGGGGTGTGCGGACGGCTCAGTCCTTACGTCTGGAGGGATACGAAGGGCGTATCGTCCTTGTCGGGGAAGAAACGGAACTGCCCTACGATAAACCGCCGTTGTCCAAAACTGTCTTGGCGGGTACAGCGACCGAAGCTTCCATCTGTTTGTTGAACCACGACCAGGCGCAGGAGTTAGGAATAGAGCTGCAACTTGGGCATGCAGCTACTGGAATCGACATCGCGGGAAACTTGCTGCAGCTGCAGGGGAAGGAACCTCTGCACTTCGACAACCTTGTCATAGCTACAGGTGCCTCTGCCCGGCCATCTCCATGGGGCGATCGGCCTGGCATCCATGTTCTTCGTACGCTCAACGACGGCCGCCGCCTGCGTGCGGACCTTGCAAAGGGCGGGCAGCTAGCTGTTGTCGGCGCAGGTTTCATCGGCGCTGAAGCCGCGGCGACAGCGCGGGCGCTGGGTTTGGAAGTGACAGTCATTGACCCCCTGCCGATCCCCATGAGCCGCATCTTCAATCCTGAAGTCGGACAGTGGTTCGGAGACCTTCATCGCAGCAACGGCGTGACGACAATCTTTGGCACCGGGGTCGAGTCCATCGACGGCGAACAGGGCTCCTTTACCCTGCGGCTCACAAATGGCCAGAACCTGGAGGCCGCCACAGTTCTTGTCGGCATTGGTGCCGTTCCTAACGACGCCTGGCTCGGTTCTTCGGGTCTGCTGGTGGACAACGGACTGGTGCTTGACGAATACTGCCGTGCCGTTGACGCCGGGAACGTCTACGGCGTCGGCGACGTTGCACGGTGGCGTCACCAGAAACACGGCGAGGATATCCGGATCGAACACTGGACCAACGCCGTCGAGCAGGCCGCGTGCGTGGCTTACAACATCACTCACCCTGAGAAACTGCGCCCCTACACCCCGATCGAGTACGTCTGGAGCGACCAACACGACTGGAAGATTCAGGTGGTAGGCCGGGTGGGTGGAAAGGCTGAACACGTTATTATCGGACATCCGGAAGTTCACGGTCGCTTCGCCGCTCTGTATACCGTCGACGGTACCAACCTGAGTGGTGCGGCCATCGTGAATTGGCCCAAAGCCCTCCTGGCGTGCCGCCGCGGCATGGGTTCGGGAATAACAGTTCAAGAATTGCGGGAGAAACTTGAACCGATGCTCGATCCCCAGCCCTTGGTGGCGTCCTGATGGGACAGACTCAGTCGCCTCTGACACATGCAGGGGAGAGGGAATCCATTGCTTTGGCCTGCCGTGTGCTGGCCCACCGTGGCTTGGCTGACGGAATCCTCGGTCACATCAGTCTTCGAATGGGAGAAAACACGCTGCTGGTCCGATGCAGGGGTCCCTTGGAGCGGGGGTTGGCATTCACCGAGGCCGCCGACATCCGCCTGGTGGACCTCGACGGTAACCCTGCTGCCGAGGGTGAGCTGGAAGGGGGATACTCCGTCCCCAACGAACTCCCCCTGCATACCGAGCTGCTGCGACAACGCGCAGACATCAACGCGGTCGTCCACGCGCATCCTCCGCGGGTTGTCGCTGCGGACCTCGCAGGGCTTAGCATACGTCCGATCGTTGGAGCGTTCGATATTCCAGGCACACGCCTAGCAGCAGGCGGGGTGCCCGTGTACCCGCGTGGAGTACTGGTCAGGAACCGCCAGTTAGCGGCTGAAATGCTTCACGCCATGGGCAATCATCCTGTCGTGCTGCTCCGCGGACACGGGCTGACCAGCGCTGCGGAGACCGTGGAGCAAGCAATACTCCAGGCAATCAGCGTAGATACCCTTGCCGGGTTGTCGCTCCAGGTGACGGCAGCTGGGGGAGTGCTTACGGACCTTCCAGACACCGACATGGCTGAACTGCCAGACCTCGGTGGGTCATTCAACACGCAAACGGCCTGGAGACACGAACTCGCTCGGATAAAGGCTGCTGGGTGAAGCTCGCCGATAGGAGCGTAACCGCTCCCATTCCCCGGATGGGTGGGATATCAGGCAGGCCTTCTGCCGCTATGGATGCCGCGTCCAAATACGGCCCGCCACCGCAGTATCCCATCGAATCTGTTGACAACGCATTGCGGCTGCTCCTGCTGTTCGAAACCCAGCGCAGCATCCGGCTAACAGATGCGAGCAACTATCTCGGGGTCGCTTCGTCGACAGCCCATCGGCTCATGGGGATGTTGCTTTATCGAGGCTTTGTGCGACAAAACCCAGCTACTCGCGCCTATGAGCCGGGCCAGTCACTTGGCTCGATCGCCTTCGCCATCAGACGCCAAACGGACATAAGAACCCTCGCTCGTCCCGTCCTTGAACAGCTGTTTCAACAAACCGGCGAGACAGTCCACTTCGCCAGGCTCGAAAGCTCAGACATCCAATTCATTGATGCCATTGAAAGCTCAAGGGCAGTGCGCGTGGGCTCCCGCCAAGGCATCACGCTGCCAGCCAACTGCACTGCCACAGGAAAAGCGATGCTGAGCCAGCTCACTCGGGAACAGCTACGGGCCCTCTACCCCGATAAGGAACTCCCCGGGTTGACGGGAAATTCGATTACATCAAGAGGGGACCTTGAAGCCGAGCTCGATAAGATCCGCCGACTGGGATACGCAACGAGCAACGAAGAAAGCGAAGACGGCGTCACCTCGGTCTCCGTCCCTGTCGCAGGCCCGAGCGGGACGCTCTACGGAATAAACGTTTCGGTGCCGGCCCACCGGATGTCGCACCAGCTGCGAACCGAACTCAGCGACCTAGTTCGTGTCGCCGCTGAAAATCTGCAAAGCCGTCTCCTTTAGCCTGCTCCGCTGACCTACCCTGAACCGGCCAATTGAATGGTCGCGCAATTCCATGAAGGAAGGCTCTCACGGCACTGATGCTTGGCCATGTGGGGAGCGAACTGAAGCGCCAATGGGTTTCCACGATGCAGTCAGGCCGGCGGGGCAGCGGTAATTGCATTCGTCGGAAGAGCCCAACCGAGTGTGGGCTGCTTCCGGCGGCAATTCTGAGAGCTTTAGCCTGGCCTCATGGTTACCTTTCCTGACGGGTAGCTCCGGCAAAGACACCCCGCCGGCAATAGGATAATCGCGGGTTCATTGTCTTGACATCCAGTAGCCAGCCGCGGCATGTGCGACCATGATGTGGGCAATTCGTGGCCCCTTGGTCCCGCATCGGCGCGCTGTTCGGAGCCGAGGAGGTCCCGTCCTTGACCACGACGCGCTGGGAGACGGGTACGGCAGTGTAGTGGGGCCCGCGCTCCGCGAGGCTGCTGCGCAGCCGGTGGTACTGGCCGTAGACTGCGCCCCCGGTAACCATCTTGCTGGCACGCCCCCAGGGGGACAACTATCCAGAAACCAATGCACTCCATTGCCGAAGCTACCTCGGCTTACACCCGTACTTCGCGCTTGTGACAAGAGATGCTGGTAATATTTCTGTTGTGCAGAAATACTCACCTGACCCGCTCCCGGGGGACCCTAGCGCGCCTCAGTATCCTATTGAGTCCGTGGACAACGCCCTGAAGTTGCTTTTGCTCTTAGGAGAGACTGCTGAGCTACGCCTGACGGAAGTCAGCCGACATCTAGGTGTTGCTTCATCTACGGCACATCGCCTGCTTGCCATGCTCCAATGGCGTGGGTTTGTGCGCCAGGACAAACGGACGAAGGCGTATGTTCCCGGGCCTGCCCTGACAAGCATCACCTTCTCAATCATGCAGCGTATGGATGTGCCGAGGCTAGCTCAACCGATCCTCGATGAACTAAGTGAATCTCTGGGAGAGACTGTCCATCTTGGAAGCCTCGAAGGGAACCTCACTCGATTCCTCGCTGTTTCGGAACCATCTGTTGCTGTTCGAGTCGCGTCCAGAATTGGAAAATCCCTACCTGCCCATTGCACATCTACAGGAAAAGTGCTTCTAAGTGAGCTAGCCGAGGAAGAGCTTCATCGAATGTTCCCCACTGAGGCTCTTATGCAGGTTACGTCTCACTCCCTCAGCCGCCGCAGCGAACTGGAAAAGCACCTCGCTAAGATCCGCAAAGATGGGTATGCGGTGAACCGTGAGGAAAGCGAAGATGGTGTCGCGTCCGTGGCCGTAGTAGTTCCTACACATACCGGGCATGCACGTCTAGCAATCAACGTCGCTGCACCAGTGCACAGATTACCGGTCAAGGAAGTCAAGCCGATGGCTCGAGCTCTTTCGGAGGCCGCCGGTCGTCTATCAAACCTAATTGGTTAGCCGAACGATATGGTCTGTACGTCATTTGTAAGCATCCTGCCCGTCGATGACTTTTCCAAGCCCTAACCAGGGCCGCGTCCAAATCTGAATGCAGCTGGGGCACCTCTGGATGCGAATGCCTGCTGAAATGATTGCTCATGCTGCCATCCGTAGTACCTCTCAAGAGAATACGCCCATTTGTAACGGTCCGGGTTTCGGTAGCCTAGCGCGGTCCGTTCGACGTGGTTTATTGCGGTGTTTTTGGCTTCGACGTTGGCCGTGGTTACACCGGTGACGGCGAGGACTTCGATCTCGGCCCACCACCGGCAGTCATTCCGGTAGAGCCTGTTGGTTTCCGACATCGCGGCCCGTCCGACCAGGTCCCTCCAAGGCATTCTTGCGGCGGCGTTTTCGAGAGCCGGTGTTCAGCAACGTGCTGAGTTGTTCCTTGACCTGTACGCGGCCTGGGGGCTTTACGTCTGGCGCTGGTACCAGACATAAAAGTCTGGTACCAAGGAAGTCGGATACCGGGGCCCTGGACGGGGTCTGGATCTCGGACATCACGTATCTGCATACCGGCGAGGGCTGGGTTATCTGTGTGCTGTCAGGGCTCCTGCTCGCGGCGGGTGACTGGCTGAGCGATGAACTCTGTCCAGACGAGCAGCTAGTCGAACCGCGCCCTCAGCCGGCACAACCCGCCTGATCAACTATCCACGATCTGCGGCAAGCCAGCGTGGCTGGGCTCAAACTGTGACCGCCCGGTGTTCCCGTTTTCGAACATAGAGTTCCGATGCCCGTAACCGGCGACAGTCCTCCTGTGTCATCTACCGCTGCAGCGATTAGGGAGCTGCCAAAGGCTCCATGTTTCCACCGTGCTAACCCCCATGGAGTCCATTATGGAAATATCAAAGGGGCCCAGTTCATTTGCTGACCCCCTTTCATGGCGTTTGCGGTTCAGATCCAGGCCGGTGCCGCAGGCACTGTCCACATAATCCGGCCGTCACGGCTGGCAGTTACTCCGGCTATGCCCCTTCCGGTGGCCCAGCAGACCATATCGGCCAAAGCACCGGAAATTTGTAGGGGTGTACGTGACTTCATGTCACCGAAGCCCAGGGCAGGATGGCCGTCGACCCTGCCCAGCAGATCCTTGTCCGTGCCACGCGAGGCCCAAGCGCCGGTGATGTCTTTGAGTAGGCGGATGAGCACCGGGGCGGGGATATCCGCGAAGGAGGCGCCATTGTCGAGGTCGACGGCGTGGACCCAGACTTCACGCGTGCGCATCCAGACGGTCTCCCCGGCCGGGACCAACCGGCCTTGAATAGTTTTGACCTTGTGATGCCAGGCGTCTGCCGGAAGGTCACGCCATTCGACGTTCAGGTGAACTGCGGAGTGGGCGAAAAGATTCCGCAAAGCGATCGGGTTCAGGGTGGCCCCGAAATCTATCTCGTGGTCGCGGACCTTGGTGGAGGGGTACATGGGGCTTTCCACTCCTGTGGCGGCCCACTCCACCAAGCGCGAAATGGCCCGGGCGTTGTAACCAATATGCGCAGTGATGTGGCGGCGGCTCCAGCCCGGGAGCAGTGAGTCGCCGTCCAGTTCTGCGTCGGAGAGCTCGTTGAGCTTACGGGCGAAAAAGGCCGTGCCCCGACGGGCCTGGATGAGTCGCTCTAGGAGTGTCGGGTCCGTTGTCTGGTCGGTGCGGGCGACCATTATGCTTCCTTCACCACGCGGTTGTTCAACTGGCCAAGGCCCTCAATCGTCGTAACGAGAAGCTGGCCTTCCTGGAGGTAGCGTTTAAGGTCCTGGGCGTGGCCTACGCCGCCGGGGGTGCCGGTGGCGATGACGTCGCCCGGGTTCAGGGTAATGATGGTGGAAATGTAGGACACCAAGTACTCAGGGGTGAAAACCAGGTCGCCGGTGGGAGTGGACTGCTGGATCTCACCGTCCACTGCCGAGGTCATCAGCGGTCCTGCAGTGAACTCGTCCTTGGTGACCAGGGCAGGTCCGAACGGGGTGGACTTTTCCCAGGTCTTGCCCTGCAGCCACTGGATGGTGCGGAACTGGTAGTCGCGCATGGACACATCGTTCAGGACCGAGTATCCGGCAATGTGTGCAGGGGCGTCCGCTCCGCTGATCCGGCGGCCGGTTTTGCCGATTACCACAGCGAGTTCCGCTTCCCAGTCGACGGCGTCTGATTCCTGGGGCAGGGGCAGGTCGTCATTGGGTCCGATCAGGGACTCGGCGTACTTGGCGAACAGGGTGGGGTGCTCGGGGACTTCGCGTCCCATTTCCTTGATGTGGTTGCGGTAGTTGTGGCCCACACAGATGATTTTGCCCGGGGCGGGGACGACAGGTGCGAGGTCGGCGCCTGCGAGCGGGTGGATGGGACCGGATGCGGCGGTGGCCTTCTCTTCCCAGGCAGGATCGTTCAGGAGTGCCCCGACGTCGGTGAAGCCGGCGATCTCGGTAAGTGTGTCACCGTCCTGGCGCACTGCTTTTGTTCCGTCGGGCGTGCGGAGGGTGAGGAGTTTCATTATTTGGTGCGTCCTTCGATGTAGGTGCGGTTGAAGTTCAACCGTTCGAAAATGGGGGCGTCGCTGAAACGGAAGAGGTCAAACTCGGTTTCGGCCCGCAACGACCAGGCGGCCCAGGACGGAACCACGAACAGGTCGCCCTTCTCCAAGTTCCGGTTTTCGCCGTCTAGGATGGCGGTGCCGCGGCCTTCGAAAACCTGCCAAACGCTGGAGCCGACCTCGTGAAGCGTTTCGGTGGAGGCACCGGCGCGGAGGCGGTGAAATTCGGCCCGGATGGTTGGCATGACATCGCCGCCGGTGGTCGGGTTACTGTAGCGGATAGCGGCGTGACCTTGGCCGACGGTCGCCGGGTGGCCTTCGTCTTCGAGCAGGAGCTGCTCGCGCAGTGCACGATCCGTGTACTCCCAGCGGTAAGCGGCGATGGGAGAGCTGGCGGTGTCATCGAGGCCGGAAAGCGGACGCAGGCCCGGGTGGGCCCACAGCCGCTCAGAGCGGGAGAGGTCCGGGGTGGCCTCATCCGTTACGCGTTCAGTGCCGAACTCGAAGAAGCCAGCATCGGTGTGGTGCGCAAAAGGGATGTCGAGCCCGTCAATCCACGCCATGGGCTGGTCGGCGTCGTTGTGGTGACCGTGGAAGTTCCAACCGGGGGTCAGCAGGAAGTCTCCGCGGGACATCCGTACCGGATCTCCGTTCACGACGGTCCAAACGCCCTCGCCCTCGACGACGAACCGGAACGCGTTCTGGGAATGGCGGTGTTCCGGGGCGGTCTCATGAGCGCCGAGGTACTGGATGGCTGCCCAGAGCGTCGGAGTCGCGTAGGGGGTGCCACCCAGGCCCGGGTTGGCCAGGGCGATAGCGCGCCGTTCTCCGCCCCGGCCGACAGGTACAAGGTCGCCGGAGCGCGCCGCCAGCGGGTACAGGTCGCTCCATCGCCACACGTGAGGCACCGCCTTGGGGGACGGGATCATGGGCATCAAGTCGGCGATCTGAGTCCACAATGGAATCAGATTCTCCCGATCGAAGTCTTTGTACAGCTGCTCCAGCTGGGCAGCCTCTTCGGGCGTCGGCTCCGGCAGGGCGTGCCCGGCGGCAACTAACTCATGGGTAGTGTTTTCGGCGCTGATGGACACGGGGGCCTCCTCGAGAGCGAAGTGCAGTGGTTAGTGCCACAGTAAAGGAGGGCTGCAATTGCCAACAGATTATTCCGCAGAGAAGAATTTTCTGGATAAGTCTTCGCCTGGCTGGATCAAGCGGGGTTGGCGGCTATGTCTCCCTCGAGCTGCCGTTTTGTCTCAGTCATCACCTGAACGAGACCCGTATCGAAGAGGGGTCGGAAGCGGGTAACGGGCGTAGCGACACTCAGTGCACCCACGACTTCGCCTTTGCCATTGTGAAGGGCCATGCCCAATGCGCTGATACCCTCCTCCGTACCTTCAAAATTCGCGGCAAACCCGCGCCGGCGAACTGCGTCGAGTTCGTGGGCGAACGCGGCGTACTCCTGGGCAGGGATGCTGTCCCCGGAGATTTCGGCTGTTCCGCTGTTGAAGAGCTTCCTGACCATCTCGGGGTCCAGTTCGGCGAGGATGGCTTTGCCGCCGGACGCTTTGCTGGCTGGCATCACGCTTCCCTGCCGGTCTCCCACCCGCAGGGCGTTCGAGCCCTCGACGGTACTCAGAAACCGGACTTTCGTGCCCACCCGGACCATCAGGTTGACGGTTTCGTTGACCCTGGCGGACAGGACTTCCATGTGTGGCTGGGCGACCATCCGCAGCAGCCGGGTCCAACCCAGCCCAGCCGGCCCTGCGCCGATGGCTGCACCCGGGTAGTACATCCGTGATTCGTCCTGCACTGCAAAACCCCGGTACACAAGCATGGCAAGGAGCCGGTGTGCTGTGGAAGGCGCTACGTCAAGTTCGGCCGCAGCGTCCTTGAGCCGTAAACTTCCGCCGTCACGCAACAACTGCAGCAGACGCAAGGCGTTGTCCACAGCCTCAATCGGGTACATGGGCTTTTTCTGGCTGCCTAAATTCTGCATATCAGAATTCTATTGCCGACTCAGCTGCGGCCAATGATGCTAGTGCGCAGCATCACACCGAACCACAACCTTTGTAGGAGCACCCCTTGTCTGAAAATTCATCTTCCACAGATGTTCTCGTCGTCGGTGGCGGAATGGCAGGACTTGCCGGAGCACTGGCGCTCCGCGGAAACGGCGCTGACGTCACCTTGGTGGAAGTGGCCCCAGAATTTGGCGAAGTCGGCGCTGGCCTGCAGATGGCTCCCAATGCCACCCGCACGCTGAAGCGCTGGGGCTTGCTGGAGAAGGCCCTGGAAATCGGCGTCCAGCCCAAGCACCTGGTATTCCGCGACGCGGTAAGCGGAGAAGAACTGACGCGCCAAACCCTTGGCAGCGACTTTGAGCAGCGCTACGGCGCTCCTTACGTCGTAATCCACCGCAGTGACCTCCACCGGATCCTTTTGGAAGCCTGCCGGGAGGCCGGCGTCGCTCTTCAGAACAACGTCAAGATTGAACGGGTGGAAACCGTAAGCAACCGGGCTCGGGCTTACGCCGCTGACGGAGCCGTCTTTGAAGCAGATGCGGTTCTGGGGGCCGACGGTCTTAAGTCAACACTCCGCCAATCGGTGGCCCATGACGGTCCGGTTTCTTCTGCTTACGTTGCATACCGGGGCACGGTTCCGATTACCGCTGGGACCCCGCCCGCGGATCTGGAAGACGTCATCGTCTACTTGGGACCTGACTGCCATCTTGTCCAGTACCCTCTTCGCAAGGGCAAGCTTCTTAACACGGTTGCTGTCTTCAAATCTGCATCCTTTGAGCGCGGCGAGGAGCAGTACGGCGGGGTGGATGAACTCGAAGAGGCCTACAAGGACTGTATGCCGGCCGTCCGGAACGCCTTGCAGAACCTGGGAACAGGGATGCGCTGGCCGATGTACGACCGGGACCCGATCGAAAACTGGGTTGACGGACGGATGACCCTCATTGGGGATTCGGCCCACCCCATGCTGCAGTACCTTGCACAGGGGGCATGTCAGGCCCTCGAAGACGCAGCAGTCCTGCAGGACATCACCCAGGACACCGTTTTCACGGCCGACGGCATCAACAACGATACTTGGGAGCATGCCCTCAAGAGTTTCAATGAGGCTCGTGCGGCCCGTACCGCGAGAGTGCAACGGACCGCCCGTGTCTGGGGTGAATCCTGGCACGTGTCAGGAGTCAGCCGCGTGCTGCGAAACCTGTTGTTCAAGAGCCGTGGTGACGGGAATTACCAGTACTGCGACTGGCTCTATGGCCAGGACGCCCCCGGGGTTCCTGCTTTGTCCGTTGGCAGATCAGCGACAGCATCTGTCGTCTAGGAGACATCAGGGGGTGGGATGCGGCTGTGACAGCACTTCCGTCGCCCCATCCCTTCAGCTAGGCCCCTCTCCCATTCCTCCCGTTGCGCTGGACCACCACGGAAGGTGGCTCGCTTACTGCCGCTCATTCCCCACTCAAGCATTTAGAAGTTGACAGACATGCTGCTGAGTGTGCGTCGAAATCCTCTACACGCCACCTATTGGACAACTCCCCACCGGCTGCGGCGGATCAAATCCTGATGTCGCGCCTGAACGAATCATAGGGGGACTAGAAAGCTGCTTTGGATCTGCGAAAGTGCCAGATTCTCCAGGAGCGGGAGTTCTCTGATCCACTTTCACTCCCGCGCTTTTAGCGTCGATAATGTCAATAGGTCCGGAGGTGTCGCAAGCGTCTGCCGCGTAACAAAAATTGATGGAGCCTCGGCCCATTTCTCCGCACAGCAGAGAACATATCTGGACAACGGTGAATGTTTGTGTTCAACTTATCTTCGTGAGTGAAACCCATCACTAATCTCAACGATTAGATGAGCGCAGCGGTCGATGAAGCCCGTTTCAGATGAAGCCGTTCTTAGACCTGGAATGACAGCGAAGTTGGCCCCGCTTGGTCCGCCAGGCCCTCCACAACTATGGGACTCCGAAGGTGTCTGCGAGTGAGAGGCTGCCATGGCTAGCCATTGGGAATGGTATTCAGAACTCTTCTAAAGATTGGCAAGTGAATGGAGCCCCATCTAATTGGTATAGGGCTGCTCGCCCTTGTTTTCATATTAGGAACTACCCGTAATATCAATCTGGGAGCTATCGCATTAGTTTGTGGTGGCGTGATGGTGATGCTTTTCGCTGATGATGGCGCTAAAGCTCTTTACGCTGCCTATCCGGGTGACCTGTTTGTTCTTTTGGTCGGCGTGACATTCCTCTTCGGTATCGCGACGGTGAACGGAACAATTGAGTGGGTTGTTGAGGCCTTGAGTCATGTGCTGCGGGGCCGTAAGTCCCTGATGCCGTGGCTCTTGTTCGCTGTCGCCGCTATCGTAACCAGCATCGGCGCGCTCGCTCCGGCGGTAGTTGCGTTGGTGGCACCTATTGGTATGAGACTGGCGAAACGCCACGGTATCAGTCCTCTGCTCGCGGCCCTGATGATTCTTCACGGTGCATCGTGCGGAAATTTCTCTCCCGTCAACCTGCTCGGTGCAACGGTGAACGGCACGTTGGAAAGAGGCGGTCTCGAATCACAGCCGATTCCTCTGTTCCTGGCAAACTTCGGATACAACGTCATCCTCGGTGTGGTGATCTACCTGGTCTTTGGCGGGCTTCAACTCATAAAGGAAGAACGTCTTGCACGAGTTTCTTCTCTGAATTCTCGTGAGTTGGTGACGGTCAGCGCCGGCTCCAGAGGCACTCTGGGCAGCGGGGATGCCGAAGCTGTTCGCACGGGCAAGTCGGAACCTGCTGGTACGGACATTCGAGGGGAAGAACCAATCCGATTCACCCCGATCCGTGGCATCACATTGTTGCTGATCCTGATAGTCGGAACGGTTGCCATGCTCGGCCTGGCAGACATCGGTCTTTTGGCGATGGCTGCGGCGGTCGCTCTGATGGTGGCCTCACCCCAGTCCTTGGCAGAAGCTCCCAAGAAGATCGCGTGGGGAGTAGTCCTGCTGATCACGGGCGTGGTTGCGTTCGTTGGTGTCCTTAAAGCGCTGGGCACCATTGATTTTGTGGGCAATATGGCGGCCAGTCTCGGGTCGCCGCTGTTGACGGCGCTCATCCTCTGTTTGATTGGGGCAGTGGTTTCGGCGTTCGCTTCCAGCGCAGGCATCATTGCTGCCCTGATCCCTCTTGCGATGCCCTTCCTCCTGAGTGGAGACATTTCAGTCATCGGCATGGTCATAGCGCTGACGATCAGCGCAACAGTGGTCGATTCATCGCCATTCTCAACCATTGGCGCCCTCACGCTCTCAAACGCCGAACCGGAAGACAATAAGCGGGTTTACCGCGGTCTTCTCGGATGGGGGGCAGCCATGGTTGTTACCGCCCCGCTTGTGACCATGCTGTTCATACTTCCCGGTTTGGGGTGAGGAGAAATAACGTGAAGACTGTCGAAACTGTTTCTGCAGCACAAGAGGCCGTCAAACCAAATGCTGAGTGGGGCAGCGATGCGATCGTTGATTTCCTAAAAGCCACGGCTGTGCCCTGGATCGCACTCAATCCGGGTGCGAGCTACAGAGGGCTTCACGACAGCATGGTGAATTATGCAGGGAATGATGCTCCAGGGATGTTGGTTTGCCTCCACGAGGAGCACGCCGTTGCCATCGCCCACGGATGGTCGAAGATCACTGGAACGCCAATGGCCGTGGCGCTGCACAGCAACGTGGGCCTCATGCATGCAAGCATGGCCATCTATAACGCGTGGTGTGACCGCATTCCAATGTTGATCATCGGGGCCACGGGGCCACTTGATGCAGCAGCGAGGCGCCCTTGGATCGATTGGATCCACACCGCCTCGGACCAGCCGGCCATTGTGCGGAACTTCGTGAAATGGGACGATACGCCCACCTCAGTGCCGGCGACCCTCGAATCACTTGCCCGAGCTTGGGACATCACCCGTACCTCACCAAAGGCGCCAACCTACGTGGTGATGGACGCCGCCGTTCAAGAGGAACGACTCATTGGCACGGTTCGGATGCCTCAGGTGTCGCGCGGACCGAATGTGGATCAGCCTTCAGCCAGTCGGCAGTCCCTGGACCGGGCAGCGGCCCTGCTGTCGACGGCTCACCGGCCGGTTATTTTGGCCGGACCCGGCAACCGAGACGAGGCCTCATGGGAGCGGCGGATACGGCTGGCCGAGGCACTGGGGGCCCGCGTCATTACCGACCTGAAGGCGGGAATCATGTTTCCGATGACCCACCCCGCGCACGTGGCGGGGTCCGGCTTCTTCCTGGGTGGTGATGGAAAGGATGCTCTTCAGAACGCCGACGTGGTCCTTGACTTGAACTGGATCGACTTGGCCGGCACCCTGAAGCAGGCCGGCGTCCAGGACATCCCGGTGGTTTCCGCCACCCTTGACCCGTTGCTGGCAAACGGATGGAGCAAAGATCACCAAGCACGCCCGGAGACCACCGTTTGGTTGCCCGCGGCTCCCGATGACGCTGTCGAGTCACTGCTCGACCGCCTTCCCGCGGGGGAGCCGCTCGAAAGTCGAGCTCAAATGTTTGGGCCCCTTCCGGTTGATGCTGAATCGATCACACTATCTACCTTGGTGAAAGTTCTGCAGCTGAATCTTGCCGATGAAAACCCGACGTTCGCCAGGTTGCCCCTCGGTTGGGACGGCGACAGCTGGGCGTTTGATCAGCCTCTTTCGTTCCTCGGCTACGACGGCGGGGGCGGGATCGGTTCCGGTCCGGGCATGGCAGTCGGAGCGGCGCTAGCGCTCAAGGAGACTGACCGTCTTCCCGTGTCTGTGCTCGGAGATGGTGACTACCTCATGGGTGTTCAGGCACTTTGGACCGCTGCCAACCAAAAAATTCCGATGCTCGTGGTCGTCGCGAATAACAGGGCCTACTTTAACGACGTGGTACATCAGGAACGGGTGGCAAACATTCGTAACCGCGATGTCTCCCGTAAGTGGATAGGCCAACAAATCGACGACCCGGCACCGGATCTTGCGGGTTTGGCTCGCGCCCAGGGTCTCGTGGGCTACGGCCCTATTACAGACGTCGAGGAGCTGAATGACGTCATGGCCACGGCCGTAGCGCAGGTTAGATCTGGAGCCAGCGTTGTTGTGGACGTTGTTATTGATCCCGGTTATTCGCCCGCGATGTCGGCCGGGCTGACACGAGAGAGCAAGGATGGGAATGAAAATGACGACAATTGAAATCCAGGAACGCGATATCGTCGGCGAAAACCTGATCACTGAATTGGTGGCGGCAAACCGGATACTGGTTCGTCAGGGCGTCCTGGATGCTTTCGGTCACGTGAGTGCCCGGTCAGCGCCAGGTGCGTCAACGTTCCTATTATCTCGGAACCTGGCTCCCGGATCCGTCACTCGCAACGACGTGATGACTCATGACTTGGATGGAGTGGTGCTGGACGATGATCGCCCTGCCTACCTCGAGCGGTTTATCCACGCGGAAATTTACCGACGACGTCCCGACGTCATGTCCGTAGTGCACAGCCATTCCGCTGCCGTCGTGCCATTCAGCGTGGTCGAAGCCCCTTTCCGTCCCGTGATCCACATGGCAGGCTTCCTGAACCCCGAAGGAACCCCTGTCTTCGAGATCAGCGATTTCGCAGGCGACGGCAGCGACCTGCTGGTTACCAACGGTCAGCTCGGCTCTGATCTGGCCGGCGCCCTTGGAGATGGAAACGTGGCCCTCATGCGTGGGCACGGATCGATCGCCGTTGGTTCGTCACTGCCCGAAGTTGTGTATCGGGCGGTTTACACCGAGGTAAACGCACGCGCACAACTCGAAGCATCGGTTTTAGGGACTCCGCGGTTCCTCAGCCGCGGTGAAGCCGCGACGGCAAATGGATCTGTTGGCGGGCAGGCGCTGAGGGCCTGGAACGTTTGGCGGGCACAAGTAGCCAAGGAGGTAGGCAGCGATGACTGAACTGGAAACTGCACGCGAAAGGCGGTCGCAGGAAATGGCAGACATACTGCAGCGCCCGTTTCGGATGCTGATTGGTGGAGAGCTGCGCGATGCCGCGTCCGGTGCAGTGTTTGAAACCTTTGACCCCTACACTCGTCAGGTACTCGCGAAGGTTCCCGACGCAGCCCCCGAGGATGTCGATGCAGCAGCAGCCGCAGCGGCAAAAGCACGGGTTACGTGGAAGGCAACACCTCTCGCGGACCGCGTTGAGCGTGTCCGCGCGCTGGCCGATATTGTTGAGGCGCAAGCGGAAGAACTTGCACTTCTTGATGCCCTGGACGTAGGAGCGACCATTAGGAACGCACGCAACGACGTGGCGTTAGCTGTTAACCAGATGCGGATTTACGCAGGCCTTGCACTGGAACTCAAGGGACAAACCATCCCGGGTGGGGATGCCTTGCATCTGACAGTTCGGGAGCCAGTAGGTGTGGTTGCGAAGATCTTCCCGTTCAACCACCCGTTGATGTTCGCGTGTCGCGTTGCGGCCCCACTCATCGCAGGAAACCCCTGCGTGATCAAGCCGCCGGAAATGGGCCCCCTGTCCGCCCTCCGACTCGGGGAACTGGCCCGGGACGTCTTTCCACCGGGGGTCCTGAACATCATTGTCGGCAATGGTCCGGCTGTTCCTGACAGGCTCGTCCGTCATGAAGACGTCAGGCGAATTGGTTTCATCGGTTCGGAATCCACTGGCCGGGCAATTCAACGTGCTGCGGCCGAATCTGGGGTAAAGCAGGTAAGTCTCGAGCTGGGAGGAAAAAACGCCATGCTCGTCTTCCCGGATGCAGACTTGAAGGAAGCCGCTCGTGGAGCAGTGGCAGGAATGAACTTCATGTGGGCCGGGCAATCCTGCGGTTCGACGTCGAGACTTCTGGTCCACGAGTCCATCCACGATGGGCTTCTGGAGGAGATCACCAAACTGGTGGCCGAGATCCGACTCGGTGACCCGCTGGAAGACGACACAACCCAAGGGACCATGGTCAGCGAATCTGCGCAGCGAAAGACAGAAGGCTTCGTTCAGATGGCTCTGGACGACGGTGCCAGTTTGGTAGCGGGCGGTTGCATTCCTGAAGGAACACAATCCCTCCATTTCGAACCAACCGTAATCAGCGGCGTCACACCAAGCTCACGGATCGCTCAACAGGAAGTCTTCGGTCCGGTGCTCTCTGTACTGAAGTTTAAGACAGAGAGCGAAGCGGTGGAGATCGCTAACGGCGTTCGGTACGGCCTCACCGGGGCGATCTGGACCAAAGACTTAGATCGGGCTTTTAGGGTCGCCGGTAACCTGGAAACTGGATTTATCTGGATCAACGGGTCATCGGCCCACTTCCCGAACGTGCCGTACGGGGGCGTCAAGGCATCGGGAGTGGGGGGAAAGGAGGAATCGATGGAAGAGCTTTTCTCCTACACCGAGG
Organism: Paenarthrobacter sp. PAE-2; assembly: GCF_026013155.1. NCBI lineage: Bacteria > Bacillati > Actinomycetota > Actinomycetes > Micrococcales > Micrococcaceae > Paenarthrobacter > Paenarthrobacter sp. PAE-2. The sequence continues at coordinate 3,022 of NZ_JAPDNV010000053.1, read as the reverse complement.
AAAAGGTTATCAATGCGATGATTCGAAGGTGATTTAGATCAAATGCTTCATCATCCACGAGGCTGATTGAAAATCCAGTAGTCCCCTTTGTCTGGATGCAATGGAATTGCAGAGCTTTCTGGGCTCCTCTGCGACCGGCTCCTAACCCCGAGGCGGCCGCAAGAGGACCCGCTGCGAACCGTCCTAACGCCCCCGATCAGACCGGTGTTCGCCCGCTGCTGCAAGCCGGACGCATTCAAGCTTGCAGCAACGGTCGTTATGCACGGGCCTAAACATGGTCAACTGGTGATCCCTTCGACTACACCATCTAGCAGACTGAAACGCTTTTTGGTGACAAAGCAAGAAAGTGTAATAAACCGAGAGAGGAGGAGCGTCTCATGCAAATGGGAAAACATGCCCGCTCGATTTGGACAAGCATTTCCCCTGGGGACGTTGTGGCAATTCACCTACATGATGATCGGAGCTGCGTCGGTACAATGGAGTCGAGTACAACGGATGGGCTTATTATCTGGATAAGGGACGAACTCAATGAGAGGCACCTTTTTCATTTGGAAGACTGTGCGTCCATCCGCCTCATTAGTAAGGGCGAGGCTCTGCATTTATAACCGCCATCGATGCAAAGTCCGTTGAACAAGTGCGACTAGGGGACCCACGAAGCTGAGCTGTTTCTGACGTGGGAGCCTCATGTATTGAGGGGTGGCGCCGAGTCACGCCCATTCATACGCATTACCATGCCCATATATAGTGTCGGCCGGTAGTGGTGTTTTCTACTGCACGGCCTCAACATTGCTACAAATATGTGTCGCATGTACACCGGTCTGTCAACGGTGCCAATGCCGCGGACCTGAGAGTTGAACTGAGCATCCGGCTGCTCCTCGCTATCCGTCATTTCATGCAGGGCTGATTCGCTTCAGTGGCGGGTTATGCGTCAAGGCTAGAACCCAGAAATCCTAAGACGTACACCGCGCAGCGTGCCGAACCCAGGACCAAATGTTCGTCGAAAGAGATGAAAACGACGTATGCCGTCAACCCTAAAGCGGATAGCAGCAATGTTGTCGTACCTGCTGCCATTACCGCCCGGCACGGAAAAGAGTTGTGCCCTGTGCGGCTATCGAGTAGGCGGGGATGATTCTCATACCTCAGACTGGCGCCTGCTTGAATTAGGAGCGGACCCTCGATGTCTTAGGTGCTTCCGCTTAGCGTGATGGAACTCCTCAGTCCAACTATGGCAGTGACATGTGACCCCGCACAGTTGTGGACTCCATCGCCCACGTGGCTGAGGTGTCATTAACGAGAGGACCGCGTGAGGATAAATACGAGGACGAGTATGAAGGCAACCGTGATCAGAGGTGGGCTGTACGTGATCGGGGGTCGGACCAAGGCGGAAAATCGCCAGTGCCGGGTACCGGACCAGCCCGGTAAATGGGACGCCGCGGCACTGTCGGTATACACGTTGGAACTAGAGCAAGATGAGAAGGCTGGAAACAACATCCGCTTCCACCAGTCGCTTGGAGAAACGTATGCAGGAACTGCGGCAGGCTTCAGTTGCCATACCTTTCTACAGGGGTGAAAAAGGGGAGCTTCGCCTAGTGCTGATAAAAAAGTCAGAACATGGACAATTTGGAAGCCAAATTTCTCTGCCTGGAGGTAACCGGGAATCAAACGATGAAGGACCGTGGGCCACTGCACTTCGAGAAACTACCGAAGAACTAGGACTGGACACCGAGCACATTATATTTCTCGACCAACTCGACAGGATCAATACCTACACAACGCACTACCAAGTGTCCCCATTCGTAGTTCAACTGAAGGGGATAACACCGGGTTACGCTTGGAAGCCTCAGACGGCGGAGGTGGAGAAGGTGCTAGATATCTCGGTGACTGCGCTGGCATCCGATACTGCATTACGAGAAGAAGAGCTTGACTTCCCCGGCTGGAACACACCGAGGAAAGTCCGCGTCCGAAGGACTCACGATCATACAATTTGGGGGCTAACGCTCCGAATCCTTGAACCTGTGCTCCCTCAGGTACTAGCGGGGAAATGGCCCATAACATGACTTCGGCAAATTCTCATAGGCTTCTTTATGTGCGACTTTGCGGTCGGTGTAGCCCCCAGCGCAGATAGTACTCACCAGGCATTTGCTGTCCGTCATCGTCATCCCGATGACGGAAGATGGGACTGCCCCCGGTTTTGTTGACTCCTTGACCTAGCGAGCTTGTGCTCGTGGAAGGATGTTGACCATGCCCACGGCTTATGGGGCGGAGTTCCGCCAGGATGTTATTGATGTGGCCCGAAGAGCGAGGCGCCTCTGGCGCAGATTGCGAAGGATTTCGGGCTTTCGGTCACGACGTTGAAGCGCTGGATTGCCATCGCCGAGCGTAAGGAATCCGGGGCCGGCCCGGCAGCGTCGGAGTCGGCCGAGATGCGGGAGTTGAAGAAGCGGAACCGGTTGTTGGAGCAGGAGAATGAGATTCTGTGCCGGGCGGCTGCATATCTGGCCAGGGACATCAACCCAAGATGACTCTTCTATGGGTCCTGTCAAGCCATGATGGTTTGGAGCTGCCGGAAGATGGAGCGGCAGACGTAGCGCTTGAGGTTCCGGCGGATCTCCCCGGTTTGATTTCCCCTGTTGCCCGGCTCCTTGCCACGTAGTCCTTGGTTGCGGTGTCGAAGCTCATGCGGGTGCGGACGATGACGTCGAAGGCCCGGTTTAGCTGACGGTCTCCGGATCTGTTGAGCCGGTGCCGGGTCGTGTTGCCGGAGGACGCCGGGCGGCGCGACGCCGCCGAGTGCGGCGAAGGCAGCCTCTGACCGGATACGGCCGTGGTGGGAATACGCGCAGGTGATGATGGCCGCTGTTACGGGCCCGAGCCCGGCGACGGATTGGAGTCCCGGCGCCAGTCCTTCGGTGAGCTGTGCCAGTTCCTTGTGGTTTTCGGCGAGTCTCCCGGTCAGGTCTTTGACGGCTGTAAGCGGCCATGAAAAACTGCCCATAGGCGGCCACGTAATTGCCCACTGATG
>NZ_JAPDNV010000052.1:15742-19410 GCF_026013155.1 Paenarthrobacter sp. PAE-2 | reverse complement strand
CACCCCACATCGACCCCACCCAAACACCCCAACGAAACCACCACCACACACCCCACCGAACATGACACCCTGCCCAAAACAGAAAACACCCCGGCCACCCCGGCACACCCCAGCCACCTGGCGCGCCCCCGGCCAACCTCCGCAGCCTCAGGCACCTCCGCGTCATCAGCCACCCGCATGCCTCGCCCAGCAACAAAACAACAGGACCCTCCGCAATCACGAAGGATCCTGTCACTCAGAACCGCTATCAATACCATGCTGGTCTACACTCAGGTGCCCCTACACGAACGCCGACTTCCCGGTAACCGCCCGGGCAACAATGAGGGAGTTGATCTCGTAGCTGCCCTCGTAGGTGTAGAGGATCTCGGCGTCGCCGAAGAGCTTCCCCATCTCGTAATCCGTGGTGATGCCGTTGCCGCCCAGCAGGGACCGGCCCATGGCCACGGAAGACCGGGCAAGGCGCGTCGTTGTGGCCTTGGCCATGGCGGCCTGCACCATTTCCAGTTTTCCCGCCTGTTGTATGCGGGCCAGCTCAACCATCAGGGACAAAGATGCGTGGGCGTTGCCCAGGATGTCCGCGAGTTGCTGCTGGACCAGCTGGAATCTGGCAAGCTCCTTGCCGAACTGCAGGCGTTCAAGAGCGTAGGAACGCGCGATGTCGAACGCCGCCAGTTGAATACCCGCAGCCTGCCAGCCCACCCACGCCCGGGAATCCCGCAACAGTTCATTGGCCCGGGAGAACTCGGTGGCGCCCGGAAGGAGATTCGAAGCGGGAACCCGGACTCCGTTCAGGGTGATGTCCGCGTTTTGCATGATCCGGAGACCGATTTTGTTCGAGATCTTGGTGGCCGCGTATCCGGCGCGGTCAGTCTCCACGATGAACCCCTTGATGTGGCCGTCAGCCTCATCCCGGGCCCACACCAAGGCGAAGTCCGCGATGGTTCCGGCTCCGATCCAGCGCTTGGCACCGTTGATGACCCATTCCCCGCCGTCGCGCCGCGCCGTCGTGGAAAGCCCTCCGGCGATGTCCGAGCCATGGTCGGGTTCGGTCAGGGCGAAAGCTCCCAACACGGAAAAGGCCTCAAGCCCGGGAAGCCAGCGTTGCTTCTGCTCGGGCGAACCCAGCTCATGGATCATGCCGACGATGAGCTCGTTGTGGATTCCGACCAGTGCGGACAAGGAGACGTCGGCCCGCGCAATCTCGGTGTACATGAGCCCTTTGAAGAGTGTGGACGAGCCATCGGTCTGCAGTCCTCCGAGCCCGAATTTCGCCATGTCGGCCAGCAGCCCGAACGGGAATTCCTCCCGGTTCCAGTATTCGATGCTGGCAGCCCTGACGCTTGCCTGAAGGAACTCCCGGACCTCCCGGTAGCGGGCCCGCTCCTCATCGGGAAGCAGGTCTACTACGTGCATCAAGTCTGCCTCCGGGTAGGGAGGGAGGGCATTTACGGGAGCGGCTCCATTCGTGGTGGATGCGGCTTTCTCGTCGAGCATGTGACCCCTTCGTCATGTCCGGCGCGGGCTCTTCCAAACCCTTGGATGTCCTAGTATATTGCAAGGTGATGTGGATCACTAGGTGGCAGAAATGCCTCTCCCAGACGCGGGCACATTGCCCCACGAAAGGCGGACTATGACAGTCACCGACGACTTCCGCGCGGCCCGGAACCGCCTTCTCGAGCTCCGCGAGGACTACAAGCAAGCGCACAGCGAGTTCCAGTGGCCCAGGTTCGAACACTTCAACTTCGCCCTCGATTGGTTCGACCAGCTCGCCCGGGACCCGGCACGCAAGGACCAACCCGCACTCGTGATCGTCGAACAGGACGGCAGCTCCACCCGCCGTACCTACCGGGAACTTTCACAGCGGTCCAACCAGCTCGCCAACTGGCTGCGCAGCCAAGGCGTCCAACGCGGCGACCATATGATCATCATGCTCGGCAACCAAGTGGAACTCTGGGAACTTATGCTGGCCGGCATCAAGCTCGGCATCGTCATGATCCCCACCACCACGCTCATGGGTCCCCGCGACTTGCAGGACCGCGTGGAGCGCGGCGGAGCCGCCTGGGTTGCGGTCGGCAGCGCTAGCATCGGTAAATTTGCCGCCGTCGAGGGTAACTACGCGCTTATGGAAATCGGCACGCAACGCACCGCTGCGGACGCCAGGCAGTACGCGGATTCGTACGACGCCGGTACCGACTTCACGCCCGACGCCCCCACCCGTGGGGACGAGACGCTGCTGCTGTACTTCACCTCCGGCACCACCTCCCGCGCCAAGCTCGTGGAACACACCCACACTTCCTACCCGGTGGGCCACCTGTCCACCATGTATTGGATCGGCGTCGAGCCCGGAGACGTGCACCTCAATGTCGCCTCACCGGGCTGGGCCAAGCACGCCTGGTCCAACGTCTTTACGCCGTGGATCGCGGAGGCATGCGTCTTCATCTACAACTACGAACGCTTCGACGCCTCGGCCCTCATGGCACAAATGGACCGCGAGGGTGTCACCAGCTTCTGCGCCCCTCCCACCGTGTGGCGGATGCTGATCCAGGCCGACCTCAAGCAGCTCAAGAACCCGCCCGGCAAGGTGGTGTCGGCAGGCGAGCCGCTCAATGCCGAGGTCATCGGCCAGGTGGAGGAAGCCTGGGGCGTCACCATCCGGGACGGCTTCGGCCAGACCGAAACCACGGTCCAGATCGCCAACACACCGGCCCAACCGGTGAAGATCGGCTCCATGGGGCGTCCGCTCCCCGGGTACGACGTGGTACTTGTGGACCCGTTCACGGGACAGGAAGCCAACGACGGCGAACTCTGCTTGCGCTTGGACCCCCGACCCGTGGGGCTCATGAAGGGCTACTTCGGCGACGAAGCGAAAACCGCGGAAGCCTTTCGGGACGGCTATTACCACACCGGCGACATGGCCAGCCGGGACGAGGCCGGTGTCATCACCTACGTCGGCAGGGACGACGATGTCTTCAAGTCCTCGGACTACCGGCTTTCACCCTTCGAGCTTGAAAGCGTCCTGATCGAGCACCCCGCAGTGGCGGAGGCCGCCGTCGTTCCGTCCCCTGACGCGGTCAAGTTGTCTGTCCCCAAGGCGTTCGTGGTCCTTGCTGCGGGTTACCAGCCGGGACCGGAGATCGCCGAAGATATCCTTCGGTACTGCCGCGAACACCTGGCACCGTTCAAGCGCATCCGGCGGCTCGAATTCGGCGAGCTGCCAAAAACCATCTCCGGCAAGATCCGCCGCGTGGAGTTGCGCGGCACGGAGGTGGCCAGGCATAGTGACGGTCCGCTCCCGGCAGGTCTTGGGGTTGAATACACGGAGGAAGAATTCCCGAACCTTAAAGATTGACCTCTCAAAGCCTGAAGGAGGCCCATGGGCAATCCACTCCCCCGCGACCCCATCGCCGACGCCCAACGCAACTGGGAACGGCACGGCTGGGGCGACGTCGCGGCGCCCATGGCGGCCATCACGGCCATCATGCGGACGCAGCAGATACTGCTCGCACGCATTGAGACGGTCCTCAAGCCCTTCGGCCTGACCTTCGCACGGTACGAACTACTGGCACTCCTCAGCTTCGCCCGCAGCGGCGCGCTGCCCATGAACAAAGCGAGAGCGCTGCTGCAGGTGCATCCCACGTCGGTGACAAACGCCGTCGACCGCTTGGAGA
>NZ_JAPDNV010000052.1:0-15642 GCF_026013155.1 Paenarthrobacter sp. PAE-2 | reverse complement strand
GCGCTGCTGCAGGTGCATCCCACGTCGGTGACAAACGCCGTCGACCGCTTGGAGAAGGCCGCACTCGTGGCGCGGTCCCCGCATCCCACCGACGGTCGCACCACGCTGATTGAGCTCACCGCGGAAGGCCGAACGCTGGCGAAAAGGGCGACGGCGGCACTGAACGCCGAGGTTTTCGGCAAGTCGGGCTTCACCGACGACGACGTCGATCACCTCATCCGCGTCCTGGGAACCTTCCGTAGGGACGCCGGGGATTTCACGGACGAGTAAGTCCTAGCCGGCGTTCCGCCGCGACACCAGGACCGGGCCCGGAGCATGATGCAGGACTGCGTGGGCAGTGGAGCCGATGGTCCCCTTGATGAGGCCGCGCCCCTTGGTGCCAACCACCACTATCCGGGCATCCGGCGCGGCTTGCAGGATGGCCCGGGCAACTGAGTGGTTAACCTGCAGCTCTCCGGTCACAGTGGATTGGGGTGCCAGTTCACGTGCCTTGCGGACGGCGGAGTCCACGAGGGCCTCGGCCGCCGGGTAGGAGTCGATCGGGTCGCGCAACCGCCGCAAGCCAGCAGGCTCGGGAACCACATGGACTACCTTTAGGTCCGCTCCTGTCACTGACGCCATGGTGCATGCGTCCTCGAGCGCTTCGGGCGAGCCGGCGTCGTCGATAGCCACCACAACGGGGCCTTCCGGGTGGTCAACGGACCTGATCACAGCCACCGGACAAGACGCGGTGGCGGCCATCTCCAGGCTGACCGAACCCACAAGCAGGCCAAGGAACCCGCCGAGCCCGCGGCTCCCCAACACCAGCATCTCGGCGCCCACGGACAGTTTGCCCATGTGGTCCCTGGGCATGCCGTGAAGGAGGGTGCTGGTCACATCCACGGAGGGTTCGGCTTCCTTCACCACCGCGAGGCCTTCTTCAAGGACCCGCTCGGCAGCCCTTTCCAGCCCGCTGTCGGCGACGCCGGGAACCGGGCCAAGGTCGGAGGTCACAAGTATCCAGAGCGAGCAGTGAACCAGGTGGAGCTGGCAGCCCCGCAGCACGGCTTGCCGGGCAGCCCAGGTTACAGCCTGCTTCGCTTCCGTGGAACCGTCATAGCCAACCACTATTTGTTTGGAGTCCGTCATGGCCAGAGCATACGACGGAATCCGGAGTGCGGGCCAGCGAAGGGCTTCAGGGATTCCGGAGTTCGTCCAACGTCAGGTCCAGAATTTGGAGGTCGGTGTTGGCCACAGTCATGATTCCGCGCACAAAGGCCTCGAATTCCTCGAGGCCTGCCATCCCTCCCCGGGCGAAGAACTCAATCCACAACTCGGTAAGCGACACGTCTCCGTCGGCGAGGACACTTGATGCCTCGCGCCGGACTATTTCCTGATCGATCACTTCCGGAACCTTCCGCTCTGCCATACCGCCACCCCCATTGGCTAGCTTTGCTTCTTTCTCCGTCACGGCACGACCATATTATCAGCATGCTTAGTAATCAACCACTTCTCGACCACGCATGCTTCGGGGACCCCCGAAAAGTCGGTCCAATGCCATTCTTTAGGGCAGGCAAAATTGTCACAGAACTGCCAGGACACAGCCGTCCTTCTTCCAGTCGTCGGGATGATCCGTCTATGAAGAAGGGTTCGGCGGCGATTCGTGTCGCCGCAGTGGCCGGAAAGTTAGCGCGTGAGCGTATAGATCAGTGCCGAAACGAGCGAAAGGGCGGCAATTCCGTAGCCGATCACCAATGCAGAAACCGCGAGCGCCCGCCCACGTTCCTGCCGCTGCCCAATCTGGTTCAGGGCCACGTGCCCGGCGCCAACGGCGAAGACGGCGATGATGGCCATGCCGGCAAGGAACAGCCCCACCACGGCAAGGGCTGCAATACCGGCTGACACAATAGCCAGGGTATTCACCGGCGCCCCCGTTTCGGATGACTCAGCAGGGTCCACCGATTCGGCGCGAACGTTCTCCGTTGACATGTTCTCTCCCCATGTGGTCTGTTGCAGGCCCGCTTGTGAACAGGAGTCTATCCGGGCGCCCCACCTATTCCGCGCTGCGGGCCCGGGCCTGCGCGCCCCGCACCCGAAAATGACGCGCACACCCGGCACACGGCTTGACCCGGCGCCGCCCGGTTAGACCCGGATCTTAGCGGTGCTTGAAGTCCGGTTCGCGCTTTTCCGTGAAGGCTGCCATGCCTTCCTTTTGGTCTTCTGTGGCAAACAGGGAGTGGAACACCCGCCGTTCAAAGAGCACGCCTTGGGCCAACCCCATTTCGAACGCGGCGTTGACTGCTTCCTTGGCCACCATGGCCGCTGGTTTCGACTTCGACGCAATGGTCTCCGCGGCTTTCAGTGCCTCGTCGACAACCTCCGCAGCGGGAACCACCCGGGATACAAGCCCCGAACGTTCGGCTTCGTCCGCGTCCATGAAACGCCCTGTGAGCACCATGTCCATGGCTTTGGCCTTGCCCACTGCGCGGGTAAGCCTCTGGGAACCGCCCATGCCTGGAATGACACCCAGGTTGATTTCCGGCTGCCCGAACTTGGCGTTGTCCCCGGCGATGATGATGTCAGCCATCATCGCCAGCTCACATCCCCCGCCGAGCGCAAACCCTGACACGGCGGCAATGACGGGGATCCGCAATCGTGTGAGGTCTTCCCAATGCCGGAACCAATCTGCCGCATACATGTCCATGTAGGTGTTGGCCGACATTTCCTTGATGTCCGCCCCGGCGGCAAAGGCCTTGGCGGAACCCGTGATGACCACGGCCCCCACCCCGGGATCGCGGTCCATGTCGGTCACAGCTTCAACGAGTTCATTCATCAAGGCTGTGTTCAGTGCGTTCAACGCCGAAGGCCGGTTCAGGGTTACCAGGCCAACGCGGCCACGGCGCTCCACCATGATGTTCCGGTACTGGGCTACGTCCAGGTGGTGCTGGCTCACTCCGCGTCCTTCTTCCATAGTTTCCGTAGTAGTCGTCATGCCACCCTATTCCCCCGCCGGACCGTCGCCGCCGGCGGCACCCGGGGATTCCGATTTCTCCCGGATGTCCGTGATGATCCCGGAGAAGTCCCGCGCAGCACCCTCCCCGGCGGCAAAGGCGTCGTAAATCCTGGAGGCCAGCGGTCCCATTTCGGCAGCGACGCCCGTACTTTCCAGCGCATTCACCGCCAGCCGGAGATCCTTGGCCATCAACGCCCCCGCGAACCCGGGCTGGTAATCGCGGTTGGCAGGACTGGTGGGAACCGGGCCCGGAACAGGACAGTTGGTTGTGAGGGCCCAGCATTGGCCGGACGCGTTGGAAGCGACGTCGAACAACGCCTGGTGTGTCAGTCCCAGCTTCTCGCCGAGGACGAAAGCCTCGGCCACGGCGATCATGGAGACTCCCAGGATCATGTTGTTGCACACCTTCGCGGCCTGGCCCGCGCCATGGTCCCCGCAATGAACGATCCGCTTGCCCATGAGCTCCAGGATCGGCTTCACGGTCTCGAAGTCCCCGGGCAGGGCGCCCACCATGAACGTCAGCGTCCCGGCTTCGGCACCCACCACGCCTCCGGACACCGGCGCGTCCACGCTTCGATGTCCTGCGGCCACGGCCAGGGACGCTGCTTCCCTGGCCTCGTCAACGTTGATGGTGGAGCAATCCAGGAACAGCGTGTCCGGTTGTGCCACGCTGAGCAGTCCCGGCCCTCCCACTCCCCGGTAGGCGTCCAGGACGTGCTTCCCGCTGGGCAGCATGGTCAGGACCACGGCGGCCCCGTGCACGGCGTCGGCTGCCGTGTCAGCCATGGGGATGCCATGTGCCACCGCAGCCTCCACTGCTGCTGGAACGGGGTCGTACCCCACCACCTCATGCCCGGCCTTGATCAGGTTGGCGGCCATGGGGCCGCCCATGTGCCCAAGGCCCAGGAAGGCGATGAGTCCCGTTGCCGATGCTGCATTTTCTGTCATGATCGTCTCCTCAAACTGGACGGCAGTAGCCTCAACGTGATCGGCCCGGCTTCAACCCGACTGGACCGGCGTAGCGGAAAGCCCCAACTCATGCTCGCCGAGCGAGGCAAAGTAGCCTTCGACGTCGGAGTCGTGGACGTCGGCGAGGGTGGCCGGTTTCCACTGTGGTTTCCGGTCCTTGTCCACCACTTGCGCCCGGATTCCCTCGCGGAAATCGGGGCCGGAGAGGCATCGGAGCCCTACCCGGTATTCCTGGTCCAGCGCCTCTTCCAAGGACAACCCCCGCACCCGCCGCAGGGACGCCAAGGTGACCTTCACCGACGTCGGCGACTTAGCCGCGATGGTGTCCGCAGCGTCGGCGGCCTCACCTCCGGCCTCGTGCAGGCGGTGCACGATCTCTTCCGCGTCATCGGCCGCGTAGCAGGCATCGATCCACTCCCGCTGCGCCGCGAGTGCCGAGTCCGGCGCGGCTTGGGCAAAGCGCACGACGGCGTCTTCCGGCGTCGAGCTTTCCAGCGCTTCAGTGAGCGCCGGGAGGCTTTCGGACGGGACGAAGTAGTCCGCGAGTCCCAGGAGCAGGGCGTCTGCCCCGGACAGGTGCGCGCCCGTGAGCGCGGCGTGGGTTCCGGTTTCCCCGGGGGCGCGGGAGAGCAGCAGGGTACCGCCGACGTCGGGCACGAACCCGATGGTGGTTTCCGGCATCCCCGTGCGCGTCCGTTCGGTGACGATGCGAACAGAGCCGTGCGCGGAAACTCCTACGCCACCGCCCAGCACCAGCCCGTCCATGAAGGCGACGTACGGCTTGGGATAGTTGGCGATGAGGGCGTTGAGGCGGTACTCGTCGGCCCAGAAATCAGCGGTTTCCGAGCCCCCGTGCAGCATGTCCTTGTAGATGGCGACGATGTCTCCCCCGGCGCAGAGGCCCCGATCGCCGGCGCCGCGCACCAACACCGCAGCAACGGATTCGTCGTCAGCCCAGGCAGCCAACTGCTGCAACATGGCTTTCACCATGCCGGCATTGAGGGCGTTGACTGCCCGGGGCCGGTTGAGCGTCACGATGCCGAGGTGGCCGCGCCGCTCGAAAAGAACTTCTTCCTGCTGCACTTCTTCGATGATCTGTTCTCCCATCAGCTGCCTGCCGGCATCACGAAGCTGGCGCCCTGGCGGATGCCGGAGGGCCACCGCGAGGTGACGGTCTTGGTCTTGGTGTAAAAGCGGAAGGCGTCGGCGCCGTGCTGGTTGAGGTCGCCGAACCCCGACGCCTTCCACCCGCCGAATGTGTAATAGGCGATCGGCACGGGGATGGGCACGTTGATGCCCACCATGCCCACTTCCACGCGGCTGGCGAAGTCGCGGGCGGAGTCGCCGTCGCGGGTAAAGATTGCGACGCCGTTCCCGAACTCGTGCTCGCTGCAGAGCCTGAGCGCTTCGTCGTAGTCGGCCGCTCGGAGGACGCTCAGGACAGGACCGAAAATCTCCTCTTTGTAGATCTTCATATCCTTGGTGACGTTGTCGAAGAGGGTGGGGCCCACCCAGAAGCCGCCGTCGTATCCCTCAACGGTGAGGCCGCGGCCGTCTGCCACCAAGGTGGCGCCCTCGTCCACGCCGGACTGGATGTAGCCCTCGATCCGTTCCTTCGCAGACGCGGCGACCACCGGTCCGAAGTCCGCGTCCTTGTCCAGGCTGTGCCCTACGCGGAGTTCCTTGACCCTCTCGGTGAGCTTGGCAACAAGGGCGTCAGCTGTTTCCTGGCCCACCGGGACGGCTACGGAGATGGCCATGCACCGCTCTCCGGCGGAACCGTACCCGGCACCAATCAGGGCGTCCGCGGCCATGTCAAGGTCGGCGTCGGGCATGATCACCATGTGGTTCTTCGCCCCGCCGAAGCACTGTGCGCGCTTGCCGTGCGCGGCGGCCGTGGCGTAGATGTACTGGGCGATCGGCGTGGAACCGACAAAGCCGATTGCCTTGACCCTCGGGTCCTCAAGAAGGGCGTCCACGGCTTCCTTGTCACCGTTGATGACGTTGAAGACGCCGTCCGGAACGCCGGCTTCGCTGTAGAGCTCGGCGAGCCGCAGCGGCACGGAGGGGTCCCGTTCGGATGGTTTGAGGATGAAGGCGTTGCCGGCAGCGAGCGCCGGTCCCGACTTCCACAACGGAATCATGGCCGGGAAGTTGAAGGGCGTAATGCCGGCAACAACACCCAGCGGCTGCCTTAGGGAGTGGACATCGATCCCTTGACCTGCGCTGTCTGAGAATTCGCCTTTGAGCAGATGCGGCGCCCCGGCGGAGAACTCCACCACTTCGATGCCCCGCTGGATATCTCCCTTGGCGTCCGCGAACGTCTTCCCGTGTTCGGAGGACAGGAGCTTGGCCAGCTCGTCCATGTTGTCATTGACGAGGTCCACGAACTTCAGCAGGATGCGACCCCGTCGCTGCGGATTCATGGCAGCCCATTCGAGTTGGCCCTTCCCGGCGTTCGCGACGGCGTTGCGCACCTCCTCGGCGCTGGCCAGCGGCAGGCGGGCCTGGACTTCGCCGGTGCAGGGATCGTAGACATCGCTGAACCGCCCGGACGTGCCGTCGATCCTTTGGCCGCCTACGTAGTGTGAAAGCTCGCGCACCATAGTGGAAATGCTCCTTTGCATCATTAGTGACTGCCGTGCCGGTCAATACCGCACAACACGTCCGGAGCACGTGCATGCATGTGATCCAGATCATCTCTGCAGCCGAATATACTCGGACTTCCTACTAATTTCCAGAGGGTCGCTGCGGAAGGAATGCGGGAGGCTGACGCTGGCTTGGAGGCCGCCTAATGCACCTCGCGCAGCTCCTTGTAGGCATCCAGCGCGTCCTGCCTCGATGCCTTCAAGTCCACGATTTCCGCCGGGTAATCCGGGGTGCCGAACTCCGGAATCCACTGCGCGATGTACTTGCCCTGCGGGTCGAACCGCACGCGCTGGGCCTCCGGGTTGAAGATGCGGAAGAAGGGCGAGGCGTCAGCTCCCGAGCCTGCCACCCACTGCCAGTTGGCAGGGTTGGACGCCGGATCCGCATCCACCAGCGTGTCCCAGAACCATTGCTCGCCCAGCTGCCAATGGATCCCCAGGTTCTTCACAAGGAAGCTCGCGGCCACCATGCGCACCCGGTTGTGCATCCAGCCTGTGTCCCACAGTTGCCGCTGTCCCGCATCAACCAGGGGGAACCCCGTTCGCCCCTTTTGCCATGCCCGGAGCTCTTCCGGGGCCGACTCATGCCCGGGGTGCCGACCGTCGTCGCCGGCAGAAGCGCCGGCAGGCGCTCCGGGCCATGCCCACGGGAACCTGTCGAACTCGCTGCGCAGGTTGGCCGTGGCCAAGGTGGGGTTGTGGAAGTACTGGTGCCAGCAGAATTCGCGCCAGCCCAACTCCGACGCGAAGATCGTGGCACTTTCGGACCTCTTGGAAGATATTGCCTGCCACACCTCGAAGGGGCTGAGTTCACCCCAGCGCAGGTACGGCGACAGGGAGCTGCTGCCATCGGTGTCCGGACGGTTCCGCCCTTCACTATAGGAATCCAGCCCGTTGCCCACGAACTCCTTCAGGCGGGCATGGCCGGCTGCGGACCCGGGAGTCCACCGGGCGGCCAACCCTCCGGACCAATCCGGTGTGGTGGGCAGTAACTGCCAGCTCTCCAGGGAGTCGTACCGCGGAAGCGTGCCGGTATACCCATGGCCACGAGCGGGAAGCGGCAGTGGTTCGCGGAATTCCTGAGCAGACACCGCCTTCCAGAACGGGGTGAACACCTTGTACTGGGTGCCGGTCTTGGTGCTGACCTTCCAGGGCTCATGGAGCAGGGTGGCTTGGAAACTCTCCACGTGCAGCCCTGCCTCAACCGCCCAGCCCTTGATCCCGGCGTCGATGGTCCTTTCCACCTCGCCGTACCGCCGGTTCCAGAACAGCGCGCCCGCACCCACCGCCGTCGTGGTTTTCTGCACCACCTCAGCAGCGGGTCCGCGGCGCAAGAGAAGGGGTATTCCCAACGCGTCCAGGTCCTCCCGGAGGGCGAGGAGGGAATGGTGCAGCCACCACTTTGCTGCCCCGCCGTGCGGCCGGATGCCCGGCGACTCCTCGTCCAGGACGTAGAGCGCCACTGCCGCTCCATCGTCGACGGCGGCCCGCAAGGCCGGGTTGTCCCTGACCCGGAGGTCGTCGCGGAACCAGACGATGGATGGTTTCACTTGCGCCCCTTACCGCCGGTACACCGACTGCTTAAATGGCTGATGCCCTTAGGAACGAATCCTAAGGGCATCAGCTGAAGATAAACCTAGACGGCCTTGGCAGGCAGGATGACGTCCCCGCCATCTTCGACTTCCGTCACGGGAATCGGCGGAACGATTACTTCCACTACTTCGTCCGGGATGCTGTTGAGTACGTAGTCGCGGGCGGCGTCGCCAATCATCCGGAGCCCCGGGTAATACCGCACGCCATCGCGCTTCTCGTGTTTTACTCCGCTGGTGCGCACGGACGTGCGGAATGCACTATCCGGGACGGGAACCTTGTTTCCAAGGACGCACCAACTGATGTAGAGACCGTACAAGGCCTCGAAGTCCAAGCCTTCGTCGCTGTCTTCTTCGTAAATGACGCATTCGCGAAGGAACGCGCCGATCTGGGTGTCCGTCATTACAGAGTCCTCCGGCGTATTTCTTTACAACCGCCGGTCTGCATCAGCGAATACTGCAACTCTCATTGTAACCGCCATTCGCTTCGCACAGGAGGGTTCACGGTGAACTACGGGTTTACTTCAGGTGGCTGACGGGTGCCTGACGGGTGCCCGACGGGTGCCTGACGGGTGCCTTGGGTGGAGGCCGCAACCGGCGCCGGCCATCGCAGGCTCTGGTGTCCCACAGCCCTCCGGCGTACCGTCAACTACATCCCGGCCCGCGCTGTTCGAAGGACAATCCCATGACCGGTTGGAATACGGAAACGGCTGCCGGACCGCTGGGCGCCGGGACCATCACGCTCGTGGAAGGCTCGTCCTTCTGCATCTCCGGACCGAACGGGGACATCCACCCGGACCTGCCCCAAGGCGTCTTCCACCTGGACACCCGGATCCTTTCCCGCTGGCAGCTCCGCATCAACGATCAGCCCTTGGAGCCGCTGGCGGCCGAACTGAAGGAACCGTACCGCGCCCTCTTGGCCTGCCGGGTTCCCCGTCCCGACGGTTACGCAGACAGCCCCCTTCTGGTGGAACGGCTGCGCGAAGTAGGGGCGGGGATCCTCGAAGAAATCACCGTCCGGAACTACTCCAGGCAACCTGCCCGCTGCACCATCACCCTCACCGCGGAGGCGGACTTCGCAGACCTCTTCGAAGTCAAGGAAGCCCGTATCACCCGGGTATGGAAGGAAACCCGGCGGGTGGAGAACGACTCCCTGGAGATCAGGGGTCAGTGGGAAGGATTCCGGAAGTCGGTGATCATTCGGGGCGAAGGCGCCGGGGCCGGTTCCAAGGCCCTCGGCTTCAGGGTCACCATCCCGGCGTTCGGGCAATGGAACACCCGGGTCAGCGTACTCCCGGCGGCAGAGGGCAAACCGTTCAGCCATCCGTCTCGGGGCGAGTTGTCACCCAGCGACCGGCGCCGGCAGGAATGGGTGGCCAAGATTCCCGTCCTGCAGATCGGCAACCGTTCCATCCAGCGCACCCTGCGCCGGAGCTATGAAGACCTCGGGGCCCTGCGCATCCAGGACCCGGACCACCCCGAAAGGGTGGTGGTGGCCGCGGGAGCTCCGTGGTTCATGACGTTGTTCGGCAGGGACTCCTTGTGGGCCTCGGAGATGGCGTTGCCGGTGGATCCTTCCCTCGCTCTGGGCACGCTCCGCACGTTGGCCGACCGGCAGGGAAAAGAAGTAAATACAGACACGGAAGAGGAACCCGGGAAGATCCTCCACGAGGTCCGCCTGGACGTCAGCAGCGGCCAGGCCTTGCGCGGCAGTTCCGCCTACTACGGCAGCGTCGACGCCACTCCCCTCTTCATGGTTGCGGTGGGGTCTGTGAGCCGCTGGGGCTTCGCCAAGGACACCATCGCCGAACTCCTGCCCAACGCCGACCGCGCCCTCGACTGGATCCGTCACTACGGCGACCGGGACGGCGACGGCTACGTGGAGTACGGCCGCCCCAACCAGCACGGCCTCATCAACCAGGGGTGGAAAGACTCCTGGGACGGCATCAACTTCGCTGACGGTACCCTCGCCGAGGCGCCTATCGCCTTGGCCGAGGTACAGGCGTACGTGCACGGCGCCTACGTGGCGCGCGCCTGGATGGCTTACGACGACGGCGACCTCGCCTTGGCCTCGGAACTGCGGGAACGCGCTGACCGGCTCAAGCAGAAATTCAATGAGGACTTCTGGATGCCGGACAAGGGCTACTACGCTGTTGCCCTCGATAAGGACAAGCGCCAAGTGGATGCCTGCGCATCGAACATGGGCCACTGCCTGTGGTTCGGGCTCATGGACGAAGACAAGGTTCCCTCGGTCGTGGAGCACCTGATGTCTCCGAAGATGTTCAGCGGTTGGGGCGTGCGGACCTTGGCCACGGACATGGCCGCCTATAACCCGGCCAGCTACCACAACGGCTCAGTGTGGCCGCACGACAATGCGATCATCATGTCCGGGCTCCTGCGCTACGGCTACATCGAAGAAGCACAGAGGATCGGCACGGCACTCCTGGAAGCCGCGGAGTATTCGGACGGCAGGCTTCCCGAGCTTTTCTGCGGCTTCGACCGGGCCAGGTTCACCGAGCCGGTGCCCTACCCCACCGCCTGTTCACCCCAAGCCTGGGCCGCGACCACGCCCATCCACGTAGTGACCAGCCTGATGCGGTACGACACCCACATTTCGCTGGGCGGCATATGGCTGGATCCGGTCTTGCCACGCGATTTCGGGGATGTCCACATCAGCAACGCCCCCATGGGGGATGCGCGGATCACGATCGATGCTTCAGGCACCGACGCCACGGTCCGCGGCATCCCCGAGGGCCTCACTGTCTATCGCGGACAACGCCCCTGGATGTCCGAGTTGGTTGAACAGCCGCAACTGTGGCGGCCGGACACGTTGCATCGCCCCGGTGATGCAGCGAACCGGGGCGATGCACCCGCCTAGCTTTAGGAGACAAGCCCTCTAAGCGTCGATCACCATGTCCGTCTTGGCCGTGGAACAGCAGGGCAGGAACTTGCCCGCATCGATTTCGCGTTTCCGGATCCCACCTTGGTGGTTCATGTCGATGTCACCCGACAACTTGACCACCTTGCAGGAACCGCACATTCCTTCCTTGCAGTTGGCGCCGATCCTGACACCCGCACGCTGGGCCACCTCGAGGATGGGCTCCGTGGGGTCGATCCGCACGTTGATGCCGGTGCGCATGAAGGACAACGTGAGGCTCCCGGTTCCCACCGTGTCGAAGCTCGAAGCATCGGGAGTCTCCGCTTCAGCCTCCGGCGAGGTGCCCGAACCGCCGTCGTTGGCTTCCGCACCGGACGTCGCGTCGGCGTCGACCGCTTCGAGCGGCAGGCCCGTGGCTTCCAAGGTGCCGTCTGCGTCGTACCTCGGCTCGTAGAGACCGAAAGCCGCAGGCTGGCTCTCGAAGTAATCCTCGGCGGAGTCGGCGATTTCCTCGGCAATTTCTTCTGCGATGTCCGTGGCGAGGGCCACTTCGGCCGCGTATTCAAGGAGCGTCTGGCGATCACCGGAGAAGAACTCCATGTAGATGGAGGTGTCGTCGACGCCGACCTTCTTCAGGAGCTCAGTGGCGTTGTTCAGGTAACCCTCGGGACCACAGGCGTAGACCTGGCGCCCGTTGGCGTCAGGGGCCACCTCGTCAATCATGGCCGAGGTCAGCCGTCCGGTGAGGCCGTCCCAACCATCGGGCTTGCTGCGGTCACCCAGGGAGTAGAAGACCCGGATCCGCGAATCCACGGAAGCGATGTAGGCCAGCTCCCGGTGGAATGCGAAGCCGCCCGCTTCCGCACCGTGGTAGAGCACCACGACATCAGCGTGTCCCGGCAGGGAATGGATGGTCCGCACCATGGACATGATGGGCGTGATGCCGGCCCCGGCTGCGAGCAGCAGGTAACGGGCGCGCCGGTCCGCATCCGGCAAGTGGAAAGCGCCGACCGGCCCGAGCATCTCCAGCACAGTGCCCGGCTTGACGTTCTCATGCACCCACGGCGAGACCAAGCCGCCGGCGTCGCGCTTGACGCTGATGCTGAAGGTCCACGGCTCGGTGGGCGAACTGGACAACGAATAGCTGCGGTCCACAGGCTCGTGTTCCCCGCCGTTCACGGGGAACGCGATGTTGACGTACTGCCCGGCACGGAATGCAAGGGGCGCGCCGTCACAGCGCCGGAACACGAACGTCATGAGGCCGCCCGCTTCCGGGATGGTCTCCACGCATTCGGCCGTGAACTCCTGGGGATGCCAGGGCCCCAGGGCGCGGGCTGCCCGGGCGGGGGCGTCGCTGCTGCCCATGACCCTGTTCCACGGCATCTCGAGTCCGCGGATGCGCTGTGGCTCCTGGATGGCCGTTTCGGTGAGGAGTTCCGTCATGCCAAGTGCTCCTGGACGCGCTGCACGTACCAGTTGATGAAGGCCTCAACCTGGTACTCGCTCTTCATGTACGGGCCGGGTTCGTAGGCGGGGCTGCCTGCACCCGTCTGGCACAGCTCAACGAAGGCCTTGTCCTGGAGGTTGGTCTGCTTCCAGGTGTAGGTGAGCTTGTCCAGATCGTAGTCCACGCCTTCCACGGCGTCGTCGGCAACCAGCCACGTGGTGCGGACCAGGGACTGGTGTTCGTTGATGGGGAAGACGCCGAAGGTGATGACGTGGTCACCCAGGAAGTGGAACCAGCTGTTGGGCTGCAGGTGCATCGAGCAACGGCCCAGGCGGAAGTCGGGCAGGTCGCCGAGCAGCTTCTTGGAAAGGCGGCGTCCGTCGGCCGAGAACGATTCGCCTTCGCCGTCGAGCGATTCACGGGATATACGGATGCCGGCAATGCGGGTATCCAGCTCTTCCACTACCTCGTAAGGCAGGCCGTAGCGGCGGCAACGCTCTTCGAGGGAGGCCTGGGCTTCCTTGTTGCGGTCCCAGACTTCTTCGAGGTGGGTGGGGATAAGGCCCTCGGTCAGGCCCCAGGTGGGGAACAGGGAGCAGGCAAGTTCCGGGTGGCCGTCACAGTGGTAGCACTCACGGTTGTTCTCCATGACGAGCTTCCAGTTGCCCTCTTCGATGATGTTCTGCTGGTAGGCAATCTTCGTCTTGGACAGATCGTGCGGCGCGAGGTAGGGCTCAAAGATCTTGGAGGTTTCATCAAAGTCTGTTGGCGGCTCGTCGGCGATGCAGACGAAGATGAGTCCGGCAACCTCGCGGCTGTGGGCGCGCTTCAGGGCGAAGCAGTTCTTGTCGAACTTGGCCTCGCCGGGAGCGGAAGCGTGGATCAGGTTGCCCTCGGGCGAATAGGTCCAGGAGTGGTAGCCGCAGACCAGGTTTCCGGTGGAGCCTGCCGCCTCCGTCAGGACGCGCGCACCGCGGTGGCGGCACACGTTGTGCAGGACGTTGACTTCGCCGTCATCATTGCGGAGAACGATCAGCGAGTAGGGTCCGTAGTCCACGGTGATGTAGTCGCCCGGCTCGGGCAGTTCGGCAACGCTGCCCGCGTAGATCCAGTGCTGGCCGAAGATGGCCTCCATATCCACCTTGAAGATGGTCGGGTCCGTGTAGAACGGGGCATCAAGGGAATAGCCCGTGCGCCGGAACTCAAACAACGCGCTGATTTCAGCCAGCTGATCGGCAGGCAATGATGAAACGATCTTTCCGCGTGATGCAGGAGCGACGTTCACTGGAGCAGTCATGGGTTTCCTCCCGGGAGGCTGGGTCATTAAGTAGTTCATGGGGACCGCGGTGCGTCATCGCAACCGCCTTTGTCGAAGTCTTCGTAGTACGAGATTAGGGACGATTGAACTGCAACAAAAGCGCAATATTTAGGAGACAACCGTGCACTATCTGTGCATGATTGATCCATGATCGATCCGCGCCTCCACACCCTTCGCGTCTTCGCCCGCTGCGGCACCGTGGGGGCTACTGCCGAACTCACCGGTTACTCCCCTTCCGCCGTCTCCGCACAGCTGCGGGAGCTCCAGCGCGTGCTGGGAATGCAGCTCTTGACGAAGGACGGCCGCGGGGTGCGGCTCACCGCCACAGGCCGCTTCCTGGTTGCCGGTTCGGATGCCTTGGTTGCCGAGTGGGAAAGCCTGCGTGCCGCCGCCATGGCCGCCGGCGACCAGGTCCAGTCCCATTTTGGACTCGGGGGGTTTTCGACGGCGGCAGCCCAGTTGCTGGCGCCCCTCGCCGCGGCATTGCGCTCGACCCGGCCGCTGTTGGAAGTCCAGGTACTCGAGGCAGACCCGTCGCGTTGCTTTGATTTGCTCGTGGCCGAACGGATCGACCTGGCCGTGATCGTCGCCATGCAATCCGATAGCTACGGGGAGGACGATCCGCGCTTCGAGCAAACGTTCCTGTTGGACGACCCCTTGGACGTCATCATTCCGGGCGACCATCCGTTGGCCTCCCGGGAAACAGTCACCTTGGAAGAACTGGCGTCGGAGCCGTGGATCACCGAAACCGCCGGCTCCACCTACCACGCGCTGTTTACCGCAGCCTTCACCGCGGTGGGAGTCACACCACGGATAGCCCATGAGGCCGTTGAATGGGAGACACAGATCGCCTTTGTGGGGGCCGGCCTGGGCGTCGGCCTGCTTCCGCGGCTGGCACCCCTGCACAACGCGGAGAACGTCGTTCGACTGCGCATCACGGGCAAGGGAAAGCCGGCCCGCCGGATTGTGGCAGCGGCGCGACGGGGCAGCATCGGCTCGCCCTTGATCAAGGAATCCTTGGAGATCCTTCAGGGCACGGCGCAACGGCTCCTTAAGACCAGGTTGGAAGACGAGTCCTGAGCGGTTGCAGACGACGGCGGCCGGCGGTCCGGCAGCGTGCGTAAAAGGGGCCCGCCCTCGGGCGGGCGGCTGCTGCTTTACCAGCCGCGTTCGGCCAGGCGGTGGGGCTCGGGGATTTCGTCGACGTTGATGCCGACCATCGCCTCGCCCAGGCCGCGGGAGACCTTCGCGATCACATCGGGATCGTCGTAATAGGCAGTGGCTTTGACGACGGCGGCGGCACGCTCTGCGGGGTTGCCGGACTTGAAGATACCGGAACCGACGAACACGCCGTCAGCGCCGAGCTGCATCATCATCGCAGCATCAGCCGGAGTCGCGATGCCGCCGGCGGTGAACAGCACCACCGGAAGCTTGCCCGTGGCAGCGACTTCCTTGACCAGCTCGTACGGGGCCTGCAGTTCCTTCGCAGCAACGTACAGTTCATCCTCGGGCAGGGAGGAGAGCTTCGCGATCTCGGCACGGATCTTGCGCATGTGACCGGTGGCGTTGGAAACATCCCCGGTGCCGGCCTCGCCCTTGGAACGGATCATCGCCGCGCCCTCGTTGATCCGGCGCAGCGCCTCACCCAGGTTGGTGGCACCGCACACGAACGGGACGGTGAAGTTCCACTTGTCGATGTGGTTGATGTAATCGGCCGGGGTCAGGACCTCGGACTCGTCAATGTAGTCCACGCCCAACGACTGCAGGACCTGCGCTTCGACGAAGTGGCCGATGCGGGCCT
>NZ_JAPDNV010000051.1:0-19581 GCF_026013155.1 Paenarthrobacter sp. PAE-2 | reverse complement strand
CTCTTCAGCGCCGGGACCGAGACGCATTCGGTGGTCCTCTTCCGTGAATCGGGCGGCCGGGCCGTTCATGCGCAAGTGCTGGTGCATTACCAACTGGAGTTGGCCAAGCGTGCCGGCCGTTCGGTGGACCGCATCATCCTGGGCATCAGCGAACCAATACAGGTGATCCGGCAGCTTGCGGGAGCGTACCGGCAGTCGAAGGTGGCTGCCCAGGCTGCGGCTGTCGAACCGTCGCTGGGAGAGCTGGTGGACAGCCGGTCGGTGGGGGTCTATCAACTCTTCGACCGCCTGCAGGCGCCCGGCGGTTGGGACGATACGGGATCCGTCCACTACAGCGCCCTTGAAGGGCAGGATCGAAACGGTGAGCTCCTGCCCGTCCTGGAGCTCCTCTACGACAACGACGGTTCGGTGCAGGATGTCGCCGCCAAACTCCATCTGCATCGCAGCAGCATTTACAACCGGCTCGGCAGGATCCGCCAACTCATTGGAGCCGATCCCCTCAGTGGTGCCATCCGGCTGGAGCTTCACGCCGCGCTGAAGGCCCGGCGCTGGGCGGTCAGGCCACGAATCTAAAGGCGCCACAGGATGAACTCCGATGGACAGCCCCTGCCCGTACGCTTAGGGTGAGAAAGCGGTTTCTCGCAGGATTAGTAACTAGGGAAACCGTTCCAAGCGGGACCTGTTACCAATGCGAAAGGGGGCGGGGTGGGCGGCGTCGTCTCCGGCATCCTCATCATTTCGGCAGTCATTGCCGTGGGCTACCTGGCCGTCCGGTGCAAACTGCTCGCCCCGGAAGTGCAGGCTGCTCTGACCCGCACCGCCTTCTACATCACCAACCCGGCGCTGCTCTTCACCGTGGTGGCCGGGAGCGACATACGGGCCGCGCTCGGCGTCGACGCCCCGCTGGCCCTTCTGTCTGCTGCCGCGATGGGCCTCCTGTACTGCCTGCTGAGTTTCCTCTTTTTCCGACGGCCCGTTGCCGAAACGGCCGTGGGAGCCATGGCCAGCAGCTATGCCAATGCCAACAACATCGGGATCCCCGTTTCCCTCTACGCGGTGGGAACGGCCCAGCACGTTGCCCCGGTCCTGCTGGTGCAACTCCTGGTCCTGGCGCCCTTCTATGTCACCATCCTTGGTGTGGCCGGAGGGGCGAAAGTTCCCTGGAAGCGGGTAGTGCTGCAGCCGTTGGGGAATCCCATGATCATCGCGTCAGCGCTGGGTGTGGTGGTGGCGTTGACCCACTGGGAGGTTCCGAAACTGGTCCAGCGGCCCATCGATATGTTGGCCGGGGCTGCCGTTCCCATGGTGCTGCTCGCCTTCGGGATGTCCTTGGCGGGCCGCGCTCCGCTGCAGAAGGGCGACGGCCGGGTGGAAACCGTGGTGGCGACGCTCCTGAAGCTCGTGGGGATGCCCTTGGTGGTCTGGGCGCTGGGGCGGTTCGTCTTCGGGCTCGAAGGGCAGCACCTCCTGGCGTTGGTCATCATGGGTGCGCTTCCCACGGCACAGAATGTGTTCCTTTTCGCTTCCCCGTACGGCCGTGGCACTGTTGTTGCGCGCGACGTCATCCTCCTGACCACAGTGCTCTGCGTGGGGGCCTTGCTGGTGGTCGCGTGGCTCTTGGGGTAGCGAAACATGTGACCGACCCGGGGGCGGAAGAACCGGGTGGCAGAACAGTCGGGTGGCAGAACAGAAGGCAGGAACCTTTGCTGGGTCCCTGCCTTCTCAGGTTCACACTCGTTTGTTAGCGGCGCCCGTCAGAAACGGCGCAACCGCTGGTGGCTCCAGCGGCCCATCCGATGGCGGAAAGTGGCCGTCCGGCTGCTGCAGCAGTACCGGCCGTGCCAGCCGATGTGGGTGGTGGTCCGGGGCATGCGGGTGCTCACTTGAGGACCCCCTTGGCTGCGTCGAGCAGGCCGTCCACGTCCAGGCTCGGAGCCTCCGTCGGTGTGCTGGACTTAGGGTCGGAGCCCGGCTTCGGGGAGTCGCTGGGCCGCGGCTTGGAAGTCTGCGTCGTCGTCGGCGTGGGCGTTGGGGTGGTGGTTGGCGTCGGTGGCGTCGTCGTAGGAGGCGTCGTGCTCGGCGAAGGCGCCGTGATGTTGTCCGACGGCGGTGCCGGCTGGCTCGGAACGGGCGACGTCACGCCCGGTACCGGAACCACGGCCGAAGGGGCGTTGGACGGAACCCACTTGGGGTCGGCCAACGAAACCTGCGGCGTCGGAGTGGACGACGGCGGTGCTGCCGCCGGTGGAGCGGCTTCGACGGCGGACTGCCCGGTGTCCGTCGTAGCGGCCGACGTCGAGGACGCGGTGGAGTAAGACGGCGTCGGGCCAGGAGTGGCAGAGCCCGTTGCCCGGCCCTCACCGCCATTGTTGGCGCCGCTGGCCTGGTTCTGGGTGTCCTGGCCGAAGACCGGCAGGTCCAAGGCTTGGCTTACCGTGCCCACCGTGAGAACCAGGCCCAGTGCTCCGGCGACCACCGCCATGCGCTGGCTCATGGTCTTCACGGACGCTGCCTTGGTCAGGACGGCATGGGGTTCCTTGGTGAAGGAAGAGGAAGCAAAGGAACCAAAGGCCGACTTCGCAGCATTGCGTCCTGCAGCGGCTCGTCCTGCCGCAGGGCGTGCGCCGTCGTGCTGGCCCCGGGCGGTCTTGCGACTGGCCAATCCGGCGGCGGCTGTAGCGTCAGCGGCGATCCGGGCCGGCGTCTTGGGCTGGGCGGTCCCGGCCTCGGCGGCAACGTGCGCCGAAACCACCGGAATAGCGGCAGTCGCGGGCTCGGCCTCAGCGGCAGGCTCCGCCGGTGTGGCCTTCACCAGGGGGATGGCGGCCGTGGGCGGTCCGGGCGTGGTGGACTCCGAGCGCGGAGGAGCGGCAACTACCGGGATGGCTTCGGTGCGCGGCTCTTCGGTGGGGGATTCAGCGGGGGTTTCGGAGCCGGGCTCTGCACTCGGTGCAGCTTCCGGAGCCACGACTGCCTGGGCCGCGCGCTCGCGTTCCATCGCCCGACGCTGCGCTCGTGTCATGGGCGCAGGGGTGGGGTCGGTCGCGGTGGCGGGTGCCGCCGTCGTGCTTTCTATTTCGGTGGCCGGACCGCTGGGCTGGGCCCGACGGCGTCCGGTTGGCTTGGTGGGCTGGCCGTCCCCTTGGGCACGGCGCGGCTGATCCATGGTTGGGGACATGGTGTTTGCCTCTCAACGCCTGCGAGGTTAGCTGTCGGGTTCGGACGAGGCCGTCCGGCCGCACGTGGCGGCTTCACCCCAAGGGCCTGCGGGGAACAGGCCCGGGAACTCTGGGTCCCCCGTCTCTGCCGCGGGTCTGGCGGGATTCCGGGATGCGGCAGAGCTCGGCGTCAGCCCGGAAGCGGCCCAGCGGAGATACGGGTCGCCCTACGAAGTTACAGCAGCAGGGAAGTAAAGTCACATTAATGTAACGAACGGTACATGAGGGCCGGCAGCGCCCGCGCTGACGGACGGACGCGCCACACACTGTCCACATATCCCTGCTGAACACTAGCTTTCGGCGTCTACCGGCCGGTAGACATGAGCTATGGACCTACCCGTGATGCCACCCGTTTCGCCCATGCTCGCCAAATCCGTGCCCAACATTCCCGAGGTTGGGCACTACGAACCCAAATGGGACGGGTTCCGGACCATCGTCTTCAGGGACGGGGATGACGTCATCCTGGGCAGCCGCAACGAGAAACCCATGACCCGGTACTTCCCCGAGCTGGTGGAGGCGTTGAAGAAGAACCTGCCGGAGAAGTGCGTGGTGGATGGAGAGATCATCCTCATTTCCGGCAACCGGCTCGACTTCGAAGGACTGCAGCAGCGCATCCACCCCGCCGACAGCCGCGTCCGGATGCTTGCAGAGAAGACGCCGTCCTCCTTCGTCGGGTTCGACCTCCTGGCCCTCGGGGACGAAGACCTCACCGGCCGGCCGTTCTCCGAGCGCCGCGCTGCGCTGGAAAAGGCGCTCGCCGATGCCGAGCCGCCCGTCTACGTGACGCCTGCGGTCACCGACCTCGAGCGGGCACAGGAATGGTTCGTGCAGCTTGAGGGAGCAGGGCTCGACGGCGTGCTGTCCAAACCGCTCGACGGCACCTACCAGCCGAACAAGCGGGTGATGTTCAAGACCAAGCATGAACGGACGGCGGACTGCGTGGTGGCCGGTTTCCGTTGGCACAAGACGGCGGACGTCGTGGGGTCGATGCTGCTGGGGCTCTATGACGATTCCGGCAAACTCCACCACGTTGGAGTGGTGGCCGCCTTCCCCATGGCGAAGCGGAAGGCGATGGTGGCCGAGTTGGAGCCGTACCAGGTGGAGATCGCGGACCACCCCTGGGGAGAGTGGGCCAGCCAGGAAACCGGAGCGGCGGTTGGTTCGAGGATGCCGGGGGCCCAAAGCCGCTGGAGTGCCGGCAAGGACTTTTCTTTTGTTCCGCTGCGGCCCGAGCTGGTGATCGAAGTGGCGTACGACTACATGGAAGGAGACCGGTTCCGGCACACCACGCAGTTCCGCAGGTGGCGGCCGGACCGGACTCCCGAAAGCTGCACGTACTCACAACTGGAGGAGCCGGCCGACTATAACCTCGGCGAGATCCTCAAGCTGCAGTAGGGGAGCTCTATTCCTCGTGCCCTTGGTCCGTGCTCATGCTGTCTTCCGCTGGAGGCGTTTCTCCTGGGGGCACTCCGCCGCCGGGTTCAAGCCCTGTGACGTTGCCGTTGTCCGGATCCGGGTTGGCTGATGCGGCGGGATCGCGGTCTTCGTCCTGCCTCATGTCCGGGTCCTCGTGGATGCTGTCGGGCTCGGCCGCACCGGACACTCCGAAGGTCTGCGGATCGTCTTCCGGGTCATAGCTTGTCATGGTCAAACCCCTTCCTAAGCAAACTTACTATTTGGCTTGCCCTGCCAGCCTAACCGTGTCCCGTCCAACGCAACAAGGGGCGTGCCGTCGTCGTGCGCCTATGCCTGGGTGCGGTCCGATGTAGCAGCGACGAAGCTCCGGATCGCGTCCGCAACGGCCTTCGGCCTCATGTGCTGGGCCACGTGTCCCACCCCCGGAATCTCCACCAGCCTGCCCTGGGGAACAGCGCGGGAGAGCCGAAGCGACCATTCGGGTCCTGCTACGTGGTCGCGGCTGCCGCGCAGGATCAGCACGGGGTTTCCGATGCGGCCCAGACGTTGCTCGGTGGGGTAGTCCATCATCACGGACAACTCCGTGAGGTACCAGCGGGGGCCGCACAGGAAGTAGTCGGAGACGACGATCCAATTGGAAGAAGGGCTCTCGCGAAGGAGTCCATCCAGGAAGAGGGCCAGCGATTGCCGCCGTACGTTCTTGTGCTTCGAATCCACCACAGGACCCATCAGAACCACGTGCGAGGCCTGCTCCGGTGCGTGGAGCGCAGCCTCGATGGCGAACTGGACGCCCATGGAGTGGCCCACCAGCACGTAGGAAGTGATGCCCTTCGCTTTCAGCGTCTCCGCAATGAAGGCCCCGTATTCCTCGGCCGTGACTTGGTGGTCCGGTGTGGGCGTGCCCGCAAAACCCGGAAGGTCGAATGAGTACGTCGGCGAACCAGCGGCAAGGACGGCGTGGAGACGCGCAAGGTAACGGTGTGAGACGCCGATGCCGTGAATCAGGATGTACACGGGGCTGTCCGGGGAGCCGGGCGATGGCTGCGAGCCGGGCGGCGGGGTTCCGTTGGTCCAGAGGATGCGGCCCGTAAGCCCGCCGGTTTCCACGTCCTCCGAACACAGGGGCGTGCGGCGTATCAATCGTCCTCGCACCCGGTTCTACTCCCGCGCGGGGTCGTCGGACCCGGCTGATTCATCCGCGCTCTGGTGAACGTCGGCAGCGTTGGCCGCTTCCCGGCGTCGGGCGATCTTTGATTCCGTCCACATCGCGACGGCGACGAACACAACGCACGCGAACATGAACGTGGCTACGAAGTTCAATCCCATGGCCGAACCAAGGGGTGCGGCAACAGCCATGGCGGCCGCTCCGGCCACGATATGCCACCCCTTGAAATTTCCCACCAAATAAGCGTAACCCCGGCGTTTGCGGCACTCCGCCTCTTGGCCGGGATCGTTGCTTGATCCTTATCACCACGCCCTGTCTACGGCGTGTCGTCAGGTCCTGTGGCTTCCTCTGCCGCACTGGCCGCGGCTTCCTTGCGCTTCTGCTTTTCCAGCCAGGCCATGATCGCAGCCTGCCGGATACGGCGATGGGTTCCCCGGTACTCCACGGGGATTTCGCCGCGGTCGGTCATATTACGCAGGTAAGTGTGCGAAATCCCGGCAAGCTCAGCTGCCTGGGAGGTGGTGAGCATTTCCTCGACACTGCTGACGGTTACGGTTTCGCCCCTGCTGAGCCGCGCGAGGAGGTCGACGACGGCGTCCTTCGCCTGCTCGGGCAGGCGGTGGACGGTGCCATCGACGAACACAGTGATGTCGTTGCTGTCCTGGAGCGAGCGTGCCAGGTTCCGGGCGTCATCGGCGGGAAGGCCGGCCGTGACGCGGGGAGCTATCAATGCCATGGCAGAAGCCTAGCGCGGCTGCACCCCAAGGCGGTGTCGTATGCCGGTTCGCCCGATTCGACGATTCGCTGCGGGTTAGACGTTTCCTACCGTCTAACACGCAGCGAGCCATCGAACCGGGCGGCAAGCCAAGAGTCAGACGGCGTCCAGGTCCGTTTCCAACAGCTTCACCAAGGCATCCAGTGCCTCGTCAGCACCTTCACCCTCTGCCCTGAGCACCACCACATCGCCCTTGGCCGCGCCAAGCGTCATCAGGGACAGGATGCTGGCGGCGTCGAGGGCGTCTTC
The DNA here is from genome assembly GCF_026013155.1 of Paenarthrobacter sp. PAE-2. Lineage (NCBI taxonomy): Bacteria > Bacillati > Actinomycetota > Actinomycetes > Micrococcales > Micrococcaceae > Paenarthrobacter > Paenarthrobacter sp. PAE-2. The sequence goes on along the minus strand of NZ_JAPDNV010000051.1, from coordinate 12,758 downwards.
GGCGGGTTCTCCCTGCATGGCGATGGTGACGTCCACGGACTGTTCACCGGCGGCCTCGGCAAAGAGCGCCGCGGGACGCGCGTGGAGGCCGGACTTGCTGGCGATGGTAGCTGTGCGTTCGGGCATGGGTTTCTCCTTGCGGTTGGGAACTTGCGGAACTTGCTGGATGCGGCGGGTCGGGCTGGACTTACAGCCCGAGCTCTTCGAGTACCGGGAGCTTAGCGCGCACCCACTCGCGGGCTTCCGTCGCACTCGGTGCGGACAGGGCCAGCCGGGCCAGCTCCTGCGCCTGTTCCAGTGTGACGGTCTTCAGGACAGTCCCGACGGCGGCCAGTGAACGCGCAGTCATGGACAGCGTGCTGACGCCAAGGCCGGTGAGTACGACGGCGAGCGCAGGGTCCGCGGCCGCCTCGCCACACACGCCGACAGGCTTGGGATCGCCTTCCCGGCCGGATGCTTCGGCGGCCGAGCCTTCCACGGTGAGCTGCACCAACCGGAGAACTGCGGGCTGCCACGGAGTGTTCAGTTCGGCCAAGGGGCCCAGCTGGCGGTCGGCTGCCATGGCGTACTGGGTGAGGTCGTTGGTGCCGAGTGAGGCGAAAGCGACCTCCCTGAGCACTGTGGCCGCGGTGAGCGCTGCCGAGGGCACTTCCACCATTACGCCCGGTGTTTTCAGTCCGGCTGCGGCGCAGAGCGAGGCGAAGCGGCCGGCTTCGGCTGCGGTGGAGATCATCGGCGCCATGACCCACACATCGGCTTCTGATTCGGAGGCGGCCTGTGCGATTGCGGAGAGTTGGCGTTCCAGCACGCCGGGGGTGGTGAAGTCGGTCCGGTAGCCGCGGACGCCCAGCGCGGGGTTGGGTTCCGTGGCATCGGTGAGGAAGGGCAGGGGCTTGTCCGCGCCGGCGTCCAGGGTGCGGAGCACAACCTTCTTGCCGGGGAACGCGTCAAACACTGCCTTGTAGGCCGCGGCCTGTTCGTCCACGGAGGGCTCGGTGTCGCGTTCGAGGAAACAGAACTCGGTGCGGAACAGGCCAACGCCCTGGGCACCCAGCCCCGCGGCGGCAACCGCGTCCTTGGCACCTCCGACATTGGCGAGCAGCGGCACCAGGTGTCCGTCCGCCGTCGTGCCGTTTCCGTCGAAGGAAGCGAGCGTTGCCGAGGTTTCCGCCCAGGCCATTGCGGCGGTGCGCTGTTCATCGGAGGGTTCCAAGGAGACGAAGCCCGCGGCGCCGTCAACGTAGATTTCGGTTCCGTCGGGTACGGAGTCGACGCCGTGCGCTGCCACCACGGCGGGGAGGCCGAGGGAGCGGGCGATGATCGCGGTGTGCGACTGCGGTCCGCCGCCGGAGGTGACCAGGGCCAGCACTGTGGAGGGGTCCAGCGTGGCGGTATCGGCGGGGGCGAGGTCTTCGGCGACGAGGATGAAGGGGGTTGCCGAGGAGGGGATGCCGGGCGCGGGAACGCCGCGGAGTTCGGCGACGATGCGGGCGCGGACATCCAGGACGTCGGTGGCGCGTTCGGCCATGTAGCCGCCCAGGTTATGCAGCATTTCGGAGACGGAGGCGCCGGCTTCCCAGATGGCTCGTTCCGGGGAGGTCCCTGCATTGATCAGCTTGGTGGCTGATTTCAGCAGCATGGTGTCCTTGGCCATCAGTGCCGTCGCTTCGAGGACGGCCTTGCCGTCGCCGCTGGCGGTATCTGCCCGGCGTTTGAGCTCGTCATGGACGGTTTGGGCTGCTGCCTTCAAACCGGCGACGGCGTCTTCCGCGCTGGCGTCCGCTGCGAGCCGTTCGCCCGCGGGCGGTTCGCTGACAGGCTTGGGCATCTGCCGAACGGAACCAATGATGCGTCCAGGGCTTACCCCTACTCCTTGGAAATTCTGCACTGAATCCTCTGTTCCTGCTGGTTGGATCTGACCCTGCGGCATCGGCACCACGAGCCTTGAAGTCGAGCTTACAAAATTTTGCTGTGAGCCACTTCATATAGCAACGCTATAGGTGCTAGGGTAGCGGCTATGAGTTTCGATGACCAGCTTCCGCCTAAAATTCGGTTGCTTCGCGCAGCTGCCGAATTGCTGGCGAATTCGGAAGGGTCAGCGGTCTCTACGCGCCAAATCACCAAGCTTGCCGGTGTCACGGCGCCTACGCTCTACCACCACTTCGGAACCAAAGAGGGCTTGTTCGACGCTGTCGTGTCGGCCGGTTTCGAAGAGTACGTGGCCAAGGAGCGCGACTTTGCACCGTCCGGGGAACCACTGGAGGACGTCAGGCGGATGTGGGACAACCACGTCAGGTTCGGACTCTCCCAGCCCCATCTGTACTTGGTGATGTTCGGCAATATTCGCCCGGAGAGCCGCCCGGCCATCGTGGCCGACGCGGAAGCCCTCCTGGAGGAGATGCTGAACAAGGCCGCCATCTCAGGACAGATCAATGTGCCGCCCCGCGAAGCGGCGCGCAGCATCCTCGCGGCCAATGTGGGCGTCACGCTCATGCTTATCGCCGAACCGGCCGAAGACCGGAACCTGGAGCTATCAACAATGACCCGGGATTCCATGATCTTCGCCGTCTCCACGGATACCGCCCGTGGCGCCGCAGCGGAGGACTCCGGTAAGTCCTCCGTGGTTGTTGCGGCAATCGCCCTGAATGCGGCACTGCAGGCCTCGCATTCTGACCAACTGTCCAGTTCTGAATTGAAGCTTTTCCTGGAATGGCTTCACCGCATCTCCAGCAGCTCCTAAAGCTGTCCTCTCGATCTATATCGACTGACCCCGCGCCGCCGCGGGAAACACGTTAGGAATTCACATGGCAACAGAGACCGTTGCGAAGCCCCGCACCAGCGTTCGCGTTGGTGTCCAAAAATTCGGAACCTTCCTGTCCGGCATGATCATGCCCAACATCGGAGCCTTCATCGCGTGGGGCCTCATCACGGCCCTGTTCATCGAAAAGGGCTGGTTCCCCGTTGCCGAGTTGGGCGGGTTCGGCACCAACGCCGAGGGTGAGCCCAACGGGGGCATCGTCGGCCCGATGGTCACCTACCTCCTTCCGATCCTGATCGCTTACACCGGCGGGCGGATGGTCTATGACGTCCGCGGCGGTGTGGTTGGTGCTATCGCAACCATGGGTGTCATCGCAGGAACCGACTCGCCAATGTTCATCGGTGCCATGATCATGGGCCCGCTGGGCGGTTGGACCATGAAGCAGATCGACCGCCTGTGGGACGGGAAGATCCGCCCGGGCTTCGAAATGCTGGTGAACAACTTCTCGGCAGGCATCTGGGGCGCAGCGTTGGCCCTCGGCGGTTTCTATGGTCTGTCCTGGGTGGTCCAGCGCTTCACTGAAGGTGCGGGCGCCGTTGTGGGCTTCCTCGTCAACAACGGCCTGCTTCCCCTGACCAGCATCTTCATCGAGCCGGCCAAGGTCCTCTTCCTCAACAACGCCATCAACCACGGTGTCCTCACACCTTTGGGCATCCAGCAGTCCCTGGACCAGGGCAAGTCCATCCTCTTCCTGCTTGAGGCCAACCCCGGCCCCGGCTTCGGCATCCTGCTGGCTTACATGTTCTTCGGCCGCGGCGCCGCGAAGGCTTCGGCTCCCGGTGCTGCCGTCATTCACTTCCTCGGCGGTATCCACGAGATCTACTTCCCGTACGTCCTGATGAAGCCGATCCTGATCCTCGCTGCCATCGGCGGCGGCATGACCGGCATCGCAACCCTGGCCATCACCAACTCCGGCCTCGTTGCTCCCGCAGCTCCGGGTTCCATCATTGCCGTACTGGCCCAGACCTCCCGCGACAGCTACGTGGGCGTCATCCTGGCTGTGGTCCTCGCAACGGCAGTTTCCTTCCTGATCGCATCGCTCATCCTTCGGACCTCCAAGAACAAGGGCGAAGACGACCTCAGCGCCGCCACGTCCCGCATGGAAGCCATGAAGGGCAAGAAGAGCTCCGTTTCCTCCGCCTTGGTGGGCGATGAATCCGCCGCCGGCCGCGGTGAAGGCACTGTCCTCACCCGTCCCGTCCGGAACATTGTCTTCGCCTGCGACGCCGGCATGGGTTCCAGCGCCATGGGTGCCTCGGTGCTGCGGAACAAGATCAAGGCAGCCGGCTTCCCGGACGTCAAGGTCACCAACTCCGCAATCGCCAACTTGAGCGACACTTACGACGTTGTGGTCACGCACCAGGACCTCACCGAACGGGCACAGCCGCGGACCTCATCCGCCGTGCACTACTCGGTGGACAACTTCATGAACAGCCCAAAGTATGACGAGATCGTTGAACTGGTGCGGACCAGCAACGACGCAGAGGCAGGCGGTGCCGCCGTCGCAGAGAGCACGACGCCGGAAACCACCGCAGGTGCCCGACCTGCCGCAGCTGCCACTCCCGCTGCTCCGGGTACCAGCCATGGTGCGCATGCCGCGGAACCGGCCACCGCCGTCGAAGGTAAGGGCGTCCTGCTTGCCGAAAGCGTGAAGCTGAACGGCTCCGCGCAGGACCGTGACTCTGCCATCGACGAGGCCGGCCAGCTCCTCCTGGACCGCGACGCCGTGGATGTCAGCTACGTCCACGCCATGCACGAACGCGAGGAATCAGTGTCCACCTACATGGGCAGCTTCCTGGCCATCCCGCACGGCACCAACGACGCCAAGGACCACATCAAGCACTCGGCTGTTTCGATCGTCCGCTACCCCGAAGGCATCGACTGGGGCGGCAAGCAAGTGAAGTTCGTGGTCGGTGTGGCCGGCCTCAACAATGAACACCTCCACATCCTGTCCTCAATCGCGAAGATCTTCACCAACAAGGCCCAGGTGGCCCGCTTGGAGGAAGCAACCACGGTTGAGGAAGTCCTGGAGCTGTTCGGAAAGGTCAACGCATAGTGAAGGCAGTCCATTTTGGGGCAGGCAACATTGGACGGGGATTCGTGGGGCTTTTGCTGCACGAGGCCGGCTACGAAGTGGTGTTCGCGGATGTCGCGGACGCGCTCATCAGCCAGTTGGCCGGCGCGGACAGCTACGACGTGCATGAAGTGGGCGAGCACGCCGCGGTCAAGACCGTGGACGGCTTCCGCGCACTGAACTCGGCAACCGAGGAAGCTGCCGTCGTGGAGGAAATCTCGACGGCGGATGTGGTCACCACCGCCGTGGGGCCGCACATCCTCAAGTTCGTGGCACCCGTGATCGCCCGCGGCCTGGCTGCCCGCCCCGCAGGGATGCGCCCGCTCCAGGTGATGGCTTGCGAAAACGCGATCAACGCCACGGACATCCTGCAGCAGGAGGTCCGCTCCGCGTGGGACGAGTCCGCAGGCAGCCTGGATGCCGTGGCTGTCTTCGCCAACACCGCAGTGGACCGGATCGTCCCCAACCAGGCGCCGGGCCAGGGCCTGGACGTCACCGTGGAGACCTTCTATGAGTGGGTCATCGACCGGACTCCCTTCGGCGGCAACGCACCGGTCATCCCGGGAGCGACCTTCGTGGACGAGCTGGGTCCCTACATCGAGCGCAAGCTCTTCACGGTGAACACGGGGCACGCCTCGGCTGCATACTTCGGGTACCAGGCAGGGCTGGAGAAGATTTCCGATGCCATGGCCGATCCTTCCGTCGCGGCAAAGGTGCGGGCCGTGCTGGAGGAAACCAAGGAACTCCTGGTGGCCAAGCACGGCTTTGCGGAGGCGGAGCAGGAAGCGTATGTGCAGAAGATCCTGTCCCGCTTCACCAACCCCCACCTGCCGGATACCGTGGTCCGGGTTGGTCGTGCACCCTTGCGGAAGCTCGGACGGCACGAACGGTTCGTTGGACCCGCTGCGGAGCTGGCCGAACGTGGCGTGACCCCCGTGGCGTTGCTCGAGGCGATGTCATCAGCACTTCGATTCGACGAACCCTCGGACGACGAAGCCGTGGAGCTCGCCAAGCTGCTGTCGGAACTGGACGCGGCCGCCGTCGTCGAACGGGTCACGGAACTTCAGCCGTCGCATCCGCTGTTCCCCGCCGTGCAGAAACTCGTCGAGGACCGCCAAGCCCGCTGATCCTCTATCACTTCCCGCCGGTTTCCGCCGGTTCCTCTATCACCAACAGAAGAGCCCGACCCGTCACTCACCTGTGCCGGCGTCGGGCTCTTCTCTTGGTCAAGAGGCGCTCGGCGCCCCCGACGCTCTATCACCTCCCGCGGGTTTTCGGCGGTTCCTCTATCACCTCCCGCCGCGTTTGGCGGGACGCTCTCTCACATCCCGGAGTCCGGCGACCGCGCTTCTCTTAAAGCTCAGTAGCCTTACTTTCCGTCCTGATCACTGCTAGGTTGGCTGTATTAGCTGACGTGGATTGCCCGGCACCCGGAAGGGCGGGCACGGGCTACAGGAGGTTTTCTTCGGTGAACGACACCCCTCAGCATGACGATTTGCCCCTGGCGGACTACGACCACATCCCCAACGGCACCCTGCCGTCGCGGATTTCCGGCCTTGGCCAGGAGGGCATCCAGCTCCTTCCCGACTACGAGCGCGCCCACGGCAACAGGCTCCCGGTCATCCAGATTCTCGAGAGCCGGCTCAACGCGCTCAAGGGTGGAACGGAGCCACGCGGAACCACCGCGCCCACCACCCTCAGGTGAGCCAGTCGAGCACAGGTTCGCCGGTGAGCCCCGCGACGTCGGGCCCTCCGGTTAACCCGCCGTCGCAGGGTGACCCCACCAATCCGGCCCAGCCCCGCTAACCACCCATCCCTCTGCATGGTGCGAGAGGATCGCCCGAAACGCGTCGGGATGTGGGAGAGCAATCCGGAAAAGGCGTCGGGATGTGAGAGAGCGGCGGTAGCAGGAGGAAAGCGCAAAGCCCGACGTCGGGCACCCAGGCTGGGTGCCGACGTCGGGCTTTATTGCGTGAGTGCTTAGCGCGCTGCCGCGGTTTCCCTTTCAGCCATGGCCTTCCACTCGGCCACGCGGGCCTGGTGGAGCGGTGACCGACGGACCACAGCGTAGGCGATGCCGAGGATGGCGAACCAGATGGGTGTGACGAGCAGAGCGGTGAGCGTTTCCGGCTGCGTCGTCAGGGCCCAGACCAGGAACGCGAAGAAAGCGAACACTACCCAGACCATGGGGATGCCGCCGGGCATCTTGAACGGGGAGGCCGCGTGCTGCTCGGGGCGGCGTTTGCGGTAGACGAGGTAGCTGGCCAGGATGATGGACCAAACGAACATGAAGCAGACCGCGGATACCGTAGTCACCATGTCGAACGCGGCGCCAACGTCCTTGCCGGCGTAGAGGAGAACGACGCCGGCCAGCAGCAGGACGCAGGACAGGAACAGGGCGTTCTGGGGTACTTTGCGGCGGGAGAGGTGGCCGAAAAGCTTGGGCGCGTCGCCGTCGTTCGCGAGGCCGAAGACCATCCGGGAGGTTGAGTAGATACCGGAGTTGGCCGAGGACATTGCAGAAGTCAGCACCACCAGGTTCACCACGGTCGCGGCCATGCCGAGGCCGGCCAAGGAGAACATCGCGATGAAGGGGCTGTGCCCGGCCTTGAACTCGGTCCACGGGGTAACGGACATGAGGATGATGAGGGCGCCTACGTAAAAGAGCATGACGCGCAACGGGATGGCGTTGATCGCGCGGGGAAGGTTGTGCTCCGGGTTCTTGGTTTCAGCTGCCGCGGTGCCAACCAACTCGATACCCACGAATGCGAAGACAGCGATCTGGAAGCCTGCAACGAAGCCCATGAATTCCTTGGGGAAGAAACCGCCGTGGCTCCACAGGTTGGTGAAGCTGGCCGTGCCGGCGTTCGACTGGAAGCCGGTGAAGATCATCACGAGGCCAACAACGATCAGGGCAACGATTGCCACGATCTTGATCAGCGCGAACCAGAATTCCGTCTCGCCGAAAGCTTTGACAGTGGGCAGGTTCAGGAGCAGCAGGATGAGGATGGTGGCCAGGCCCGGGATCCACAATTGGATGCCCGGCCAGAGCTCGTTGGCGTAACCGGCGATCGCGATGACGTCCGCGACGCCCGTTACTACCCAGCAGAACCAGTAGGTCCAGCCCGTGAAGAAGCCCGCCCAGGGTCCCAGGAGGTCGCCCGCGAAGTCGCTGAAGGACTTGTAGTTGAGGTTGGACAGCAGGAGTTGGCCCATGGCACGCATCACGAAGAAGAGCATGAAGCCGATGATCATGTAGACGAAAATGACGGAGGGGCCGGCTACGGAAATGGTCTTGCCCGAACCCATGAACAGGCCGGTTCCGATTGCGCCGCCGATAGCGAGGAGCTGAATGTGGCGGTTGCTGAGCGCGCGTGACAGATGCGGTTCGCTGTCCCTGCTGGAGGCAGCGCGCTGCCCCGTGGTTGTTTGGTCTGACATGTTTGTTCAAGAACCCTTCGAAAGAACCGTCACGAAGGTGACGGCCGTTACAAATCTGCTTGACCAAGCTATAGCCAAGCGCGGGTAATTGACCAATCGGTCGGTTGGCGGATGTCGCAGTGGCTTAATCGAGCGCGGACGTGGCGCTTGGGCAGCACTACGTCCGCGCCTTGCTAACCGTTTCTCCGTCGGTAGATCCCGTTGGCCGCGACGTACGCCACCGCGAGGATGCCGAGGCACCACGCCAGTGCCACCCAAATGTCCGATCCCACGGGCTCCTGCGCGAACAGGTTTTGGAGGGTGTTGACGATCGACGTGACCGGCTGGTTTTCCGCGAACCAGCGGACAGGTCCCGGCATGGTGTCCGTGGGGACGAAAGCCGAGCTGATGAAGGGAAGGAAGATCAACGGATAGGAGAATCCTCCCGCACCGTCCACCGATTTTGCGGAGAGCCCGGCGATGATGGCAATCCAGGTCAGGGCGAGCGTGAAAAGTGCCAGGATGCCGACCACTGCGAGCCAGTCAAGGATGGTGGCCGATGTGCGGAACCCCATGAGAAGCGCAACGCCAACAATGATCACCAAGGATAGGCCGTTCGCCGCGAGGGACGTCAGGACGTGCGCCCAGAGTACCGACGACCGTGACACCGGCATTGACCGGAACCGCTCGAAAATTCCGCCCTGCAGGTCCGTGAAGAGGCGGACCGCCGTGTAGGCAATGCCCGAGGCGATGGCGATCAGCATGATGCCGGGCAGGAGGTAGTTCACATAGTTGGAAGTCCCGGTGCGGATGGCGCCCCCAAAGACGTAGACGAACAGCAGCATCAAAGCGATCGGTGTGATCGCTGTGGTGATGATAGTGTCCATGCTCCGGAAGATGTGCCGCATGGAACGGCCAGTCAGTACCGCGGTATCCATCACGAAATGCGTGCTCATGACCCGTCCTTCACTGACTCGTTGCGTCCAACCAGCGCAAGGAAGATGTCCTCAAGGCTGGGCTGCTTTTCGACGTACTCCACGGTGGCCGGTGGGAGGAGTCGCTTGAGTTCGGCCAACGTTCCGTTGGCGATGATTCGACCAGCGTGCAGGATGGCGATTCTGTCCGCGAGGTTCTCCGCCTCGTCAAGGTACTGGGTGGTGAGGAGCACGGTAGTGCCTTGGCTGGCGAGGTTCCTGACGATTTCCCACACCTCCAGCCTGGCCTCGGGATCGAGCCCCGTGGTGGGCTCATCAAGGAAGATGACCCGAGGTTCGCCGACCAGGCTCATGGCAATATCCAGCCGACGGCGCATGCCGCCTGAGTAGGTTGCGACCTTCCGCGCCCCCGCCTCTGTGAGTCCGAACTGCGCAAGCAACTGGTCTGCGGCTTGCTGCGGGTGCTCCAGATGCCGCAACCTTGCCACCAGCACCAGGTTCTACCTGCCTGTGAGGATCTCGTCGACGGCAGCGAACTGCCCGGTCAGGCTGATGACTTCGCGGACCTTATGGGGCTGGGCATCGACGTCGAAACCCTCGACGGCGGTCTTCCCGCCATCCGCTGCCAGCAGCGTGGACAGGATCCTGACCAGAGTGGTTTTCCCGGCCCCGTTGGAGCCCAGCAAAGCGAAGATGCTCCCGCGTGGAACGTCGAAATCGACGCCTCGAAGAACATGGAGGTCCTTGAAGGACTTCCGAACGCTCTCCACGACGATTGCCGAAGCTGGAAGGGCCATGACTTACTCCTCCTTCTTCCTGGCGTCTTCCACGGCCTTGGTGAGCCGCTCGCGTTCCTTGTCGATCCAGCGCTTCCCCCCGTATGCCTGGGCGAAGGTTTCAGCGAATTCGATGGGGTCCTCCCCGACAATCCCGCCAATGGGTGCGCCGTCGATCGCTGCACGTTCCCAGAGATCGGCGAGGTCCGTGAACATCTGGACCATGGTCCCGCCCTCGGTCACGCCGCCGTAATACATCAGGTACCGGTTGTATGCAGCGGCCACGGTCCGGTACGGCTCGGGGAGCGCGTCCATCCGGGATTTCGCCTGCTTGTACTGCTTCTTTTGTTCGAGTGATCCCGTGACCGTTTCGATCCATTTCGCCGTCATGTCAGTTCCCTCCCTTGCGGAGTTCTTCGAGCCGTTCGGACAAGAAGCTCCACGTGTTCCAAAATTCCTTGAGTTCGTTCTCGCCCTTGGTATTGAGCGTGTACACCTTGCGGGGCGGACCTTTTTCCGACGGACGCTTCTCGACGTCCACCAGGCCCTTCTGCTCGATCCGGACCAGCAGGGCATACACGGTGCCTTCGGCGATATCGGTGAAGCCCCGGGCCCGCAATTTGGTGGTTATTTCGTATCCGTACGCGGCTTGTCCGGTGAGGAGGGCCAGAACGATGCCCTCCAGCGTCCCCTTGAGCATCTCCGTCATTTGCTTTCCCATGGGAGACCTCTCGCTACTCAGTCTTACTGGCTACCAGTACATAGTAATGCTGAGTAGCGGTACTTAGCAATACTTAGTTGCAACCCGCGGCAAGCTTCTTTAGCCCACCCAACCAGGTCGCATTAGTGCGCGTTCTCACGGCTGAAAACGCGCTCAGCTGCGACCCAGTTGGGACACTGTTGACATTTAGGTACCCTAACTATTAGGGTACCTAAATATGACGAAAGCTTTCGATCCCGCGCTCCTCGACTTGGCGCAGGAATTCCGTGAGACCCTGCGCCTGGGCGTATACATGTTCCGCCGGCTGGACCCTGAAGGGGATCTCACGGCTGCGCAGCTCAGCCTGCTGGCCATGATTTCCGACGGCGCCCTCCGCGTCGGAGACATCGCGCGGAACCTTGGAATCAAGGTCCCCAGCGCTACCGAACAAATCATCAAGCTTGAGCGCGCCGGCCTCGTCAGCAGGCAGCCGGACCCCGATGACTCCCGAGCCGTGCAGGTCGCCATCACCCAAGCCGGCATGACCGCCGTCGACTCTGCCAACCAGCGCAGGAACGAGCTGGTAGCCACACTGTTGCAGGAACTCAGCGACGACGAACTTGGGCACCTGACGGCGGCACTGCCCGTGATCACAAAGATCAACAACGCTTTCCAGAACTAATCCGAAAGGGGCACACCCCATGTCACGCCAGTTGGCTGACGCCTCAACAAGCGCCGAAAACACCTTGGAAGCCGAGAAGGTTTCTTTCCTCAAGCAACCCAAGGCAGTGTGGGCAACGGCCCTCGCCGCAGTATTCGCCTTCATGGGTATCGGCCTTGTTGACCCCATCCTTCCCGCGATCGCCGAAAACCTGGACGCCTCCACCAGCGAAGTGTCCCTCCTGTTCACCAGCTACTTTCTGGTGACGGCCGTGGCCATGCTCATTAGCGGCTTCGTGTCCTCGCGGATCGGCGGCAAGAAAACGCTGCTGATTGGCCTCGCGGTGATCGTGGTGTTCGCTTCCCTGTCCGGGCTCTCCGGCAGTGTGGAACAGCTGGTGGGCTTCCGTGCCGGCTGGGGACTGGGGAATGCGTTGTTCGTGGCCACGGCGTTGGCGGTGATCGTCGGGGTTGCCAGCGGTGGAACCGCAACGGCGATCATCCTCTACGAGGCAGCCCTGGGCCTGGGGATCTCGCTCGGACCACTGCTGGGTGCCTTGTTGGGTGGCTGGCAATGGCGTGCCCCCTTCTTTGGCACCGCGGTCCTGATGGCTGCCGCTTTCATCGCCCTGATCGCTTTGCTGCCCAAGACTCCTGCCCCTGCCAAGAAGGCGCGGCTGCGGGATCCGCTCCTTGCGCTCGGCCATAAGGGTCTCAGCACCACCGCCGCCAGTGCACTGTTCTACAACTACGGCTTCTTCACCATCCTGGCCTTCACCCCGTTCATCCTTGGCATGGACGCGTACGGCATCGGGGGAGTGTTCTTCGGTTGGGGCGTTGCAGTTGCAGTGTTCTCGGTTTTTGTGGCCCCGGTCCTGCAGAACCGCTTCGGTGCGGTCAAGGTCCTCACCGGAACGCTGTTCTTCCTCATGCTCGACCTGATCGGGCTGGGACTGGCCGCGGGGCACTCGGTGCCGGCCGTCGTCGTGCTTGTCATCGCTGCCGGCGCCCTGCTGGGCGTCAACAACACGATCTACACCGAACTGGCCATGGGTGTTTCCGATTCACCGCGACCCGTTGCCTCCGCCGGGTACAACTTTGTCCGCTGGATGGGCGGCGCACTGGCGCCGTTCGCGGCCGCGCAGCTCGGCGAACATTTCGGTCCCCAGGTGCCGTTCTTCGCCGGCGCCGCGGCCATGGTGTTCGCCATCCTGGTGGCGTTTGGCGGGCGGAACTACCTGAAGGCCCACGAGCCTCACCTGGTCCAGCACCCAACTAAGTAGCAGCAGAGCGCGTTATGAGCCTTCATAACGCGCACTTTTGCGACCTAATACGAAAGTAGGGGCGGGTTAGGCTGCGGTGAGCGGGGTGATGG
>NZ_JAPDNV010000050.1:0-20895 GCF_026013155.1 Paenarthrobacter sp. PAE-2 | reverse complement strand
CCACCGTGAGAACACTTTCTAACACCACGGTGCGGCAGCGCCGCCTGAGCGCTACATGGTCAGTCTTCGGCGATGACGGCCACGGCTCCGGCGGGCACCACGCCACTGAAACGCCGGCCGCCCAGCAGCTCCACGCCGTCGGACTTCACAGCCACTTCCTCCCGGCTGTGGTTGATGGCGAACAGGAAGCTGCGGCCGTCCGCGTCGCGGCGGCGGACAAGCTCGACGGCGGCAGAGGCTTCCGCTGCCGAGGTCACCTTTGCTTCCTCCAACAACCGCGCGGTGAGTGCATCGACGCCATCCGCATCCGGGAGGGTCGCGAGGTACCAGGCCGAGCCGGCGCCCGTGGCCCGGCGGGTCACGGCAGGTACGCCTTCGAGCGGGTAGTGCGTGAACGTGGAAAGGACCTCGGTGGCTTCGAGCGCCTGTACCTGTTCGCTCCACACCGAGCCGGCGGTTCCATCGCTCAAGGTCACCGGCGTGCCGGGGAAGAGCGGGTGGAACTCCTCGGTCCGGATTCCCAGCAGTTCCCGGAACGCGCCCGGGTAGCCGCCCAACCGGATGTGATCGCGTTCGTCCACGATCCCGCTGAAGTAGCTGATGAGGACGGTAGCTCCATCGCTTGCTGCGGCGGCGATGGACCCGGCGGCTTCGTCGGTGACCGAGTACAGCGTGCAAACGAGGATGAGGTCGTAACCGCCCAGGTCCGAGGAGGGGTGGGCAAAGTCTACAGTCACGCCGCGCAGGTACAGGGCACGGTGGAATGCCCGCATTGTGTCCAGGTATTTCATGCCTTGGCTGGGGTGCGAGTCCAGCTCGGCAGCCCACCACGCCTCGTAATCGAAGACGATGGCTACGCGCGATTCCACGCGTGAACCCTTGACCGGCTCCAGCCTGCGCAGGGCCTCCCCAAGGTCCACCACGTTGCGCCAGACCTGGGTGTTGCGGCCGCCGTGCGGAACCATGGCCGAGTGGAATTTCTCCGAACCGGCCTTGCTTTGGCGCCATTGGAAGAACATGACGGCGTCCGCCCCGCGCGCGACGTGGGCCAGTGAGTTGCGCAGCATTTCGCCAGGCATCTTGGGCTGGTTGTAGGGCTGCCAGTTCACGGCCGACGTCGAATGTTCCATGAGGATCCAGGGGTTGCCGCCTGCGACTCCGCGGGTCAGGTCGGCGCTGAAGGCGAGTTCGATCTCCCGTTCGGGATCGGCGGCCACCAGGTAGTGGTCGTTGGCGATGACATCCATGTCCTTGGCCCAGTCGAAGTAGTCCAGGGTCTTGGTCGCGCTGGAGACCATGAAGTTGGTGGTGGCCGGGACATCGGGGGTGACCTCGCGCAGTACTGCCAGCAGCTCGCGGTAGTAGTCCATGAAGGCCCGGGAGTTGAAGCGTGCGAAGTCCAGTTGCTGGCCCGGGTTGAGCGTGGTGGGGGCCAGGCCCGGCGGGATGATTTCGTCGAAGGATGCGTAGTGCTGGGACCAGAAGGCTGTGCCCCACGCTTCGTTCAACGCATCGATGCTGCCGTAGCGGCGCTCAAGCCACAGGCGGAAAGCGGCTGCATCCTCTTCGCCGTAGAACTCGCCGACGTGGCAGCCGAGTTCGTTGTCGACGTGCCACAGTGCCAGCGCCGGGTGGTCCTTGTAGCGTTCGGCGATGACCCGCGTCATGGTTGTGGCGTACCGGCGGTACACCGACGACGATGGCGAGTAGTGCCGTCGCGAGCCCCGTTCCAGCCGGGTTCCTTCCGCAGTGACGGGAAGGATTTCGGGATGCTTGCGGGCAAGCCATGCCGGGGGAGAAGCGGTGGCGGTGGCCAGGGCCACCTTGATGCCCGCGCCGTGGAGATTGTCCAGGACATCATCAAGCCAGGCGAAGTCGTAATTGCCTTCGCTTGGCTCAAGAAGGCCCCAGGAAAAGATGGCAACGCTCAGCAGGTTGACGCCGGCCTCTTTCATCAGATCGATGTCTTCGAGCCGGACGTGTTCGGGCCACTGTTCGGGGTTGTAGTCACCGCCGTACCCAAGCCCGGGGACGCTGCTCCAAACGGACGGACCGCGTGGTGTTTCAGGTGAAAGCAAGGGGACTCCTTCGTCGATTCTGCGGTGCTGGCAGGGATATGCGGTGCATGGTGCGACCGGAAAACTGAAAACCACCCTTCTTGGAAAACGCTTGCCCAGATCTCCGATTGGGGCTATTGTATCGTTTCAGAAAGAGTGTAAGCGAGATCACTGCCACGTTGGACGGATCACATGGGGCTTGCACCGACTGAGCAAGGAGGCTCTCATGATCAACAGAAGGAATTTCCTCACCACGGTGGCCATGGGCGCGGCATCGGCTGCGTTCCTCGCCGCCTGCGGGCAGTCTTCGTCGGCGGGACAGACCGGTTCTGCCGAGAATCCGGTGACCATCACCTATACGTGGTGGGGCAACGACGACCGTGCGGAGCGCACCCGCAAGGCCATAGCGCTGTTCGAGTCCAAGAACCCGGACATCAAGGTCAACGGCAACTTCACCGACTTCAACGGGTACTGGCAAAAGCGTGCCACGGAAGCCGCAGGCGGCGGTTTGCCGGACGTCATGCAGTGGGATTTGTCCTACCTGCGCGACTACGGCCAGCGCAACCAGCTCCTGGACCTCAGCACGGTCAAGATCAACACCGACGCCTTTGACAAGTCCCTTCTTCCCTCCGGGCAGATCCGCGGCAAGACCTTCGGCATCCCCACCAGCACCAACGCCTTCGCCGTCTACTACGACCCCGCAAAGCTCAAGTCCCTGGGCATCACAGAGCCGGACGGCAGCTGGAACTACAAGGAATTCAACGCCTTCCTCACGGAGGTCGGCTCCAAGGGCAACGGCACGCTGTTCGGTGGTACCGACTACACCGGGGTGTGGTGGAACTTCAACATCTGGCTGCGTCAGAACAACATCCAGGCCTTCACCGATGAAGGCAAACTGGGCTTCTCCAAGGACGACCTGAAGAAGTGGTGGAACCTGGCCGCCGACCTCCGCGGCACCGGGGCCATTGTGGGCGAGGACAAGGTGACCCAGTTGCTGCCGAAGTCTCCCTTTGGCTCCAATGTCACGGCAACCGAAGTCACGTGGGACAACTTCATGGCCGGATACCTCGCTGACAGCGGCGCCAAGGAACTGAAACTGGTTCCTGTCCCGTCGGACGATCCGGACAACCTGGGGCTCTTCCTCAAGCCCTCCATGCTCATGGTTGCCAGCGCGAAGACCAAGTACAAGGACGCAGCCGCCCGCTTCATCGACTTCATGGTCAACGACCCCGAGGTGGGGCAGATCTTCAAGACCTCCCGCGGTGTTCCGGCGTCGAAGACCCAGCGCGACGGCACCACGTTCGAAGGCACTGACAGGCTGGTGGTGGATTACGAGAAGTCCATCGAGAAGTACCTCAAAGATGCTCCGGAGCCGCCGATCGTCGGTTTCGGCACCTTGGAGACTTCCTTCAAGCGCATCAGTTCTGAACTGAACTACGGCAAGCTGACCGTGGACAGTGCCGCAGACGCGTGGTTCAAGGAAGCCGAAGACCTCATCAAGCAGAACGCCTGATACAGGCTTTCCCCAACCAACGGACGTATCTCGTGACTCAAAGCCCAACCCTGAGCAGGCGCCCCCGGACGTCCGCCGCCCCGCAACCGCGCAAGTCGCGGCGGCGCGGCGCGGATGCCCGCGCCGGCTACACGTTCCTTTTGCCCTGGTTGCTCGGATTCATCGCCCTCACCGTAGGGCCCATGATTTCCTCGCTCTACCTTTCCTTCACCAACTACAACCTCTTCGAAGCTCCCAAGTGGATAGGTTTTGACAATTACGCCACCCTCTTCCAGGACGAGCGCTTCCTGCAATCGGTGGGAGTGACCCTGAGCTACGTGGTCTTCGGTACCCCGTTGAAGCTCGCAGCCGCTTTGGCGATCGCCATGCTGCTCAACAGCAAGCGCAAGGGCCAGGGCTTTTACCGTTCAGCGTTCTACGCTCCCTCCCTGATCGGCGCGTCGGTCTCGATCGCCATCGTCTGGAAAGCCATGTTCGGTGACTCGGGACCCGTGGATCAGGGGTTGTCCTTCTTCGGGATCAACCTGGGCGGCTGGGTGGGCAACCCTTCCATGACGATGCCCATGATGATCCTGCTCACCGTCTGGCAGTTCGGTGCTCCGATGGTTATCTTCCTGGCCGGCCTCAAGCAGATCCCGGCGGATCTCTATGAGGCAGCGTCCATGGACGGTGCCGGGCCGGTGCGGAAGTTCTTCAACATCACTTGGCCCATGCTGTCGCCGGTGATCTTCTTCAACCTGCTGATGGAAACCATCCACGCGTTCCAGATCTTCGCCTCGGCCTACATCATCTCCAACGGTGAAGGCGGGCCTGCCGGCTCCACCCTCTTCTACACGCTCTACCTTTACCTGCGCGGCTTCAGCGATTTCCGGATGGGCTACGCTTCGGCGATGGCCTGGCTCCTGGTGATCGTGGTCGGCGTGATCACGCTGATCTTCTTCAAGACGTCCAAGCAGTGGGTCCATTACAGCGGTGATTCAAAATGACAACAACGGCAACTCCCATGCAGTCAGCACCTGCGCCCGCACCGGCTCCCGCCTACAACCCAAAGTCGGAATCCGGAACGGCAAAGCGCGTCAAGAGCATCATCTTCCACGTTGTTGCCCTGGCGCTGGTAGCGATCGTGCTGTATCCGGCTTTGTGGATGATTGCCTCATCCTTCAAGCCCAATTCGGAGATCGGCGGCGGCAACACAGCCCTGTGGTCCGCCAACTTCAGCTTCGACAACTTCATCACCGCCATGGACGGGATCGGCGGGGTCAGCACGCTGACGTTCTTCACCAACTCGTTGGTCCTGGCCGTCGGGGCGGTGGTGGGAACCATCCTCTCCGCCAGTGTTTCCGCCTACGCGTTCGCCCGGATCAACTTCCCGGGGCGCGGCTTGTTCTTCGGCATGATGATTGCCACCCTGCTGCTGCCCTTCCACGTGGTGATCATTCCGCAGTACATCGTGTTCCAGCAGTTGGGCCTGGTGGATACCTACGTGCCGTTGCTGATCGGCAAGTTCCTCGCAGCCGATGCCTTCTTCGTCTTCCTGATGGTGCAGTTCATGCGGAACCTGCCTGCTGAACTGGACGAAGCAGCCCGCATCGACGGTGCCGGGCATGTGCGGATCTTCGGCTCCATCATGCTCCCGCTGATGAAGCCGGCACTGATTTCCACGTCCATCTTCTCCTTCATCTGGAGCTGGAACGACTTCCTGGGCCCGCTGCTGTACCTTAACACCCCGGAAAAGTATCCGCTCCCGCTCGCTTTGCGGTTGTTCGTGGACCAGACACAGTCCTCCGACTACGGCGCAATGATTGCCATGTCGGTCCTCGCCCTGCTGCCGGTGCTGGTGTTCTTCCTGATCTTCCAGCGCTACATCGTCGAAGGCGTTTCAACCCAGGGCCTCAAGGGCTAGGAGAAGACACGTGAGCATCATGGACACCACTGGACAGTCTTCGGACAAGCCGGGCATCCCGGTCAACCGCTTTGCCCTCTTTTCCGAAGCCATCCTCGCCGGCGTCATAGTGCTCCTGTTGTCCCTGCCGTTGGTGACGTTGCCCGCGGCCTATGCTGCCGGCGTCGCGCACCTTGAGCGGCACCTCAGCGGCAGGGACGATTCCCTCAAGACCCTGTGGCGGAACTTCCGCCTGGCACTGCCCGGCAGTTGGAAGTTCGGGATCACGACGGCGGTGGCCGGCGTCGTGATTGTCCTGAACCTGCTGCTCGCACTGGTGGGGCAACTGCCGGGACGCTTGCTGATCCTTCCGGCGACAGTCGTGCTGGCCGCCGTGGGCGCCGTCCTGCTGCTGAGGATCGCCGCGGGTTGGAGCGGCCGGGAAGAGATTGCAGGCCGGGATCGCTGGGCAGCCGCGTACTCGAACGCCAAGGAAGAAATGCTGCGCGACTGGTCGGGCACGCTGTTGCTGCTTGCTGCGGTAGGCATGGCCGTGGTGTTCGTGTGGATGCTTCAGGCCCTCTTTGTGATTGTCCCCGGAACGCTCGTCCTCGCCGCAGCCGCCATCAAGATCCGATCCCGCTCATAGGAGCTGACCCCAGCCTTGCCGCCGCGCCCGTTTTCCCAGCGCTTCACTTCCCGACGTCCTGCTCCAACCGCTCCTGATCCGGAGACGTGGCACTACCCGCTCCGGCAGCACAACTACCGCATCTTCATTGCACTGACGCTGGCCGGCAGCGGCGGCGTCTGGATGCAACGGCTCGCGCAGGATTGGCTGGTCCTGCAGCTAACCGGAAGCCCCGCAGCGGTGGGGCTGGCCGTGGCGCTCCAATTCCTGCCCATGCTGGTGGTGGGTCCGCTCAGCGGCGTGCTGGTGGATCTCTTTCCCAAACGCCGGATCCTGTTGGCCTGCCAATCGGTGGCAACGGTGCTGGCAGCGGGACTGGCCGCTTGGAGCGCAACCGGCGGAACCGACGTCGGCGTTGTCTACGCCAGCTGCATCATCCTTGGCGTCACCAGCGCCATCGACGGGCCTGCGCGGCAGGTCTTCGTCAACGAGGTAGTCGGGGACCGGGGCCTGCCCGCAGCGATCGGGCTCAACAGCGCCATAGGACAACTCGGTGCAATGCTGGGGCCCGCCCTTGCCGGCGTCGTGATCGCCCAGGCCGGTCCGGCGGCGGCGTTCGCGGCCAATGCGGGCATTGGGGCCGCCGTCCTGGCCATGATCGTGGCGATTCGTCCGGCAGAGTTGCACCATGGTGCCGACAACCACAACCCGCTCCCGCGCACCAGCGGCCGGGGGCAGATCCTGGCCGGCTTCCATTTTGTGTGTGCCCGTCCGCCGCTCCTCCTCACCATGATCCTGGCCGGGCTGATGGGTGCGTTCGGGATGAACGGGCCCGTGGTGCTGGCCGCGTTCGCTGACCGGGTGTGGCACAGCGGGCCCGCGGGTTTCGGCCTCTTCAACACTGTCAGCGCCTTGGGAGCTTTGACGGGGGCGTTGTTGGCTACACGGATCAAGCGCTTCGGCCGCAAGGGAATCGTGGCCAGCGCCGGCCTGTTCGGCCTGTCCCAGTTGCTGGCAGCCTTGATGCCCACCCAGGAATCATTCGTTGTGATGCTGGTGGTGGTGGGCTTTATGACCCTGCTGTTCCTGACAAGTGCCGCTACTGCGGTGCAACTTGAGGCAGGATCACACGTCCGGGGCAGGGTGCTGGCACTGTACTTTCCCCTCCTGCTGGGTGGGCATGCCGTGGGCGGCTTGCTGGCCGGATGGCTGACGGAGGAGTTCGGCGTTCGCACCGGACTGGTGGTCACGGGCGGGTTGGGGATGGCCTCCGCCTTTGTGGTTGCCGTGTTGCTGCGCAGGCGCTCGCGAGCCTAGGCGACCAAGCCTTCGATCTCCTCTGACGTGAGCGTTCCATCGCTGATCCAGACTGTGATGGTGCGGCTCAGGCTCCGGCCTGCAGCGAGGTTCACCGGTGAATCCCAAGCCAAGGCCGAACCCACCGCCGGGTATTGGTGGAGGCGCACGAACCACGGATCCGGGGACTCGGGGGGCGCGCCGAACACCAGAGTTGCCGGGCCGCCGTCGAAATCCCCGGTCCACGCCAGCCACGGCGCCACGGTACCGTGCACGTCAGGTTCGCCCTCGGCTGTGGAGGAGAAGACGCGGGCCGAACCATTGGCAGGCAACCGCCAGAAGAAACCGCCGTAGCCGCTGCCGGCGGCGCCATGCGAGCCCGGACTGCCCAAGGAGCAATCAACGACGCCGGTCAGTTCGGTCCGGATGTCCAGTCGCCACGTGCGGTGGTCAATGGAAGTACGTTCGAAGCTCCGCACTTCCCGAAGCAGAGTGGAACCGTCCGCGCCGATCCATTGCAGGTCCAGCGTGGTCTTGCCCGGTCCTCGATTGATGTTCTGGATGGCAATCCGGCCGTGGTCCTCGAGGTCCACGTACCTGCCGGCGCTGCGACGGTAGCTGCGGCCGCCCCAAAAATTGGTGCCGTTGACGTCCTGGAGGGCGAACCCGGCACCGAGATGCCACACGTGGTCCACGGGCATGTGGTCGGTAACAACTGTTCCCGCAAGCGTGGAGACCGGGTGCAGGTAGGGCCGCGGTGAAAGCTCGTTCCACAGCGTTGAACCGCGTTGCAGGGAGGCCTCCGGGGAATCCCTGAAGAGCGGCTCTGTACCGGTCGAATCCCGGCAGGCCCAGGAGACCCCGAGCTCGGAGAACGTGGCGTGGGCTTTTGTGGCCCGTTCCAGGATCTCTTCGATCCCGGGAAGTACCGCGTGGGCCTGTTGGCCTGTTCCCATCCAGTTCACTTCATCGGACGGGATGGCAGTTGGTGGTTCAGCTGTTCGGATGGCTTCCAGGACCTTCATGAAGGCGCCGCTGTGATCCAGCGGGCTCAGGAGCGGGGTGCCTTGGGAAAGATGGCCCAGGAGATTCTCCGTCAGGTCGTCCCGTCCGAACTCCCGTGTTGCTTCGCCGGCCTCGGTGCGGACGGTCACGCGGTCCTCGGTGTAGTGGAACACCGCCGTTCCTTCAGTGCCGTGCAGTGTGACGTACGGTTCCACCGATTCTGAAGCGCAGAGCGTCAGGGCACAGGTGATCGGCAGCCCTTGGATGGTGCGCATGCGGATCACGGAGGTGTCGTCCGCTTCAATGTCGTTGGCCCGGTAAAGGTCGGTATCCACCGACTGGAGGTCGGCTGCGGTGCGGGCCCCGGCGATCCGCAGTGCCGTGGCAATGGCGTGTGCCAGCGGGTTGGTTGCAACGCCATCCACCACATCCACGCCATCCAGGCTGCGTTTTCCGGCCCATCGTGACCGAGCGTAGTAGGCCCGGTCACGCACCCAGCGGCCTGAAGCCGATATCCCCTTAAGCCTGCCGATCGACGGGAAGTCTTCGGTTGCTTCACCCTTGGCGAGCTGTTCCAGCGCCTTGAGGGCGTGGGAGCCAAGGCTCTGGAAGCCGATCTGGACACTCTTGCCGGCTTTCCCGGCAGCCTCCTGCAGGTGGAGGAAGTCCTTCATGGAAGCAACGGGAGGTTTCTCAAGGTAGAGGTGGGCCGAGGAAGCCAGCACGGACAAGGCAAGTGGTGCATGGGTCTGGATGGGGGTGGCAACAATGACGATGTCCGGCCTGTGGTCCGCGGCCAGGAGCGCGTCCAGGTCCGGATAGACAGCCGTCGTGCCGGGCAGGGTGCCGGCGGCGGGCGGGTTGGGGTCGGCCACGGCAACGAGGTCCACCAGCTTTTCGACGCTGAGCCGTTCCAGGTTGTGCAGGTGGTGTTCGCCGAATCCGTGGACGCCAACCAGTGCAACCCGGGCGCTTCCGGACGAGGCGGGGGACACCTCCACGGACGAGGTTGGCGAATCGGTTGACGGCGTGCCCATGGGTCTCCTCTGGCGTTTCACAACAGCCGGCTGGACGAGGGGCGGTTGACGCCATCGTCACGTCCGGGGTTGGGTCGGGCCTTCAGGTTATCGCCTTGGTACCGACTGCGGCAAGCGCTTTCCCATAGGCGGCCCTTGGAGTTGCGCTGAAGCTACCAAAAAGATGTAACGATTCAAACAAGCCCTTGACCTGCATAGTGGGACGCGGCTAGATTGCCTGAAACCGTTTACTTTGTGATGCCGCACACGCGGCTGCCAATTCTGCAACGATGGAGAAAGGGGGGAGTTCCATGCCGTCTGGCGGACTCGGATTCCGGGCTTACACCTTCTTCGACACACTCCTCTGGATCGCCTGCCTCAATATTTTCTGGCTCATTTTCACCCTTCTGGGCGGGGTGGTCCTGGGTGTAGGTCCAAGCACGGCGGCTGCGCACATCCTGGTGCGCGACCGGGTTCGAGGAAATGCGGCACCGCTGCTGAAGCGATTTGCGCGTGAGTACTTCAGAAACTTCGTCAAAGGGAATCTGCTGGGCGTTCCGGTGCTGTTGGTTGCCGCTGCCTTGTTCCTGAACTGGAGCTACTTCTCGGCCGGCTGGGACCTGGGCTCGCAGGTGGCATCCATGGCCGTTCTCCTGCTGGTCCTGTTCGCTGCGGGCGCCCTCTGCCACCTCTTCCCGATGTTTGCCCGCTACGAATTGACCATTCCCCAGTACTTCCTCATGTCTTCGCGCTTCGCCATGCGCCACTTGGCTGGGACGGCCATCCTGCTCTTCATGACAGCCGCGGCCGCGTTCGCATGCCGCCAGGTTCCGGGGCTCATTCCGTTCTTTGGGGTCGGCGCCTGGCTGTACGTCACGGGCTGGTTGTGCGACCGCTTCTTCACGGCCAATGACGACGCCGTTGCCCAAGGGAGCGCGGCTGCTGATGGTGCCGCTGGGGTGCTGGCGCCGCCGGCCGCTTCCGGAGCAGCTTCACGTGTGACCGCTGCCCGACCGGCTCTTGTTGCCACCGGCACCACCGTGCCGGCAAACAAGGAGGCCAGCCTTGCGTGACGTCGGTCCCGAAGTGCCGCTAATGCGGCCCGTTTTGCACCGGGCCCTCGACGTCGGCTCCTGGGATGCCGTGGGTGAAGTTCCCTCGCCTGTCCCGCCCCGGGAAGCCATCTCCGGCCAGTCACCAGGAGGGGATCTGAATACTCTGTCCGGCTCTGGCGGCGACATTAATGAAACGTATCAAATTTTGGCGAGTACGCAGTTGTGGACCATCAAGCGGTTCCACGGCGGCCGAAACCTGGAACTCCCGACGGACACCAACCCCGAAGAAGTGGAAAAGGAACATCATGAACCGTAGAAGATCAACGCTCGCAGCCGCCGTCGTTGTTTCCGCCGCACTGGCGCTGACCGCATGCGGCGGGGGTGAGCCCCAAGCCGCCGACATGAAGAGCATCAGCATCATGGCGCCATTCCTTGAGGCACAGCCGCCTTCCTCCGATGGTGCGGTACAGAAGAAGCTCGAAGAGATGACCGGCAAGGACATCACTATCTCGTGGGCACCGAATGCCTCGTACGAAGACAAGATGAACATCACCCTGGCTTCCTCGGACATTCCACAGGTGCTGGTGGTCCAGAGCAAGTCCCCGGGCTTCGTGAAGAACGCCGAGGCCGGAGCGTTCTGGGACCTGACGGACAAGCTCAAGGATTACCCCAACCTCAAGACCACCTTCCCTGAAGTCCAACAGAACGCAAGCGTCAACGGGAAGGTATACGGGGTCTTCCGGGCCCGCAACCCGATCCGTGCGGCCGTGATGTTCCGGCAGGACTGGCTGGACAAAGTCGGCATGAAGGCTCCTGAAACGGTGGAGGACCTCTACAAAGTTGCCAAGGCCTTCACCGAACAGGATCCGGACGGCAACGGCCAGAACGACACCTACGGAATCACCATCCCCAAATGGGGATCGCTGGGCACCAACAGCCCCTACGACCTGATGGAAACCTGGTTTGGCGCAGGCAATCGATGGACGGAACGGGACGGCAAGCTGGTCCCGAGCTTCGAAACGGACGAATTCCTTGAAGCCGACCGGTTCATCAAGAAGATGGTGGACGAGAAACTCATCAATCCTGATTTCGCCACTTTCGATCCCACCAAGTGGAATGAACCGTTCTTCAACGGCAAGGGCGGAATCATCGTCGACGTCGACTCCCGGGTCAGCGTACTGATCAACCTTTTCAAGCAGGCCAACCCTGCTGACTTCCAGAACAAAGTGGGCTTCGTGGGAAGCCTGAAGGGCCCGGACGGAGAACTGCACGCCCACCCCACGGACGGCTACTCGGGATTCCTCGCCATTCCCAAGTCCAGCGTCCGCACGGAAGCTGAGCTGGATAACGTCCTGAAGTTCCTGGACACCATGAACAGCAAGGAAGCGGCCGTGCTGTTGAACAACGGCATCGAAGGCGTCAACTTCACGGTCCAGGACAACCTCGCTGCCAAGATCACGCCGGAGACTCCGGAAGGCAAAGAAATCAACACCGACGTTAAGAGCTACTCACAGCTTGGCACCAACGTCACCGGCAACAACTTCTACGACGTCAAGCAGGCCTCCGAGTACGAACAAAAGGTATTCGAAGACCGCCAGAACGTGATGGCCGAAGACCTCAAGAGCGCCGTCTACAACCCGGCTGCCGCCTTCGTCTCGCCAACCTACGTTGCCAAGGGCGCCCAGCTGGACAACATCGTTGCCGACGCCCGCATCAAGTACCTCGCCGGCCAGATCGATGAGCAGGGCCTGAAGGACGCCATCAAGCTGTGGAACACCAGCGGCGGTGACAAGGTCAAGGAAGAAATCAACAAACTCTGGCAGGAAAACAAGAAGTGACAGCGCCCGTCGTTGAGACCAAAGCTCCGGAGCGGGCGGCCACGCAGCCGCCCGCCCCGGTGCGGCGGCGCGGTTTTGCCGTCCACTTCGCCCACTACAAGTGGCTCTACCTGCTCCTGCTCCCGGGGCTCCTGTACTTTGCGATCTTCCGGTACGGACCCATGTACGGGGTGTCCATCGCCTTCAAGGACTACGTTCCTTTCCTCGGCGTCAACGGCAGCCCCTGGGTGGGAACGCAGCATTTCCAGGACTTCTTCGCGAACCCTGACTTTCCCCGGCTGCTCGGCAACACGCTGATCCTTGCCTTCCTCAACCTGGGCATCGCATTCCCGCTGACCATCGTGCTGGCGCTGCTGCTCAACGAAGTCCGGCTCAGCATCCTCAAGCGCACCGTCCAGACCCTCGTCTACATTCCGCACTTCCTGTCCTGGACCATCGTCGCGTCCCTGAGCTTCCTGTTGTTCGCGCTGGACATTGGCCCGCTCTTCCAGTTCGTCAACGGACTCTTCGGCACCAACGTGGACATCCTCTCCGATCCCAACTGGTTCCGGCCGTTGATCGTGCTCCAGGAAATCTGGAAGAACACCGGTTGGGGAACCATTATTTTCCTCGCCGCGCTGGCAACCGTCGACCAGGACCAATACGAGGCCGCAATCATCGACGGCGCCGGCCGTTTCCGGCGGGTGTGGCACATCACCCTTCCCGGCATCCGGTCCACAGTGA
This sequence comes from Paenarthrobacter sp. PAE-2, assembly GCF_026013155.1. Taxonomy (NCBI): domain Bacteria; kingdom Bacillati; phylum Actinomycetota; class Actinomycetes; order Micrococcales; family Micrococcaceae; genus Paenarthrobacter; species Paenarthrobacter sp. PAE-2. The sequence continues at coordinate 7,882 of NZ_JAPDNV010000050.1, read as the reverse complement.
TCGTGATGCTCATCCTGGCCATCGGGCAGATGCTCAACACCGGCTTCGAGCAGATCTACCTTATGACCAACGCACTCAACCGCAGCGTGGCCGATGTCTTTGATACCTACGTTTACTTTGTTGGCATCACCCAAGGCGCCTACAGCTACAGCACCGCCGTCGGGCTTTTCAAGTCGCTGGTGGGCATCGTGCTCATCTTCGGCACCAACTGGCTCTCAAAACGCTTCAACCAGAGCGGACTGTTCTAATGAAGATTCACAACACCCGCGGCGGGCGGATCTTCGACGCCGCCAACTACGTTTTCCTGTCCCTGGTGGGGGTCATCACCCTGCTGCCGTTCGTGTACGTCCTTGCCGGATCGTTCGCTTCCGAAGCGGAAATCACCAGGCGACCGTTCTTCATCTGGCCTGAACAATTCACGCTCGGTTCCTACGAGTACATCTTCTCCACGCCTGCGTTCACCAAGGCCCTGCTCACCACGGTGCTCGTGACCCTGGTGGGCACCCTGATCCAGCTCCTGCTGACGGTGACCATGGCCTACCCGCTGGCCAAGCGCGGACTCCGGGGCCGGAAACTGATCCTTTCCCTGGTGGTCTTTGCCATGGTCTTCTCCGGCGGAATGATCCCCACCTTCCTTCTGGTCAAGGACCTCGGCCTCCTGAACACCTACTGGGCGTTGATCCTGCCGGCGGCCATCAACCCGTTCAGCCTGATCATCATCAAGAACTTCTTCCAGGAGCTACCCGGAGAACTGGAGGAGTCCGCCAAGATGGACGGTGCCACGGAGATTGGAATTCTCTGGCGCATCCTGCTGCCGTTGTCCAAGCCCGTGCTGGCCACCTTCGCCCTGTTCTACGCCGTCGGGATCTGGAACGACTTCATGTCTCCGTTGCTGTACCTCAGCGACAACAGCATGTGGACCTTGCAGATGTACCTCCGGCAAGTGACGGCGGCGTCGGACCTCCTGGGTACCGGCAATGTGGACCCCACTTACATCCCGCCCGAGCAAGGCGTGAAGTTCGCGGTGATCGTTGTGGCCACCCTGCCCATCCTTATCTTCTATCCCTTCCTCCAGAAGCACTTCGCCAAGGGAATGCTGATCGGCTCAGTGAAGGGCTGAGGCTCACAAGGCTTGGCTCACAAGGCTCACACCAAAGGACAAACCATGAAAATCCTCCTTGCGGGCGACTCCACAGTGGCGGCCTGCCAAAGTTACGAATACCCCATGAGCGGTTGGGGCGCCCACCTGGCGCCGGAAACCTACTGGTGGGCGGCCGTGCACAACTACGCCAAGGGCGGCGCCACCACGGAGTCGTTCCGCGAGGAAGGCCTCTGGCACCAGCTTCTCTATCAGGCGGTCCAAGGCGACGTGGTCCTGATCCAGTTCGGACACAACGACCAGAAGCGCGCACACCTCGCCGCCCGGACAGGCTACGCGGAGAACCTCCGGCGCATGGTTGCCGAGGTGCGTTCCAAGGGCGGGATTCCGATTTTGTGTACACCGGTGGAACGCCGGCATTTCGACGGCGGCGCCCTTCAGGAGACGCTCGGTGAGTATCCCGCCGTCGTGCGTGAACTCGGCGCCGAGCTGGGGCTGGACGTCATCGACCTGAACCGCTGGACCCGCGCACTGTATCTGGAGTTGGGGGAGGAGGGTTCCACGGAGCTGTTCTTCCACTTCGCACCCGGGGAGCATGCGCATTGGGTCGGCGGTCTTGAGGACAACACGCACTTTCATGAGAAGGGTGCGCGGTTGATCGCGGCTCACGTGGCGGGCGAACTGGAAACGCTCGGGTTTGGTCTGCCGGTGTCATTGGGCGCGGGGGCACAGGCTTGAGCGTCGCTACCGTTTACGGGAACAAGCTCAGGGGGCCCGGCGACGTTGCCGACTGGATCGCCGAAGGGCCCGTTCAGTTGGAAACATACGACGACGGTTCAGGCGACGACGGCGGTCCTGCGCTGCTGCTGTCGGGCGCGCTTGATCCTGAAGTCCACGGCGACCATGCCCACTGGACGCTGTGGTGTCCCCGCGAATTGCCGGACCACGTCCGCATCACGTGGGAGTTCAAGCCGATCGAAGAACCGGGCTTGGCGATGGTGTTCTTCGCCGCCCGCGGTCACGGTGGCGAGGACCTGTTTTCCCCCGCCCTCGCGCCGCGCACCGGATTCTATCCGCAGTACCATTCCGGCGACATCGACGCCCTTCACATCTCCTACTTTCGGCACAAGTACGCTTCCGAGCGCGCGTTCCGCACCTGCAACCTCCGGAAGAGCGCCGGATTCGAACTCATGGCGCAGGGAGCCGATCCGCTCCCGCCGGCCGAGGACGCGGATGGCTTCTACCGCATGGAAGTGGTCAAGGACGGGCCGCGGGTCCTTTTCTCCATCAACGGTTTGTCCTTGTTCGCATGGTCGGACCCGGCGGCCGTGCCCTTGGGTGGAGGCTACTTCGGGATCCGCCAGATGGCTCCGCTCCGCGCGGCCTACCGGAACCTGGAGGTCACGCCCATGAGTGACGGAGACCACGCTGCCATGACGTAGGATGTCCCCAACTGAGCTACCACCCACCCTCTCTCCTTGGAACGGACCATGCCACTTTTCGACCTTCCCCTCGAACAGCTCCGCGACTACACCTCCAGCGCCGTCCAGCCAGCCGACCTCCAACCGTTCTGGGACCGGACCATTGAGGAAACGCGCCAGGTTTCCCTCGATGCCACTTTCGAGCCCGTCGACAACTACCTCGCCGTCATCGACACCTTTGACGTCACCTTCTCCGGCTTCGGCGGCCACCGGATCAAGGGCTGGCTGCACCTCCCCGCACACCTCCAGCCCGGGCAGCGCCTGCCCGTTGTGGTTGAGTTCATCGGCTACTCGGGCGGCCGGGGGCTGGCCAACCAGAACACACGCTGGGCGCAGGCCGGATACGCGCACTTCATCATGGACTCGCGCGGCCAGGGCTACGGCGGCGTTTCCGGCGATACCCCGGATCCCCATTCCTCTGCTGGGGACGTGGCCTATGCCGGCCTGATGACCCGCGGTATCCGGCACCAGGATGACTACTACTTCCGCCGTGTCTATGTTGATGCCTTCCGTGCCGTCGAAGCGGCACAGAGCCATCCCGCCGTCGACCCTTCCAAAGTGGTGCTGACGGGCATCAGCCAGGGCGGCGGCATCACCGTGGCCACCGCGGGGCTGGCAGCAGGAAGGCTCGACGGCGTTATCGCCGCCATGCCCGACGTCCCGTTCCTGCAGGACTTCCCGCGGGCCATCGACATCACGCCCCGGGGACCGTACCCGGAGATCGCATCGTTCCTCGGCCGGCACCGGGACCGCTACGAGGCCATGCTCGCCGTGCTGAACTACTTCGACGGCGTGCACTTGGGGAAGGCCGCCTCTGTCCCGGCCCTCTTCTCCGCCGCCCAAATGGACGACATTTGCCCGCCGTCCACCGTTTTTGCCGGCTACAACAACTACGGCCTTTCCGGCGGTACTCCGGAGAAGGACATTGAGGTCTACCGTTTCAACAACCACGAGGGCGGGCAGGAACACCACTGGATCAAGCAGTTGCAGTTCCTGCGCAAACTTTTGTCATCATGACGGACGCGATTTGCCGGGGCTGATTCGCCGCGGTTATGGTGTGGCTATGACTAAGCGTTGGTATGCGTATTTTTCGTTGGCTCTGGAGGGGCCCGCGTCTAACTGACACGCATCCAACTTTCCTTCAGAGCCAACAGGGCAGAGATGATTCTCTGTCCTTCGCCATATCCGGCGGGTTCTGAAAAGGGGCCCGCTCCGCCACCGGAACAGGACCCAGAAAATGACCAGCATCGCCCACGAAACCGCTGCAGCCGCCCACCCCGTTGATGCCCTTGGCGCCGCGCAGCCCGCCACCTCCAACCTCCGGGTGGCCCGCTTCGAGCCCCTTCCGGCGCCCCAGGACATCATCGCGGAGTTGCCGCTGGACGCCCGCTCGGCTGCCGTCGTCGACCGTGGCCGCGACGAAGTACGCGCCGTCATGGACGGCGTCGACGACCGGCTGCTGGTGATCGTGGGCCCCTGCTCCATCCATGACCCAAAGGCCGGCCTCGAATACGCCCGCCGGCTGGTCAGCCAGGCCGAGAAGCACAAGGAAGACCTGCTGATCGTCATGCGGACCTACTTCGAAAAGCCGCGCACCACCGTGGGGTGGAAGGGCCTCATCAACGATCCCCACCTGGACGGGAGCCATGACATTGCCTCCGGCCTCCGCGCCGCCCGCGGCTTCCTGAAGCAGGTCACTTCCTTGGGGTTGCCCACCGCCACGGAGTTCCTGGAACCCATCAGCCCGCAGTACATGGCTGACCTGGTTTCCTGGGGTGCCATCGGCGCGCGGACCACCGAAAGCCAGATCCACCGCCAGCTCGCCTCCGGACTGTCCATGCCGATCGGCTTCAAGAACGGTACCGACGGCGACCTCCAAGTAGCCATCGACGCTTGCGGCGCCGCTGCCGCCGAACAGGCCTTCCTGGGAATCGACGACGACGGCCGCGCGGCTTTGGTGGCAACCGCCGGAAACCCGGACACGCACGTGATCCTCCGCGGTGGACGCAAGGGCCCCAACTACTCGCAGGATGACGTGGCCCATGCCTCGGAGAAGCTCTCTTCGAAGGGCCTGAACCCCCGGCTGATCGTCGACGCAAGCCACGCGAACAGCGGAAAGAGTCATCACCGCCAGGCCGAAGTGGCGCTGGAGATCGGCGCCCAGCTGGAATCCGATCCGGCCACCCCCATCGCCGGCGTCATGCTGGAAAGCTTCCTGGTTGGCGGAGCGCAGAACCTGGACGTCGCCAAGCAGCTCGCGGGGGAACAGGAGCTCGTCTACGGCCAGAGCGTCACCGATGCCTGCATGGAGTGGGACGTTACTGCTTCCGTTCTGGAGCAGCTTGCCGCCTCGGCCCGGAAGCGTCGGCTGGCGTCGGGGGAGTAGGCGGGAAGTACAGTCCCACTTTTCCCAAAGTGCTTTCACATTGGCACCATCAGCCTCTAGAGTATCTAGACATGGTTGTTTGATGGCTCAGCATCGGCACACCGTTCTGCTGGGGGTGTCCTATTGTCTGAGAGCAAAGGAATATGGGAAATGTCCGCGGAGACTAACTTCTCGAACGCGCGTTTCATGACGGTGGCCGAAGTGGCCGACGTCCTGCGCGTTTCCAAAATGACCGTGTACCGCTTGGTTCACTCCGGAGAAATGCCGGCCGTAAGGTTCGGCCGTTCTTTCCGTGTCCCCGAGGAGGCCGTCGCACAGTACCTGAAGGGTGCTGTTGTGGACGGGCAAACCGAGACCGCCTGAGTGCCGATTGTCCGCACAGCGGGCCGTGGTCATCGGGTACCTCTGTGAAGCGGTACCCTGTTAAGGAACGTTTTACGTCATTGTAAGAATCTGTCAGTTGTACTGTCTGCTGCTTTGTCCGCGGATCCGTTCCAACAGACAGGACCTTCATCTAGTTTGTAAGGAACTTTCGTGGGTTCAGTTATTAAGAAGCGCCGCAAGCGTATGGCCAAGAAGAAGCACCGCAAGCTGCTTCGCAAGACTCGCCACCAGCGCCGCAATAAGAAGTAGAAATACTTCATCAAGCGTGAATGCCCGTTGCCTCCCAGGCGGCGGGCATTTTTGCATCCCCGCCCCTCCCGCATCCCTCTGTCACGTCCCGTCGGTTTCGGGGCGTCCCTCTGTCACGTCCCGTCGGTTTCGGGGCGTCCCTCTATCACCTCCCGCCGGTTGTGGGGTGTTCCTCAGTCACGTCCCGCCGGTTGTGGGGTGTTCCTCTGTCACGTCCCGCCGGTTGTGGGGTGTTGCTCTGTCACCCCCGGGCGAACCCGGACTCGACCGAAGGGTCCATCCATGCCGTCCGCAGTGCCTTTTTGATCTGCTTCGTTGCAGAGACGAAGTCTTCTCCCGCGTCGTCTTTGTCGAATACCAAAACGGTCCATCCGGCCGCCCGAAAGGCTTTATCCCTGCGCATATCGCTGAGGATCTGTTCCTCCTCAAGGTGATGGCCGCCGTCGTACTGTATGGCGAGCCGGCGGGCCCTGAAGCCCAGGTCGGTAGTCGGCGAGAAGGGATCCCTTACCCGAAGTTTCACTTGGAGTTCAGGCTCCGGGAGGCCAGCATCGAGCATGGCGAGCCGAAGCCGCGTTTCCGGTGCCGAATCAGCGCCGACGCGCATAAGCTCGAAGGCCTCACGCGCGCGGACGACGCCCTGCCTTCCGCGGTGACGGTCCAGCAGTGTGCGCAGTTCAGCGGGGGTTGCGTATGGAGCAGTTCGTCCTTCCAACTCCGGCCTCGGCACGCGTATGAGCTGATCTCCAACGCAGATGAGGTCGTATAACGGTAGCTGTGTGGCCAAGTCGAGCCACGTCCTCGAACGCGTGGTCATACGAATTCCCTGCGTCTCCTCGATTTCACCGTCAAAGGCCAACACGGTATGTCCGACCACTCCTTTGCGGCGCACAGGCGGAAGCTTCCTGGGTTTACTGAGGTGCAGTTCGTTGGAATCTGACAACCACGGCGGAAGGAAAAGTCCCTGCAATCTTGCGGCGGTAACGTGTGAAATCCATGCTCCCGGGCTGGCGGCGGACAACGACCGTGCTGCTGCTGCAAGGTCGAAATCCCACTCCACCGGTCGATAGAGGCCCCTGCTGACAGGATGGATGTCAGTTCGCCGCCATAGCTCGGTCTGCTGTAACCCCGCAGCTTTGGCTTCACTCAATGTAAAGGGCGCGTAAGGCAGTCGAGGGCTGATGAGAGAAGGCTTTTCCATAAAGGCATTGTTGCCGGAAAGCCTCGATGCCCGCAGAAGTTATCCACAGGTCGGTGGCCGATCTGGCCGGGTGATAGAGGAAGCCGGGAAAGGCGGCGGGAAGTGATAGAGGAAGCCGGGAAAGGCGGCGGGAAGTGATAGAGGGTCAGCGGGGGGTGCGGAAACGGCTGAATCCCCGCCACAGTCCGTAAACAGCCCCGCCGACCGTAGCGGCTTTGAGGCCGAGGGTTGCCGCGCGGCGACCGGAGCGGAAGTCGTATACCGGCCAGTTGTTCTCGCGGGCGTGTTTGCGAAGCCGGGAATCAGGGTTGATCACCACGGGATGGCCCACCATGGTGAGGAGCGGGATGTCATTGGCGGAGTCGCTGTAGGCCCAGCAGTGCTCCAAGTCCAGGCCTTCCCTTTCAGCGACCAGGTTGACGGCGACTGCTTTGGCCGGGCCATGCAGAATGTCTCCCACCAAACGCCCGGTATACATACCGTCCTCGATCTCACCGACGGTACCCAACGCGCCGGTCAGCCCAAGCCTGGTGGATATCACTGTGGCAACTTCGATAGGAGTGGCAGTAACCAGCCAGACGGGTCGACCAATTCGAAGATGCTGCTCCGCCAAGGCCTTGGTGCCGGGCCAAATCCTGGACTCGATCATTTCGTCGTAGACCTCTTCGCCAAGCGCTTTGATGTCATCGACGGTGATTCCTGCGGCGAGCGTTAAGGCCGAGTCCCGGACGGCGTGGACATCATCCAGGTTTTCGCCACGCAATACGAACTTGAACTGTTTCCAGGCAAATCCCGCCGCCTGGGACAGCGTAAAGGCCCTTCGTTCGTACATTTTCCGGGCCACATGGAAGAGGCTCGCGCCCTTCATCAAGGTGTTGTCCACGTCGAAGAAAGCAGCCTCACCGGTATTCGACTGCGCTAGGGCAGCCGCGGCTATGGCGGCGTTATTCTCCTCGGGCATGCATTGAGTCTAGTCAATTGCCGCCGCCCCTCGCTGGGAGGCGCGTTCACGCCGCCCCGGGGGTGGGAGGGATGGTGGGAAGTGGGTGGGATGTGGGAGAGGGATGGTCGGGTGGGGCTGG
>NZ_JAPDNV010000049.1:0-22014 GCF_026013155.1 Paenarthrobacter sp. PAE-2 | reverse complement strand
GCGCGACGGCGGCTGGTCACCTTGGGGTGACCAGCCGCCGTCGCGCGTTGAGAACCTGGGGCTTGAGGGACTAAGCCTTCGACGGCACGGCCACCGAGGCGCGTTCGATCGCAGGGCATTCGATTTTGAGGGCTGAGTCCACCGGCGCTTCATCCAGGCCGAGCAGGAGCCGCACGCCCGCCGCGCCAAGTTCATAATGCGGCAAGGATACGGTGGAGAGCGGTGGCCGGAGGTGGGCGGCGATGACTTCCTGGTTGTCGAAGCCCACTACGGCGATGTCCTCCGGAATGGACAGTCCTTGCTCCCGGAGGCCGTCGTAGAGACCCATGGCCATGCGGTCGTTGTAGCAGTAGACGGCAGTGACGCCGCGTTTCAGCAGTTCCGCCGTGGCGCCGTAGCCGCCTTCCTGGTCGGGGTACGCCTCAAGGACGAGGTCAGGATCGAACGCGATTCCGGCCGCTTCCAACGCAGCCCGGTAGCCCTTCAACCGCCCGTCCCTGGCCGGGGCCGGAGTGGTGGCGTTGATGAAGGCGATGCGCCGGTGGCCACCACGGATGAGGATTTCGGTGGCCGTTTGTCCGCCCTGGGCTTCGTCAGGCACCACTGCCCGTGCCGCGCCGGGCAGTGGCGAGAAGCAGTTGACCAGCACGAAGTCTGCTTCGCGGAGCGTCTCCGGAATGTCGGTGGTCCGGTGGAACCAGGTGGAGTACAGGATGCCGCGGACCTTGTACTCCAGCATCATGTTGATGGCGTCGTTCTCGAGGTCGAGGTTGCCCTCGGTGTTGGCAATCAACAGGGCGTAACCGTGTTTCCAGGCCTCGTCCTGTGCTCCGTGGATGATTTGGCCGGCGAAGGGCGTGGTGGCGACACCATCGGCCACCAGTCCGATGAACTTCGAGGTTCCGCTCACCAGGGTCTTGGCCATGGCGTTGGGGCGGTAACCAAGGGCGCGGATGGCCGTTTTGACGCGTTCCCGGGTTTCCTCCGCGATGCGGGCGTTCTTCTTTTTATTGATGACCAGGGAGACCGTGGCGGTGGAAACGCCTGCAGCTTCTGCCACTTCGCGGAGGGTCACCGGATGTGCGCGGCTGGTTCCGACAGGAGCGTCGTGGGTTGCCGGCGTGCCTGGATCTTTCTCCTGCGAAATCATCTGCCCTCCATCAGGAGTATATCCATGCGTTGCAGGCGTCATCCTTTGTTCGCCCCGCTCTCCAAGCCTTGGATCATGGCTTTGTTCAGGACGAGGAACACCAGGAGCAGCGGCGTGATGGTGACGCAGACAGCGGCGAAGGTGGCGGTCCAGTCCACCTTGCCCATGGCGCCGATGTAATTCTGCAGACCGAGCGGGATGGTCTTCAGCTCTTCGGAGAGGACGAACGTGTTGGCGAAGATGAAGTCGTTCCAAATGAAGATGCTGTTGACCAGCACCACCGTAACCACCGTGTTCAAGGACAGCGGCAACGTGATGAGGCCGAAGATCCGGTACGGCCCGGCGCCGTCCAGGGACGCAGCCTCATAGGTTTCGCGCGGGATGTATTCGAAGAAGGAGGAAAAGAGGTAAATGGACATCGGCAGGGCGAACCCGGCCAGCGGAATGATCATCGACTGGTACGTATCCAGCAGGTTCACCGCTGAGTAATCAATAAACAACGGGACCAAAGCGATCTGTACCGGGACGATGATGCCGATCAGGAACAGGCCGCGGACGAACCTGCTGAACCTGAATCCGAGGACCTGGATGGCATAGGCGGCCATCATGCCGAAGAGGACGATCAGCACGTTGGCGCCCATGGTCACGATGAAGCTGTTGAGGATGTTCCTGCCGAGGTCCCCGGTCTGGAACGCCCGGGCATAGTTGTCCCACGTCAGCGCGCCCGGCAAGGCGAACGGATCGCCCGTCGCAAAGTCGTGCTCGGTCCGCAGGCTGGTAAGGAACAGCCAGGCCAGTGGGTAGACCTGGACGATCACGATCAGCATGATCAGCACCCGGGAGAGCGTCCGGTACAGGTTCGGCTTGCGCCGCCGTCGTGTTGGAACCGGCGACGGCGGTTTGGTGGCCGTCGGTCGGGAGGCAGGTGCTGTCTGGGCGATCATGAGTCAGCCTTCCGCTTGAGCATGAACAGAATGAGGCCGACGGCCACCAGGCACTCGATCACGATGAACACAGAGATGGTGCTGGCGTAGCCGAAGTCGGTACTGGTGAAGGCGGTCTTGTACATGTAGGTGGTGAGCAGCTCGGACGATTGGCCGGGACCGCCGTTGGTCATGAGGTAGGGAATGTCGAAGCCGCGCAGCCCGTACGTGGTGGCCATGATGGTGGTGGTGATCCACACCGGTCGGATGTACGGGAAGCGGATCTTGGTGAAGAGCGTCCACCGCGAGGCCCCGTCCAGGACTGCAGCTTCCTCGAGCTCCTTGGGGACCGCAATCAAGGCAGCGTAGATAATCAGCATGTAGAGGCCCGTGAACCGCCACCCTTCCGGCGCAGAAACTGCGGCCAGGACGGTGTTCACGTCGGACAACCATGCTTTTTCCAGGCTGCCCAGCCCGATCCAGTGCAACAGCTGATTAAGCAGGCCGACCGGATCGATCGAGTAGATACGGACAAAGAGGAAGGCGATGGCCACGGTGGAGATGACGGCAGGGAGAAGGTAGAGGGTCTTGATGAGTTCCCTGCCCCGCGTCAGTGACAGCAGCAGGCTCGCCACTACCAGCGCTCCGCCGAGCTGGAGCACCAGGCAGATGGCCAGGTAGATCAGTGCGTTCCCGAAGGACCGCCAGAAAATATCGTCCGCTGTCAGCATACGGATGTAGTTTTCGAGACCCACGAACTCCATGTCGCTGATGCCGTTCCAGGAGAAGAAGCTCAGGAACAGGGACTGGAGGATCGGGAAGAGCACTGCCGCGCCGTAAAGAAGCAGCGGCGGAAGCAGGAAGACCAGGACTGAGGTCTTGGACCTGTTGGGAAGCATGGTGTGGCCTTTCGGGCGGGGAACCGGCCGGTCCCCCGCCGCTGGGATCTATGTGCAGAACTGCCTATTTGAAGAACTTCGGCGCGTTCTGCGCGATGGTCTGGTCCATGGTGCTGGTGAACTGCTCGGGCGTGATGTTCCCTTGCACCAGGAGGACGAGTTCCTGCTGGAGCCTTCCGTTGGTGGTGGGGTCCAGCTGCGTGTCCCACGGCATGGCCTGCTTCGACCCCAGGTCACTGGCAGCGTCCAAGGCCTTCTTGTACAACGGCGTGGCGTTGGCCGGGACGGTGGTTTCCACGTTGGTGGTGGGTGACAGTGCGCCGGTGGCTGCGTATTCCGCCGGGTACTTCTGCAGCGCAAATTTCAGGAAGTCGCTGACCAGCGGATCGTAGGTCTTGGAGTTCACGGCCATGCCGATGCCGGAGGGGGAAACATACTCATTGGCGGCCGTCACGGAATTCGCGGTGGTGGGCAGCGTGAAGAAGTCGATGTCGTTCCGCACGGCGGGGTTCAGTTTGTCGGTCGCCAGGCTGGGAAGCTCCCACGTGCCGATGTTGTACATGGCCGCCTGCCCGGACGTGAACTGGTTTTGCGCGTCTGAGTAGCCTTGGGCTGAGAAGCCGTCCTGGAAGCATTTGGCCTTGCCCAGCCCGGACATCCAGTTCACTGCCTTCTGCCCGGCAGGATCGCTGAACTTGGCTTCGCCCTTCTTGAGCTTCTGCACGAAGTCGGGGCCGGCCTCCCGGAAGGGCTGGTAGGCCACGTACCTCTCCAGCGGCCACTGGTCCTGCCCGTCAATCGCGATCGGGGTGATGCCTGCGTTCCGCAGTGCCGTACACATGGCCGGAAAGTCGTCGAGCGACTTCGGGACGGTAACTCCTGCTTTCTCCAGCAGGGCTTTGTTGTACCAGAAGAATTCGAGCTCGAACTGGAACGGAATCATGTACAGCGAACCGTCGTCGAAGCGTTGGTAGTCCAAGGCTCCCGGACGGTAGTCGTCGTAGAGGTCCAGGGATTTGAGCAGTTTGTCTGCGTCCAGCATCTTGCCCTGCTTGGCCAACTGCTGCGCGAACGGGGTGGCATCGGTGTCAAACAGTTCCGGAAGCTTGTTGGCTGCCGCAAGGGTCTCGAGTTTTTGGATGTAGGAAGGGCGGTCCGGGGTGGTGATGAGGTTCAAAGAGAACCCGGGGTGGTCCTTGGCGTAGTCATCGGCCAGCTTCTTCATGATGTTGATGACTGCGCCGTCGGCGGGCCTGGACAGCAGCCAGGAGATTTCGCGGGGTTTGACCTCGCCGGTGGGGCTCACGTCGGTGGGGTTGCCGGCGCTGCCTCCCCCTGCGCAGGCCGTCAGTGCCAGAGCTGCTGCAGCAGCGACCGCTGCTGCGCGGAATAGCTTCTTCATGGGGATTTGTCTCCCTTGACTCGTTGGGTATGGGACGGAGATGTGAATCAGTTGTCAGTGCGTTGGCGGACGTCGAATTCGACGACGGTGGCGGAACCTTCACCGGCAAAAATTCCGATGCGTCCGCTGGGGCGGTCATAGATTCTTGCGCTCAGCGCAACCTGGCGGTCGACGACGGCGACGCACAGGTCGCCGTCGACTATCACCTCGAGCGTGTGCTCGCCCGGGGCCAGGTGGCAGGGCCGTTCCAGCTCGAGTTCGTAAGGGACGTCGCCGGAGACGTGCCACTGCGCGTCGCCGGTCACCTCACGCGGCCAGCGGTCGAAGACGAGGCGCCCGCGCCGCGGCTCCAGCCGGAGAACATAGGACGCGTCGCCGTCGTCGCTGGAACGGAGCAGTAGCCCGCATTCGGTGGTGTCGGGGGCGATGTCCAGGACTGCTTTGGCGTAGAAACGGGAGGGCAGGTCCTCCGCGGAAATGATCGCGGAGTAGCTGTCAGGCGCACGCAATTCAGTCGGCAGTGCCTCGGCCAGCGATACGGGGACTTCTTCCCAGAAACTGTCCACCAGTTCATCGGCGAATCCGAAGCCGAGCGTCCCGTCCGGGTTTTGGCGGGCTTCCAGGACGGACATGGTGCCCGCCCACTGCCACGGACCGTCGTCGCGGTTTCCTTCCTTGCTGGCGATCCACCCAAAGAAGAAGCGGCGGCCGTCACGGCAAGCGCTCTTGGAGGCGTAGAACGCACGGCCATCGATGCTGTCCAAGGCCGGAACTTCCCAGGGCCCGTCCGGGCTCTTGGCCATGCGGTACCGGGTGGTGAAGGACTCCGAGAACTCGGAGTACACCAGGTACCACCAGTCACCCCACTGGAAGACGTCCGGGCATTCGTGGGTGATGTAGCGTCGTGGATCCCAGAACGGATCGGTGTACTCCCAGGTCACCAGATCTGTGGAAACGCACTGGGCAATCACTCCACGACGGCGGTCCGGACCGGTTGCGTGACGGGCGGCGATCAGCATGCGCCATACGGGTTGTGCCGGGTCGGAGTCGTCCCGGAAGACGAAGGGATCGCGCCAATCGCCGGATTCGTACCCTTCCGGAGCGCCGAATGTATCCTCCGGGTGCTTGGTCCAGGTGCGCATCCCGTCGCTGCTGGTTGCGCGCATGACCAGCTGGAGCGGCAGCCCGTCCGGACCCAGCCGATGCGGGTTCTGGCCTGTGTAGAAGAGGTGGTGGGTGCCGTCGTCGTCAACCACCACGCTGCCCGTGTAGGCGTTGAAGTCCGGCTCCTGCGTGCTGCCGTGCTGCAGCGCAGCACCGTGATACTCGAACTGGGTGAGGTCCTTGGTGGTGACCAGGTGCCAGGACGTACCCGGTTTGGGGGTAGCCCGCTCCTCGTGGAGGTAGAAGAGCCAGAACTCTCCGTCTTTCTCGAAAGGGATAAGGTCCCCTACCCATGCACCTTCGGGTTGGAAGAACACTGAGCGTTTCATCTGCGCTGACCTACATTCTGCTAAAGCGTTTGATCACGATGAAGGTAGCTCTGCGGAGCTCTATTGGTCAAGCGTTTTAGCAAGAAAATAATAAATGAGCTAAAACGCTTGACCACCCATCACGAATGACGTTAGTGTCCCTTCCATCCGCCGCGTCCTTGACGCTTCCCGCTGCCGTCTTTGGGCAGCCACCGCCGCGGTCTCAACCAATGAATGCTTGAGAGGAACCACTTCATGACCCTCGAATTCTCACGACGGGCAGTCCTGCAAGGAACCGGTGCCGGCGCTTTGGCGCTCCTGATGTCCGGCTCTGCCGCTGGAGCTTCGCACGCTTCACGGTCGTTGCGGGCCGTTTACCACATGACGCCGCCCTCAGGATGGCTGTGCGATCCGCAAAGACCCGTCTACACCAACGGCGCCTACCAGCTCTACTACCTGCACTCGGACATCAACAACGGCCCGGGTGGCTGGGACCACGCGACCACCACTGATGGTGTTTCGTTCACCCATCACGGAACCGTGCTCCCGCTGACGCCGAATTTTCCCGTGTGGTCCGGTTCAGCCGTGATCGACTCAGCCAACACGGCAGGCTTTGGTGCGGGAGCCGTCGTCGTACTGGCTACCAAGCCAACCGACGGCATCCGCAAGTACCAGGAGCAGTACCTCTACTGGTCGGTCGACGGCGGGTATACGTTCACTTCCCTGCAGGATCCCGTGATCGTCAACACCGACGGCCGGACGGCCGTCACTGCGGCGGAGATCGAAAACGCCGAATGGTTCCGTGATCCAAAGATCCACTGGGATGCCGCGCGCGGGGAATGGGTATGCGTGATTGGCCGGGCACGGTACGCCGCGTTCTACACCTCGGCGAATCTCCGTGATTGGCAGTGGCGGTCCAACTTCGACTACCCGAACCACGCGCTTGGGGGCATCGAATGTCCGGACCTCTTCGAGATGACCGCCGACGACGGCACCCGGCATTGGATTTTCGCGGCCAGTATGGACGCCTACAGCATCGGGCTGCCCATGACCTATGCATATTGGACCGGCAACTGGAACGGAACGGAATTCCTGGCGGACGACCTGACCCCGCAGTGGCTGGACTGGGGCTGGGACTGGTACGCGGCGGTGACCTGGCCATCCTTGGATGCACCGGAAACCAAACGGCTCGCCACAGCATGGATGAACAACTGGAAGTACGCCGCGCGCGATGTTCCCACGGACGTCACTGACGGCTACAACGGCCAGAACTCCATCACCCGGGAGCTTACTTTGGAACGCCAGGGTGGAGGCTGGTACTCCCTCCTTAGCAGTCCCGTCTCTTCCCTGAGCAGCTACGTTACCGGCACTACGAGCATTCCGGACCACACCGTCAACGGCAGCTTCGTGGTGCCGTGGAACGGGCGCGCCTACGAGCTGGAGCTGGACATTGCGTGGGACACCGCCGCGAACGTCGGAGTGTCAGTGGGGCGGTCCGCCGACGGATCCCGGCACACCAACATCGGAAAGTACGGCGGGGACCTATATGTTGACCGGGCTCCATCCGACCTGGCCGGCTATTCGCTGGTCCCCTACACCCGGGCGGCCGCCCCGATCGATGCAAACGCGAAGTCTGTACATCTGCGCATCTTCGTGGATACCCAAAGCGTGGAGGTGTTCGTCAATGCCGGCCACACGGTCTTGTCGCAACAAGTGCACTTTGACGACGGCGACACGGGCATATCCTTCTACGCCGACGGCGGCCCGGCGACGTTCTCCGGCATCACCATCAAGGAGTTCGGGAATCCAATCTGAGCGCGGGCGATCCAATCAGTCAAAGAACCCCACGATGTAGCCGATGAAGTAGAGCAAGGACATCAGGACCACGACGCCGATCACGGCAATCCAGAAGACTTGCGTGGATTTTTTGGTTCCGTGCTCTTCGTGCCCCTGCGGTCCGGCAGTGGATGCTTCCCCGGGCGGGGTTTCTCCCGGAGGAACTCCCCCGCCGGGCTCCAGGCCTGTGATGTTCTCTTCGTACGGATCCGGGTTGGCGCCTGACATTGGTTCTCCCTTGCTGCAGCCTGGGCTGGGTACGGCTTACCTTGTCCCGTACCCAGCCCTGCAGCAGTCAAAACACCCGGACCCTGCGAAAACGGTCCGCAATCAGGCCACGGAAAGCTTTCAGTCCACTGAAAGCACGATCTTGCCGCGGGTGTGGCCTTCCATGTTCAGCCTGAAAGCATCCGCGGCCTCTGCCAAGGGGAAAACCTTGGCCACCTCGACGCGGAACTTTTTGTCATCAACCAAGTCGGCCAGTTCCTGCAGGTCGGCACCGACAGGGCTTACCCACATCCACGTGCCGCCGTGCTCCTCAACGTCGCTGTCCGCGATCGAGGCGTGACGTCCGCCGTCGGCCAATACCTGCAGAGTCGCATCGAGGTTTCCACCCGCGAAATCAGCAACGACGTCCACCCCGTCCGGGCTCAGCGCCCGGACCCGCGCGGCAAGTCCTTCACCGTAAGCCACCGGCTCCGCACCCAAGGACCGCAGGAACCCGTGGTTCTTCTCCGACGCAGTAGCGATGACCTTGGCACCCCAGGAGTCGGCGATCTGGATGCCCAAGGAACCAACGCCACCGGAGCCGCCGTGGATCAGGACGGTCTCCCCGGCCTTCACTTCCAAGCGCCGCAACACCTGGAACGCCGTCAACCCGGCCAGCGGAAGCCCCGCAGACTCGTTCCAGTCCAGGGACTTCGGCTTGCGGGCCAAGAGCCGCTCCGGCAGGGCAATATACTCGGCGAAACTGCCGCCGTGAACAAAATCCTTCCGGCCGTACGCAATCACTTCATCTCCCGGAGCGAACTTCCGCGAATCAATTCCCACCGACTCGACGATGCCCGCTACGTCCCACCCCGGAATCGCCGGAAACTGGAGGTCCATTACACCGTCGAGGTAACCGGCCATGATCTTCCAGTCCACGGGATTGACCGAAGCTGTCTTGACCTTGACCAGGACCATTCCCGGCCCGACCTTCGGTTGTGGCTGTTCCGTCAGCTCGAGGACATCCGGATTTCCGTACTTGCTGTAGGTGATTGCTTTCATGTTTAGTGCCAACGGGTGGGGCGGCGTGGGTATTCCGCTAGAGGTTTTCCACCAGCGAGACATCGCGCACTGCGCCCTTGTCCGCAGACAGGGCCATCGCGGCATAGGCGCGCAGGGCCGGGGATACCTGGCGGTCCCGGTTCTTGGGCTTGAAGCCTCCGTTGACCAGCAGCTTCTCGCGGCGTTCGGCGAGGATCTCCTCGGACACCTGCAGCTGCAAAGAGCGCTGCGTGATGTCGATGCTGATGATGTCACCGTTCTCGACCAAGGCGATGTCGCCGCCGGAAGCGGCTTCCGGGGAGATGTGACCGATCGACAGCCCGGACGTGCCACCCGAGAAACGTCCGTCGGTGATGAGGGCGCACTTCTTGCCGAGGCCACGGCCCTTGAGGAACGACGTCGGGTACAGCATTTCCTGCATGCCCGGACCGCCGCGGGGGCCTTCGTAGCGGATGACCACCACGTCGCCTTCCTTGACCGTCTTGTTCAGGATCATCTCTACTGCTTCGTCCTGGGACTCGCAGACAATTGCCGGCCCTTCGAACTTCCAGATGGACTCGTCCACGCCGGCGGTCTTCACGACGGCGCCGTCCACGGCAATGTTGCCGCGCAGCACAGCCAGGCCGCCGTCCTTGGAGTAGGCGTGTTCCACGGAGCGGATGCAGCCATCCTCGGCGTCAGTGTCCAGGGAAGTCCATTCGTTCGACTGCGAGAACGCCGTGGAGGAGCGTACGCCACCGGGCGCCGCGTGCCACAGCGCCTTTGCCTCCTCGGTGGCCTTGCCGCCGCGGATGTCCCAGTCATCCAGCCAGCCATCCAGGTCTGCGGAGTGTACGGAGTGCACGTTCTTGTGCAGGAGACCGCCGCGGTTCAGCTCACCCAGCAGGGCGGGGATGCCGCCGGCCCGGTGGACGTCTTCCATGTAGTAGGTCTTGTTCCCGGCAACGTTCGGGGCCACCTTGGCAAGGCAAGGCACCTGGCGGGACTTGGCGTCCATCTCGGCCAAGCCGTAGTCCACGCCCGCTTCCTGGGCTGCGGCCAGCAGGTGGAGGATGGTGTTGGTGGAGCCGCCCATGGAGATATCCAGGGCCATGGCGTTGTCAAAAGCCTCGGCGGTGGCGATGTTGCGCGGCAGTACAGAGTCGTCGTCGCCGTCGTAATAGCGCTTCACGAGCTCGACGATCGTGGCGCCGGCCTTCTCGTAAAGGGCTTTGCGGGCCGTGTGGGTGGCGAGCACGGAGCCGTTGCCGGGCAAGGCAAGCCCGATTGCCTCGGCGAGGCAGTTCATGGAGTTGGCCGTGAACATACCGGAGCAGGAGCCGCACGTGGGGCAGGCGTTTTCCTCGATGAGGTTGATGTCTTCGTCGGAGATGGACTCATCAACGGCGTCGGCAATGGCGTTCACCAGGTCCAGGGAGCGCACGGAACCGTCAGTCAGGGTCACGCGGCCGGCCTCCATGGGGCCACCGGACACAAAGACAACAGGAATGTTCAGGCGCAATGCTGCCATGAGCATACCCGGGGTGATTTTGTCGCAGTTGGAGATACAGACCAGGGCGTCGGCGCAGTGCGCGTTGACCATGTACTCCACGGAGTCGGCAATCAGGTCGCGGGACGGCAGGGAGTAGAGCATGCCTGAGTGGCCCATCGCGATGCCGTCGTCCACGGCGATGGTGTTGAATTCGCGGGGCACTGCGCCGGCGGCGAGGATCGCATCGGAGACGATGCGGCCCACGGGGGCGAGGTGGGTGTGACCCGGAACGAACTCAGTGAAGGAGTTGGCCACGGCGATGATCGGCTTTCCGATATCCGAGTTGGCGACGCCGGAGGCACGCAGCAGTGCGCGGGCTCCAGCCATGTTGCGGCCATGGGTAACTGTCTTTGAACGAAGTGCAGGCATGTCTACCATCCTTGTGCTGTTCCGGGATCGGCGGAAGACGGTGCTGCTACTAGTAGTGAAAGTACCATAGTAATAGTGTTGAGTTCGTGAAAGATGAGAGGCGCAAGGAACTGGGGCTCTTCCTCAGGACCCGCCGAAACCAAGCCCTTCGTTCGGACTACGGGCTGCCGCCGGTGGGGCGTTCCCGCGAGCGCGGCCTTCGACGGGAAGAGATCGCGTTCCTCTCCGGCGTCAGCGTCACTTGGTACACGTGGCTGGAGCAGGGCCGGGACATCAGTCCCTCGCGGCAGGTTCTTGAATCCATTGCGAGGGCCCTTCATCTCTCCAACACTGGACTCAGCTACGTGCTTTCCCTGGGCGGGTATTCTTCTGCACTGCCAAAGGGACCCGTCGCGGCCGACGCTCCCGCCCATGTGCAGCGCCTTTTGGACGCATTGGACCCCAACCCCTCCTACGCTTTGTCCCCGGATTGGGGAATTGCCGGCTGGAATCGGGCGTACGAGGCGCTGTATCCCAATATCGGCACCTTTGACGCCTCGGACCGGAACCTGCTGTGGCTGGTCTTCACCGACCCTTTCATCCGCGATCTTCTCCCCGATTGGGACGTCACCAGCAAGCGGTTCCTGGCAGAATTCAGGGCTGAAACGGGGCAACGCCTGGGCGATCCGGATGTCGCGTACCAAGTGAGCCGGCTCAAGGAAGCCAGCCCGGAGTTCCAAGAGAGCTGGGACCGGTACGACATCCTGGGCTTCGAATCCCGCGAGCGCCAGTTTCACCACCCCGCCGTTGGCGTCCTGCACATGGAGCACCACCAGGTCTCGCCGTCGGACAGGCCCGACCTGCACATCGTCGTCTACACGCCGGCGCCGGGGAGCGACGCAGGAGCGCAGATGCAGCGGCTGATGGGAATCTGATCTGCTCGGGGCGACGCGAGGGGCTGCCTTACGGAACCGACTCAGGGACTGGAAAGGAAGTACTAAGTCTGCTTACTATGTTGGCGTGCTGTTGATCGGCACACCCGAATCTTTCCCAATGAAGCAAGGACGGTCATCATGGCAGGAAATCTCTTGGCCCGCTCGATTCATGATCTAACAGCGGCGGCATGGTTCGGAGGATCCCTCATGGGCGCCATTGGCTTGAACGGCGCTGCCGCCGAGGCCACCGATCCGGCCGAACGGACACGCCTGTCCAGCAGGGGCTGGATGAAGTGGGCGCCCATCCAGACCGCGGCCTTCTCCGCACACCTGATGTCCGACCTCGCGATTGCCTGGGAGAACAAGGGACGGATCGCCAAGCAGGACAGCGTAGCGGGGGACACGGTCCTCAAGACCGCGGTCACCGTAGCCGGCGCCGCAGTCACCCTTTACGCGGGCATCCTCGGCAAGAAGGTTGACAAGCTGGCTGACGAGGGCGCCCGGGGCGCAACCGAGCCGCGGCCGGATGCATCAGACGAGCTGAAGGCAGCCCAAAAACAATTGAAAGCACTCCAGTGGGCCATCCCCGCTTTTGCGGGCTGGGTCATCGTGCTAGGTGCCAAGCACGGCGAGATGCAGCGGCCTAAGAATGTGCTTGCCGGGCTGGTGCAGCACTAGTCATCAAAGTGCGTCCTCGCTTCATCGATGTTGCCCGCGAGACTGCGGAGCATGTCGCGGGCAACATCATGAAGCTTTTGGTTGCGGTTCTGGGACGCCCGCAGCATCACCGCAAAGGCTTCTTCCTGCGAACACCGGTTCTGTGACATGACGATGCCCGTCGCGAGGTCGATGACCGTCCTGCGCTCCATGGCCGCCTTCAAATCCTTCGCCAAAAGATCCGCTGTAGCTATACGCAGCGCCAACCTCAAGGCTTGGCCCGCCATATCAGCGAAAGTTACCGCCTCTTCGATGACCCCCTCCGTAAAGAGGCCGGCAACGTCGGAGAAGAAGTTGAGTCCTGCGGAGGCGTCATCGCCCAGTTCCATGGGCACGCCGAGCGCACTGCGTGCACCGGCGACAGTCAGGTTTCGGGCGTACTCCGGCCATCGAGTTTCAGGGGCCGCGTCGCTGATTACTACCGGGACGCCAGTCCTCAAAGCTTCCATGCACGGGCCGTCGTCGAGTCTCTGTTCAATCCCGTCAAGCAGGATGGCGTCATCACTACTGCCGGCTATTGTTGCCGCCCGCTTCCGGCGGTGCAGCGTCACCGCACACTCAACCTGCACCCCAGTGGCCCGCGTTAGGGCCCGCGCAGCGTACATGGTGGTTCCATTCAAGAAACCCTTGAGGTCTTCCTTGCCGTCAATCAACTGATGAAGGCGTTGGAAATCTTCATTCTGCTCGTCGGTTTCCACAGCAATGATCCTAGAAGCAACGATCTAAATTCGCCATTGGATAAGTGGGTTTCTCTGCGGCGACTTGCTAACCCAGGAATTCCTCGAGATCGGGCTCGCTCAAACCCGCAGCCAGCTGCAGGTCACGACCTTGGACTCCGGCCAGCATGGCCTGCCGGATAGCGTGCCCCAATGACTCCTTTGCAGAGTCCATCTCCCATTGCAGCGACTCCACGAGGGCGGCAGCCGTCCAGACGCTGCCCACGAAATCACTGGCCTCCGCGTCCATCCGGAAACCGCAGGAGCACGCCCAAGCCGGCCAGACCTCACCATTGGTGCGACCGCTCGCGACGGGCCCGGGCGACACCGAGAGGGACATTGCGGCTCCACAGTGCATGGGCCCCCGCCCGGCCGCCGGGGCCTGACTTGCCAGCAGTGCCTGCCCAGCTTCCGAAGATTCCGTCAACGTTTCCACCTCGGCAGCTTGCTCCGCCAGGGAAACCAGTTCGATGACGCCGTCCACGGCGTCACCTTCATTCATTGGGCGTTCGTTCGCACCGGGGCCATGCAGTACTGCTGTCATAACAACCACCCAATCTCGCTAATCTGCAAAGTAACTCGATAAACTAGTTATATTGCTTTTTGGGCGGCATGTCCATTCAGGACTTACGAAGCTCCGGAACGCCGAGCTTGCCCACCCCATCAGCGAGCCTGGCGAGGAAGGATGCAACCGCCTCCGCCTCATCCGGAGACAGGGCGTCGGCCTCGGCCGAAATGAGATCGCTCAATGCAGCAAGTGCGGGGTACGGCTCAAGAGCGAGGGAAACGGGACGCAGAATGACCGAACGACGATCACTCGGATGCCTTTCGCGTCGAATGTGGCCCGAGGATTCGAGCCGGTCGATCAGCATAGTGGTGGCTGCAGAGGTAATGCCCAGACGCTCAGTCAAGTCGCGGGGGCTAACAGCCAGCCCGTCCTTTTCGGCGTCAAAGATGATCTGGAGGGCAACGATGTCCGTATCTCCGACGCCGCTCTGCGAGCGATTGCGACGACGCCATTCGTTAATGGCGCGCTGAAGGTCACGAAGGGAAGCCACTGCGTGCGCTCCCGTCACCTTCTGGTCACCGAGGTCGAACCAATCGTCCTGAAAAACGCTTCGCGGATTCATGTCCACTTTCCTAGCTAGCCGTGTATTTCGCGAATCAAGGTTTATCCGGTTTAACGAGGTTACACGGAATCCGGGGCGCCGGCTGTCGGGAGTCCACCTTTTGACGTAACGCAGATCACGAACTATGATTTATGAATCGATTCAACCGCAGCATCCTTGCCAATGACGACTAAGGAGATCCACGTGAGCGTCATGCACCGAAGGGAAACAATTCCCACCCCGGGAGACACCCCGATCGACACCACCCAGGGTCGGAAAGATCCCAAGAAGGCCGCGATGAGCGGTTGGATCGGAAGCGCGCTGGAGTACTACGACTTCGCCTTATACTCCCTGGCAGCCACACTCCTCTTCCCCACCATCTTCTTCCCCACTGAGAACCCGACCGTGGGCATCATCGCCTCCCTTGCCACCTACGCCGTCGGCTATGTTTCACGGCCGCTCGGAGCCGTAGTTCTGGGCGCTTATGGCGACAAGCACGGGCGCAAGAAGGTTTTGGTCTTCGCCATGCTGCTCATGGGCTTCGCGACCTTCGCCGTGGGCCTGCTTCCCACCTATGGACAGGTTGGACTCCTTGCGCCGCTGCTGCTGGTGATCCTGCGCCTCATTCAGGGCTTCGCGGTAGCCGGCGAACTCGGCGGCGCAAGCGCCATGATTGTGGAGCACTCCCCTGATGGGAAACGCGGCTTCTTCGCCAGCTTCAGCCTCCAAGGCACCCAGGTGGGCTCCATCCTTGCCACGGCAGTCCTGATTCCGCTGGCTGCCTTGCTCCCCGAAGAACAGTTCCACTCCTGGGGTTGGCGCCTGCCGTTCCTTCTGAGCGCCTTAGTGATCGTGGCAGGCTATGTCATTCGCCGTCGCGTGCAGGAGCCCCCCGCCTACGTGGCCCAGTCAGGCGACGCGACAGCCAAGCGCCGCTTCCCGCTGGTTGACCTGCTCCGCACGCACCCGTGGGTGCTGGTCCGATGCGTCGCGATGACCTTTACCAACGTGATCGGCATGGCAACCCTCATCTTCGGCGTCTCCTACGCGACGCAAAAGGGCTACGGCATCGGGTTCTCCAGCAGCGAGTTCCTGTGGGTCACCATGGCCGCCAACATCGCCGCCGTCGTCACCATTCCGCTCTTCGGCGCACTGTCCGACCGCATCGGGCGCCGGACCCTCATGGTTGCCGGCGGACTCGCGGGCGGCTTGCTCACCATGGGCTACCTGTATGCGATCCAGCTGGGCAGTCTGCCGCTGGTCTTCGTTTGCGTTGTCATTGTCCAGGGCATCTTCTTCCAAATGTGGAACGGCACGTTCGCCACGTTCTTCCAGGAGCAGTTCCCCATGCGGATCCGTGTGACGGGTTTTGCGGTCTCCCAGAACATCGGCCTCATGATTGCCTCGTTCTTCCCGAGCCTCTTCACCGCAATCGCCCCTCCGGGTTCCAACAACATCCCCATGGTCATCGGATTGACCACACTGGGCATCTGCGCTGTTGCCGCCGTCGCCACGATGCTCTCCGCCGATACGAAGGGCAAGACCCTTGAGGACCTCGAGTCCAGCAACCAGGAAACCCGGTAACAAAGAAGTCCGCTGACAAAGCCGTCGGTGTGGAAGTAAAGCTGCTTCCACACCGATGGCGCTGCCCGTTCAGCTGAGGGACAGTGTCCCCTCCAATGCCGTTCGGGGAGCTCCAACTGATCCGCGCCGGATGAGCCGCGGGTGCAGCTCGGGGCCGGCTGCCGCCGCGGGCCTCCCCTCGATTTTCCGGATCAGCGCCGAGGCAGCAGCCCTGCCCATCTCATACACCGGCTGGGCAATGACTGTGAGCGGCGGAGAGATGAGCCGGGTCCAGGCGAAGTCGTCGTACATGATGAAGGAGATGTCATCCGGAATCCGGAGGGCTGATTCCTGGATTGCTTCAACAACACTGAGCGCGATCAGGCCGTCCGAGGCGATGATGGCCGTGGCGGGGTCCGGACCGGTGACAAGTTCGCGGGCAACGGCCTTGATGGACCCGGCGTCCCCGGCGTTGAGGCGGACCAGGTCAGCGGGAAAAGGAAGACCCTGTTCCTGGAACGCGCGGTGCATACCGTCCACGCGGTCCGAGATCTGCGAAGACTCCAGCACCATTCCCTCGTGGTAGGGCTGCTCCGATTTCAAGGTGGAAACGAACGCTATCCGCAGGTGGCCGAGCCCGATGAGTTCCTTGGTGGACTCATAGGAAACCGGGCCCATGTCCACGGCAAACGTCTCAACCTCCAACCCCTCCGCCGCCCTGTCCAGGAGGACCAGCGGACGCCCGGACTCCTGGACCTCCCGGAGGTGCGGAAAATCCGTGGAGGAAGCGGGCGCGACGATCAATCCGTCCACGCGCTTGTCCAGCAGTACACGGACGGCATCCACTTCAGCCTGCTTCTCCTCGTCGGTGTTGATGAGGATGACGTTGTACCCACTCTTTTTTGCCGTGTCCGTGATGCCGCGGGTGGCGAGGCCGAAGTGCGGGTTTTCGATGTCGCCTACCACCACCCCAAGGGTGTTCGAGCGTCCCGTGTTCATGCTCCGGGCCAACTCGTTGGGACGGTAGCCGAGCTCTTCGGCAGCTGCGAGGACGCGCTCCCGGACGTCATCGCTGACGGCCCCGTAGTTCCCCAAAGCACGCGCTGCTTGTGCTTTGGACACTTGCGCGGCCTTGGCGACGTCGGCAACCGTTACGTCCCGCCGTCGGGATCCTTCAGTGCTCATGTTCACCTTTCACGGGGGTGTTGACGCGGCTTTGTGAGTTCCGCTACATTCGTTCAAACGATGTGAGTCCGGTCTCAATCCTAAGCGGTGAGACCGGACTCAACAAGACTCAACATCGAGCAAGATCTCCCGGCTGCCCCCGACAGCACCGCATCCCTCCCACGATTGGACACGCTGTGATCAAACTGAAGTTCCGCCCCGCTGCGTTCGCAGCCGCAGCAATGGCGGCCGTCATTGCCCTCTCCGGCTGCGGAGGCTCCTCCGCGGGGAGCTCCCCCTCCGCCGACAACCCCTACGGCCTGATCGAACCCGGCACCATCCGGGTCGCAAGCCTTGGCGACTCCAAGCCGTACACCTTCACGGACAGCTCCGGAAACTTCACGGGGTTCGATGTTGAACTCTTCAAGGACGTCGCACACCGCGCCGGAGTGGACAATGTAGTCTTCACCGGACAGGACTTCTCCGGGCTGCTCGCCGCCGTCGCCAACGGCCAATTCGACGTCGGGGTCGCAGCAATCGGCATTACCGACAAGCGCAAGGAAACGGTCGATTTCTCCGAGGGCTACCTGGCCGGCTACCTCACGGTCATCACCACCAAGACCTCGGGCATCAAGGACGTTGACGGGCTCAACGGCAAGCGCCTCGGCGTAGTCCAGGGAACGCTCCAGGAAGCCTACGCGGTGAAGAACTTCACGTCCTCGCAGCTGGTCCGCTTCCCCGACAACAACACGGCCATCTCGGCAGTGAACAGCGGAGCAGTGGACGCGCACTTCCTGGACTACGAAGCCGCCAAGTCCTACCAGGACCAATTTGGCCTGGTCAGCGCCGCGGATATCCCTTCCTTCGATGCCCCTGCCGGCTTCGCGATCGCCAAGAACAAGCCGGAGTTCAAGGAAGCGCTGAACAAGGGGCTCGCCGAGGCCATGGAAGACGGCACGTGGAAGAAGCTCTACCAGAAGTGGTTCCCGGGATCTCCCATGCCGGAGCAGTACCTGCCCACGGCAGAGCAGACTTCCAGCCCCTCCCCAGCTGCCAGCAGCAAGTAATCCAACAGGGCGGGCCGCCACCAGGCACCCTACCGGCGGCCCGCCCGGCAGAAACACAAATCCAACTACCGTCTGAGAGCATTCAATGGATTGGCTCAATACCATCAGCCGCACGTTCTTCGACTTCAACGCCATGGTCGAAGTACTGCCCCAACTCCTCGGAGTTGGCCTCCTCAACACCCTCATCATCTCCATCGCAGCCACCATCCTTGGCGTCGTGATGGGCATGGTGGTGGCCGTCATGGGCATCTCACGCTCAAAGTGGCTCCGCATTCCCGCACGGATCTACACCGACTTGTTCCGCGGCCTGCCCGCCATCCTCACCATCCTCCTGATCGGGCAGGGATTCGCCCGTTTGAGCCAATCGGTCTTCGGGCCCTCCCCTTACCCCCTGGGCATCATCGCCCTGAGCCTCATCGCCAGTGCCTACATCGGAGAAATCTTCCGCGCCGGCATCCTGAGCGTGGACAAGGGCCAGGGCGAAGCCTGCCGGGCCCTGGGCATGAGCTACAGCAAGTCCATGGCCTTGGTTGTGGTGCCGCAAGGTGTGCGCCGCGTACTCCCTGCCTTGGTGAACCAGTTCATCGCCATTGTGAAGGACTCCTCCCTGGTGTACTTCCTGGGGCTGCTGGTCAGCGAGCGCGAACTGTTCAGGGTTGGCCAGGACGCCGCAGTGCTGTCCGGCAATCTCTCACCACTGGTCATGGCAGGCATCTTCTACTTGGTGATCACCGTGCCGCTGACCCACCTCGTCAACTACTTCGACAACAAGTTCCGGACCGGCCGCCGTCGTCCCACAGCCCCGACCAGTGGCCTGAAGGAAGTCAAGGAACTCGACGCGGCTTCGCCGCTCATCTCCGGGAGCAACACGTGAACCTCACCAGCAGCACCAGCGCCGGCACCAGCAAAAGCACCACCACCGCGCCGGACATCGAAAAGTTCAACGGTTCCAGCCTGGAACTGCGAAGCCTGACCATGGCCTACGGCGATGTGGACGTCCTCCGCGATGTCAGCCTCACGGTCGCGCCGGGAACCACCACCTGCATCATCGGCCCCTCCGGCTCCGGCAAGTCCACCCTCCTGCGGGGCGTGAACCGCCTGCATGAGCCAAAGAGCGGCGATGTCCTCTTGGCCGGAGAAAGCGCTCTGCAGGTCAAACCGGACATTCTCCGTGCCAGGATCGGCATGGTGTTCCAGCACTTCAACCTTTTTCCTGACCACACGGCGCTGGACAACGTGGCCTTGGCGCTCTGGAGCGTCAAGGGCATGTCCAAGGCGGAGGCCAGGGAACGGGCGCGGCGCCGGCTTGCGGAAGTAGGCCTGGCTGAACGTGCGGACCACCGCCCGAGGGACCTTTCCGGCGGCCAGCAGCAACGCGTCGCGATTGCCCGCGCGTTGGCCATGGAACCCGAGGTGATGCTTTTCGACGAAGCTACCAGCGCCCTGGACCCGGAGCTGGTCAAAGGCGTCCTGAACCTGATGGCCGGACTTGGACGACGCGGTATGACCATGCTGGTGGTCACCCATGAGATGAACTTCGCCCGCAAGGTTGCGGACCAAGTGGTGTTCATGGACGAAGGAGAAGTTGTGGAGATGGGCCCGCCCACTGAACTGTTCGACAATCCGCGCAGCGAACGCCTGCAGCGGTTCCTTTCGGAAGTCCTGTGATGGGCGCCGCGACCAACGCACCTATTCGCACCGCCGTCGTCGGGTTTGGCGTCTCCGGCAAGGTTTTCCACGCACCGCTGATTGCGGCGGACCCTGCCTACTCGCTGGATGTGATCGTGACGGCGGATCCCCGGCGCGCTGCCGAGGCAGCACGGCTCTACCCGGAAGCACGGATCGTCGGGACGGTTGAGGAATTGTTCGCCTTGTCCGGGCAGCTGGACCTGGTGGTCCTCGGAACCCCGCCACTGACCCATATGGAACTGGGGGCTACGGCAATCGCGCACGGGCTCAACCTGGTGGTGGACAAGCCATTTGTCACCACAGCCGCCCACGGCGAGGAGCTGCTGGCACGGGCGTCCGACGCCGGAGTGCAGCTGACGGTCTTCCAGAACCGCCGGTGGGACGCCGACTTCCTGACGCTGCGGAAGCTGCTGAACGAGGGGGCCCTCGGAGAAGTCCGCACTTTTGAGTCCCGGTTCGAGTGGTGGCGCCCGGAAGGCTTCGGCAATTGGCGTGACTCGGCAACGCTGGCAGAAGGCGGTGGAATCCTCCATGACCTCGGCGCGCACCTGATCGACCAAGCCATCCAGCTGTTCGGCCCCGTTGCGGAGAGCTACGGCGAAACGGCCAACCACGGCCAGCACCCAGAGGCCGCCGACACTGAAGCTTTTGTGTCCCTGCGTCACGAATCGGGCGTCCGTTCCCGGCTATGGATGAACGGCATGGCCGCCCAGGTTGGTCCCCGCTTCCATGTGATTGGCTCAAAGGCCGGGTACACCAAGTGGGGACTGGACGGCCAGGAACCTGCCCTGGCAGCGGGCGTCACGCCGTCGGACCCTTCCTACGGAAGCGAACCCCAGGAGTCCTGGGGGCTTCTGGGAGTGGACGGCTCCGCCGTGCCTGTTCCGCCCGAAAAGGGCAGCTACCCGCGGTTCTATTCAGAACTCGCCGCTCCGCTGCGCGGCCGCGGCCCACTGCCTGTCCAGGCTGCTGAAGCACTTGAGACCCTGCGGGTCATCGAGTCAATCCACGCCTACGCCTGACCCCGCAAGTTTTCCAACCTTGAGATGAAAGGGAGAACCATGTCCTCCACCAAGCACGTTGCCGTCATCGGAGGCGGCATCCTGGGTGTTTCCACCGCTGTCCACCTGCTCCGCGGGGGCGCTTCGGTCACCCTGTTGACCGAGCAGGGCCTGGCCAGCGAAGCCACCGGACGCTCATTGTCCTGGCTCAATTCGGCCGGCGAGCGCTCAACGCCGTACCACCAGCTGCGCGTGGCCGGCGTGGACCGCTACCGCTCCCTGTTCGCGAGCGATCCCACCCGTGAATGGTTGCAGTTTGGCGGGGGCCTCATGTGGAACGCTGCCGGTCAAAAAGAAGCAACCAAGGCACGCCACGCCTACGAGGAATCGATCGGCTACGACTCGAAGCTCCTGGCACCGGAAGACATCGCCAAGGTCACCCCGGGCATCGATTCCGGCGCCGTTCCCGAGAACGCCATCTTCAACCCCGGTGAGGGATGGGTCAGCCTCCCGGACCTGGTGAATTTCCTCATGGAGGAATTCCACGCCTTGAGCGGCCGGCTGGTCCTTAACGCGGGCAAGGTTTCGGTGACGGTCGACGGCGGCAAGGCCACCGGCGTCGAAACCTCCGGCGGTGCCACGTACGCAGCGGACGCGGTCCTCGTGGCGTGCGGCGCGGCTACTCCCGGCGTGGTGAAGCCCCTCGGGGTGAAAATCCCCAATGGTTCGCCCGTGTCCATGCTGGTTGTCACCAAACCGGTGGAGCACCGAGTGACCGCCGTGATGAACACCCCCCGTGCCGCCGTGCGCCCCAACCCCGGCCGGACGTTCGCGCTGGACCATGACTGGTACGAGGAGCACATTACCGAGCACGCCGACGGTTCCTTCACCATCCCGGATGACATCGTCCAGGAACTGGCGGATGAATCGTCCAAGCTGATCGACGGCAACCCGGAGTTGAAGCCTGCGTCGTGGAAGATCGGCTACAAGCCGATCCCGGGCGACGGCGAGCCGGTGTTCGGCGAACTGGGACAGGTGCCCGGCTGCTTTGTTGCGTTCACGCACTCGGGGGCGACGCTGGGGCTGATCGCCGGCGAGTTGCTCTCCGGGGAGATCCTGACGGGCCGGAAGCACCCGATGCTGGCCACGTTCCGTCCGGGCCGCTTCTCCTAGGTGTAATTCCCACGGAGGTTGTGAACGCGGCTGATGGGGGTTTTGCCTCC
>NZ_JAPDNV010000048.1:0-22032 GCF_026013155.1 Paenarthrobacter sp. PAE-2 | reverse complement strand
TCTATCCGGCCACCGACGCGCCCGGCACGATTACACCCTCAAATGCGATGAGCCGCTTAACAGGAGAACCCCTTTGCGCCAACAGAAACTTCCGATACCCCTTAGGGTCTGGGATGCTGCGGAGATTTCGGACAGCGGATTTGATGGTTTTTCCTACGCTGCCGATGCCAGCTGTTGGTAACTGTAATGGACTTCATTAGGCCGGCGGTAATCAAGGGCCGAATGCCGGCGGCGGGAGTTGTAGAACCCCTCGATATAGGCCGCGACGTCGCGCTTGGCACGGGTAATCGTGGGATAGACAGTGCGGTGGACACGCTCGTTCTTCAGCGCAGAGAAGAAGGTTTCGGCCTGGCTGTTGTCCCAGCACACACCAGTGCGGCCCATCGAGGAGCGCATCCCCAGCCCGGCCACCAGCGCCGTGTAAGCAGCCGAGGTGTAGACACTGCCCCGGTCGCTATGGAAAATCGCCTCCGGCTCGATCACGCTCGTGGCCGCGGCGTTGCGCAAAGCGGACTCCACCAGCTCGGCTCGCATATGATCAGCTACCGCCCACCCGACGATTTTCTTCGAGTAGCAGTCGATCACTGTCGCCAGATAGGCGAAACCCTCCCACGTATGGATGTAGGTAATGTCTCCGACGAATTTGACGCCGGGTTTGCCGGCGCTGAAGTCCCTTTTCACCAGGTCCGGGATCTTCGCGGCGGCCTCGGCATCGGCCTCGGTGGTGATCCGGAACGGGCGCGGCTGGCAGGGCACCAGGTCCTCATCGCGCATGATCTGCCGGACCAGTTCCGGGGAGCATTCCGTGCCCTCGCCGGCCAGGTCTAGAGATTGTAGACGCGGCTGGACAATCGACAGAGAATGAGTGGGCGACGACTTTAGGCAAGGACAAGTTACTATCAATAAATTCCGGTCTCGAAGATCTTTTCGAAGCCACCCTGCAAACTAAAGTCACCTCATCGGATGATCAGGCTTAACGATCTCTCAGGAATCGCCTGACGCAGTACGTCGTTACTGTGCTCAAAATTAGGGGATCTCGATTCTACAATAGGATCGAGACGAGTCCTTTAATAACGGAACCAATGCCGCCGAGCATGGCAATCGATATGACCAGCCTTTGCGCCAAAATTGGTTGGATGATTCTAGCAAGGCGATCGCCGATTAATAGTCCCAGCGCTAATGAGCCTACGCAAGCGAACCAAAGTAAACGCGATAAGTCGGGCCAGCTTTGAGTGTCTGCAGACACTATCAAAGCAATTGAAATAGTAGTTACAGCAATGAAGTAAGGCTGGATAGTGGCCACAAACTTAGCATGTGACCAACGATTCAGTAACGCGTAAATCGATAACGCCGGTCCTCCGACGCCGGCGGTGATGGTCATAACACCCGATGCTAAGCCTGCGCCGAGTCCGATCGCACGGCCATGGACTACAAACCGTTTATGTACAAGGGTAAGAAGCGTCAGCGCAATCAGAACAGAAGAACCAATAATTATCTCGAGCGTTTCAGTTCTCACTACTGTCACTATAAATAAACCCGCGATAATACCGGGCACCGCTCCCGCAGTAAGCAGGGCAAACCTTTTCCACTCGACATCCCGCCATGCCCGCACCCAAACATAACTTGACGCAACGGCACTACACAGATTAACAAGAAGCACCCCCGCAGGTGCGCCCAAAACTAAAACAAGATAGGGCGAGGCTACTAGAGCAAAGCCCATACCTGTTACACGTTGGGAGATCGCGCCCACTAGTATCGTGACAACAATTACTAGTGGGATTAAAAAACCGTCCATAGAGCGCGTCCTAGCTAGAGTTTAAGCGGAATCTACCACCTCCGGAATTGCTGGTTGCTGGATCAGCCGCTTACAGTCTGAAACTGATCTGCCCTGCGTTTTTCGGACACCTATTTGATGGGTTTTCTTTAGGCTGCGGTGGCCATGCTGGAGTCCAGCATAGTGGACTTCGGCAGGTCGTTGGTAATCTAACGCTGAGTGACGTCTGCGGGTGTTGTAGAAGCCTTCGATGTAGTGGAACACGTCGCGTTTGGCGTGGGCCTTGGTGGGATAGACGGTGCGATGGACGCGTTCGTTTTTCAACGCAGCGAAGAAGGATTCGGCTAAACTGTTATCCCAGCATTATCCGGCTAATGAGCCGGGACCCTGGCGGTTAGCCGGTTAAGGATTCAGCTTTTTCGGGAGGTCAGTTTCCGGAGTTGTTCTTCGTGGCGCCGCACGCTGGTGGCGAGTGCGTCGAGTGCTGCGCGGAGGGTGGCGATCTCGTCGGTGAGGCCGGTGAGGGTGTCGCTGGCGGCGGCGCGGTGACGGTTTTCCTCGATGATGGCCCGGATTATTGGGTTCCGGTAGAGAGTGGTGCGGCCCAGACCTGTGCGGGCGGCAACGGCGGTGAATGTCACTGCCTGTCCGTTCCGGAGGAGCTCGGCGCAGGCGCGCTCGACGCTGTTGAGGGTGTTCGTGTTCGTCATCCTGTGGTGGCCTCGCTGATCAGTTTGTCGAGTCGTGTGATGAGCTGTTTGTGTCGCTCGGCTTCGGCGATCCAGCCTCGTTGTTCGGCGTCCCGGGCGAGTGCGTCTGCATCAACGCGTTGCGCGGCAAGGATCGGCAGCGAGCTGGGCTCGGTGTGGAAGCTGGGGCAGTGCTCGCAGATATTGGCGTAGGCGCAGGCGCCTTGGGCGGGTGCCCTCAGGCAGAACCCCCCGGCCATGCGGGACTTCAGCAGTGGGGTGTCCTTCCAGTCTTTTCCGCCGGTGATGTCTCTGAGCGGCAGGCTGGTTCTGCCGGTGGCGGGTGTGAGTGCCTGTTGTTTGGCCAGATCGAGGGCTCGTTCGTACTCGCTGCGGACGGTGGCGTCGAACAGCCGTCCGTAGCGCAGGCTCATCTCTGCGGACATGTGACCGAGGAGAGCCATGAGGGCTTGCAGCGAGTCTCCGGCGTTGACCAGGGCGGTGGCGTAGGTGTGGCGAAGCTGGTGCGGGGTGATGTGTTCGAGCCCGGCGAGACCGGCGGCGCGGTCGAGTTCGGCGCGGACCGCGTTTTGCCCGAGCCGTCGTCCGTGGTGGGTGAACAGGAACTGGGCCGGGCGTCGGTAACGCGGGTGTGGCAGCGGCCGCCCGTGCGATCTGGTGTGGGTTATGTGGTCGATCAGTTCCAGGATCTCTTCATCGAGGGGGACCATCCGCTCGGTGTCCAGTTTGCCGAGGGGGACCTTCAGCCAGCTGCCGTGGCCGGGGACTTCGTGGACGCAGTCCAGTTCAAGGTCGAGCAGTTCCCCGATCCGCAGCCCGCAGGCACGTTGCAGTCGCAGGGCGGCCGCGGCCAGTTCGTTTCCCGGGGACTTGGTGAGGATCTGTGTGAGGCGGCGGTCGATGTCGACGGGCAGGTAGCGGGGCAGTGTTTGCGGGAGCCTGGGGATGTCGTCACGGAACAGCAGCTTGCGCGGTGGCGCTTCGGGCCAGTCCCACTCCGTGATGTCGGTCAGGAACCCCATCAGCGCGAGCACCCGCCGCGACCGGTCGGCCACGGTGATGCTCTCACCGTTTTTGGTGTTGAGGACATCGGCCATGCTGGTCAGGTAGGGCTCGATGTGCTTGCGTCGATCGAGGGCAGCGACGGAGTCCAGATCAGGGTCGATACCGGCCAGGAACTCACCGAAGTGCTTGAGCCGGGTCGCGATCGTTGACACGGTCTTCGGCCGGCAGGTCGCGCGCTTGCGGTCCAGGTAGGCGATCATCGCTGTCCGGATCGGCGGACGCACCTGGGCCAGCCGCTCGGCGAACGGGACTGGGCCGCCGGCGCGCGGCAGTTCATCAAGGACGCCGAGGTGGAACAGCACCCGTTGGGCGTTGCTTGCCGCGGCCAGGTAGTGGTGGTGGCCCTTGCCGGTGCGTCCCTGCCTGTCATGGCAGGCTGCGGTGAACTCGGCCAGATCGGCCAGGGTGAGCTGTTCCAGGCGCAGTCCGGTTTGGATGAGGAGCCTAACCGGCACCTGGGAGCCGGTGGCGAACCGGACCCGTTCGGTGAATCCCAGGTCGGCGGCTGCGGTCATGAACCGGTCAAGGTCGGCTGCCAGCGGGGAGTCTTGGACCTCGCGCCAGATGCTGGAGAGCTTGCGTTCAAGCAGGTAGTCATAGCCGGGCCGCAGGCCTTGGTGCAGCATCAGGAAGGTGATGATCGGCCGGGTAGCTGACCCGGCGGACAAGCGCACCTGCAGCGGCTCGGCCGCCCATCGCCCGGGGTCCGGCCACCGCTTGAAGAACGTGCTGGCCGCTGTTGAGTATGCGGTGTTTCCCCGACCGGTCCGACTCAGGTAGTCCAGGTAAGCGGTGTGCGGGTCACTGTTGGGAACGGATGCGATCGCGAGCGGCATCGAACTCTGCTTTCACGTGGGCCGGAGCCAGATGGATGTAGCGGGCCGTGGTGTCGACGTGGGCATGGCCGAGCAAGGCCTGCATCACCGCCAGATCGACGCCCGCCTCGGCCAGCGCGGTCCCGAACGTGTGCCGCAAGGCGTGCGGGTGACCGCCAACGATTCCGGTCACGCAGCGGTGGTAGCGGAAGACCGTGCGCAGCCCGGCAGCGGTGAGCGGCTGGCCACGGTTCGGCCCCTTGGCAACGAGAAACAGGCGTGCACTGACCGATTCGGGCCGCTCGGCCAGCAGATACACCTAGATGACGGAAGCAACATCCGCGTCAAGCGGCACCCGCCGCTCCCGCTGTCCCTTGCCGAGCACCTGCAGCCACCGGCCGCCGATGTCGACGTCCGTGATGCTCAGTGCCAGCACCTCGGCCGAACGCAACCCGCAATAGAGCATCAAGCCCGCGATCGCCCGGTCCCGCCAGGTGCGAAAACCTGCCAGCAGCTCGGCCGCATCGGCCTGGGACAGCGCCTTGGGCAGCCGACGGGGCTCGCGCAGCCGGAGTGAGGAGCGGTTCTTCGGCCGCCGGGCGGTATGCGCCAGCATCCCGCTCCGCTCACCGGGTGCGACCCAACGTGCTACCCGGCCCTTGGGGACCGGGTTCTTCATCTCCGGGTCCCGCATTCCGGCGAAGGCGAACAGACCTGAGATCGCGGCCAGCCGACGGTTGATCGTCGTCGCGGCGTACTGATCCAACCGGCGCCCCGACAGCCTGATCACATTCGGTCCCGCCCTCCCCGGGACCTGGGCATCACGGCAGGCACGCAGGAATAGAAGCAGCACCTCCGTGCTCACCTCGGCCAGCGGATGCCCGGCGATCAGAAGCCACCGGCAGAACGCCAGCAGGTCATACCCGTAGGAACGCACCGTCTTGGGCGAGTAGTTCCTGTCCGTCAGATACGCAAGGTACTCATCCACGAGCTTGAACTGGGGCGCGTCCTGACCGGCCAACGCCCAGCCGCCGTCACGCTCCGCAAGCGAAAGACCGCAATCGCTGTTCATGAAGAACAGATGTACCAGTAGTGATCCACATCACAGCGAAAGCCTGGTGGCATGGCGTGTCGCCGACCTGCCGAAACGATCACATTAGCCGGTTAAGAGGGAGACGCCGGTGCGGCCCATCGAGGCCCGCATCCTATGACGGGCTAAAGCGGCCTGAAAATTCTTGGATGAATACTGTGCTCCCTTGTCAGAGTGGAAAATTGCGTGTGGTTGGATGATGGTGGTGGCCGCAGCATTGTCTAATGCCTGGGTCACTAAAGTGTCGCGCATGTGATCAGCCATCGAGAAGCCGACGACTTTTCTGGAATAGCAATCAATGACCGTGGCCAGATACATGAAGCCTTGCCAGGTCTGGATGTAGGTGATGTCGCCGACAAATTTCTGCCCCGGGGCGGTGGCGCTGAAGTCTCGTTGCACCAGGTCAGGGATCGCTTCAGCCGCTTGGGCATCGGGGTCGGTGGTGACTCGAAACGGGCGCGGCTGACAGGCGATCATCTGTTCTTCGGCCATGATCTGGCGGACGAGTTCCAAACTTACTGGGGTGCCTTCCGCCACCAGATCAGCGTGGACTCGCCGGTACCCATAGGTCTGCTCGGAGTCATCAAAGAAGTACCGGATGCGCGCGGTGAGCGCTTCGCGGCGGGCCGCGGTGGCCGACTGCGGCCGGGACCGCCAGTGATAATACCCCGACCGAGACACGCCCAACCAGGCGCACATATTGGCTATCGTCCAGTACGGCAGAGCAGTGTTTTTGTGGGATTCAATGAATTCGTACTTGGCCACTACTGTGGATCCCTCGCGAAGTACGCTGCTGCTTTTTTTACGAACGACAACTCCGCTTTGAGCTCTTGGACTTCCCGTTCTAGCGCTTGTTCGCGGGCCGTTGTACCCGTTGTGGCACTGCTCCCGGCATCGTCGTGGCCGTGAGTTTGACGGTATTTTTTGATCCAATTGCCCAACGATTGGGCAGCG
The DNA here is from genome assembly GCF_026013155.1 of Paenarthrobacter sp. PAE-2. NCBI lineage: Bacteria > Bacillati > Actinomycetota > Actinomycetes > Micrococcales > Micrococcaceae > Paenarthrobacter > Paenarthrobacter sp. PAE-2. The sequence goes on along the minus strand of NZ_JAPDNV010000048.1, from coordinate 15,624 downwards.
ATGCCATATTCCCGAGCGACCTCGGCAATGGGCTTCGAAAATTCAATGACCTCTTCAACCAATTGGTCTTTGAACTCCTGGGTGTATTGACAGCGTGGAGTCGACATATCCTAACTGAGTCTCACTTTCGGTATGACCCTCAAGTTTAGTCAAAACCAAGAGGGCCCGTGTCCGAAATCCATAGAGCAGGTCATTGTTCCCGATTGCGGTCGGCCCGTTGGCCGCTTGGATGGTGGTGTTGTACTGCGTGCCGATGTGCTGGCCCACGGCGGCGTCGACGGCGGCTTTCTTCGGCAGCTCGGCCAAAGGAGTTTCCGCGGTCAGGTCGGCGAGAACGTCGACGAGCTGAGTGCGGATCTGCCCCAGGACACCGGTGAGTACCGAGCCTGGAAGCGAGTATGACATCCCCACGATCTGCTGGAACGGGCCGAGTGAGTCATTCCAGACCGTCTGGGCGTAGGCCAGTCCCGCGTTGGTAAATGAAAGTGAGGACTTTCCTGCGAGACTTTCTAACTCCTCGACGGGCTGACGAAGCGGGAACGACTCAGGCACTCCTTTCTGCGCCTCCAGAGGCAGCTGGAGGCGATCGAAGGTCTGGCCCCTGGCCCAGGTGTTCCCGCTGATCGAGTCCACTTTGATCGGCAGCGACGGCAGCAGCCGATAGCTGGGCACGTCGACGTCCCCGTCGTATCCGTTGAGCTCGTATCGGGCCCACTGCCGCAGGGACTCGGAACCCGTCTCGGCTCCGAGCAGTAGGCACTTACGCAGGAGTCCGGCCAGAGGCTCGGATTCGTCGAGGATGCGCTCCCTCAGGGAGCTGAGCAGGGTGTTCGTCATTTTAAGGTCCTTCAGCGTGAGCGGCGCAAGGCAAGTCAAACCTGAATCTACATGGAGCCTCCGACAGTTAGGACCGGACGGCGTGGCTCGCCTCCGCCCACGACACGTTCTTCCACAGCGGAGCGAAAGAAGGTGGCCGGCCGAAGGATCTGACCTAATGGATGGTCGGCGCGTTCGCTTCATTGCGGTAGCCACCGGTATCCTCCGTGGCATGACAGCAAAAATTACCGAAGGTGAATGGACCCCCCTCGCCGGAGCAATCCCAGATAACGTGCAGCCGGACAAGGTCTACGTCATTCCCACGAGGAAGCCAGTGGATGACGACGGGGATAATATTCCGCGCTACACAGACAACGTGCGGTACCTGCCTAAGGCCGCCCGCGCCGCAGGCATCCCCGTGGAATTTTCGACTCCCGAGGGCACGCGAAAGTATCTGCAGGAGTTCAGTATCGACCCGGAGATGTGGGCGCTCGGCCTCACTCTCGTGACCGTGACCAGCGACTGGCTCATTTTCACCGTCGAGCAGTTCATCAGCCATCGCGCAAAGGCACAGGGATGGACCGACGAGGTGGTACGGGAACTGCCCCTCAAGGTGTCCATCGCCGAAACCAGCACGACACGGAATATCGAGATCGAGGGCAGCGGTGCCGACGTCCTCGAAGCTCTGCGGGTCCTCAAGCAGCAGTCCCTCGACCAGCCTGGCGATGGCCGCAGTGTCCGGAGATAAGGGTCGACGTTTCACAACGATGGTCATGCAATGGGGACCGATCCCACCATCGGGTGGACCGCGCCGAGACCGTTACCTCGACGTAAACGGGAGGGAGTCATTGCGAACCGCCGACGAGTCCTACGCGGCGGCCCTGGCGGCCCTTGGCAAGCGCGCTGATGAGATACCGGCGATGCATATGCCGTCGGTAACGGATGACGACGCGCTTCGTCGAGAAGTGCAGCGGCAGAAGCGCTCCGAGTGGCTCGACTTTTCGGCGACGGTCGACCAGGAAACGCTTAACGCGGTTGAGCCAATGATCCGGGGATCGGAGTCCGCAGCCGTAGCCGCGCTGAACTACCTCGAGGATCACGAGCTCGCGGAGGTCGCTCACACGGCAATACATCGGGCGGCCTTCATGCGACGCGGTTTGTACGGTTGTCACATCGTGTTGCGCGATGATGACGAGTTCTGGACGAACTGTTCGATCAACATGTCTCACTTGCGCGCTGGAATGTCCGCCGGGCTTATCAGCGACTTCGAGTGCTCGATTTGTGGGCGGATGGTCGAGGACTGCGACCACAACTTGGGCGAAGTTTACGACAAGACCGCCTCGCGCGACGACGAGGATTTGTGTTCGATCTGCAGGGCAACCGAGTGCGAGCACCAGGTCGGGGAGACTTACGCGACCGCGGCCTACGCGAACGCGCGCAACGTCATTCCCGAGGAAGTGTCGATGGTAGCGCGGCCGCGTTACCCGCAGGCGCGCATAGTAGAGAAGTCGATCGACTTAGGACCAGAGGATCCGCGAGTCCGCCGTGCCGCCCAGCACAATAATCTGAACTGCGACGCGTGCCTTGGCCCGTGCAAGGGCTTCAACGACATGCGGACTTGGGAGGAACGCCGGGGAAATGTGACAGAGACCGACGACGACGATTACGTGGTCGACAACCTCGGCTCCTAGCCGCGTCTCACAATCCTAAGGATTCAAGGCTTCTCGTCGACCCGGCCGCCTCGGCGGCAGCAATTCTCGTCTCCCCGTATTGCCTATACAAGGTACCGGTAGACGGTGGCACGGGAGACCCCGAGCATCCGACCGATGTCGGAGGCGCTGACTCCTTTGCCTTTCAGTTCCCTGGCCCGGGCAGCGGCAGCATCGTCCACCTTGCGTGGTCTGCCCCCATGGCGGTTGTTGGTCGCGGCCGCGGCGAGTCCTGCCCTGGTGCGCTCGATCATCGTGTCCCGCTCCAGCTGCGCGAATGCGGCCATGATCGTCAACATGGCGATACCCATCGGTCCGGTCGTGTCCAGCCCCTCGGTCAGGGACCGGAAACCCGCTCCCCGTTCCCTGATGTCCTCGATAACGTCCAGGACGTGCCGGGTGTTGCGCCCCAATCGGTCGAGCTTCCAGACTGTGAACACGTCTCCTCCTTCAATCCGGTCCAGGGCCTTGGCGAGCTGAGGACGCTCTACCGTGGATCCACTGACGCCAGTGTCGGCAAATGTCCGGACTGCGCCGGCAGCCTGGAGTGCCGTGAGCTGGAGATCAAGGTTCTGCTCCGCCGTCGAAACCCTCGCATACCCGATTACAGCCATGGCCGCCCCGCTATTCTCTTAATCCCGATCAATTTTCCGTTGTGAGACTACATGTTGTTGGACGGGTTTTGAGACAGCGAAGGTCCGTGTCGAACCGCGGAATCCTGTCAGATTCAGAAGTCGTCTGCACGGAATGTCAGAAGTCGTCTGCACTTTTCGGACATAGCGCTGATTCATGAGGTTCCCGAGCCGTCCTCCAGGGTTTATTCCTGCTCTTCGGGGCTTCGGCTTGGCGTTGGACCGCGAGAGTTTCTGATCGCTTCTGCGCTGTGGGGCGTTCCCGACAAGTGGGACGTAGTACGGGAAGTGGAAGGGGTTTAGCCTTGTTGTAACGGTGATGGATCCCGCCGGGACCGGTTGTTTGCCGGTTCGGACCGCCGAGGTGGCTGATGGGTCCTGCCCCGAATACGGAGGGCGGGTCATTCGCATGACTGGAAATCGAAACGGGCCCGGCACCCTGGAGACGCCCGAATGGGACAACGTCACCGGCGCTCTGTTGCCGGTTGGTCCGCTGGAATTGTCGGCAGAGGAAGTGCGTCAGCTCTGGTCTTTTATCCATGGGGACATCATGGACGGGAGCATGCGCCGTCTTCTGCGCTCTTCCCTCGGGTTGTGTCCCCGGCACACATGGGCCTATGCGGTCGTGGAGATCGAACTCTGGCAGGCCGGCGCCGGTGCCCGGGGCGGCCACCAGCCCTTCGACGTCACGGTTCTCTACGAGGATCTCTTGGAACACGTCGCGGCCGGGTTGGTTCGAAAAGGCTCGCTGCTGCACCGGCATCCGGACGAGGTGCTCCTGCCGGTGGGGCCGTGCAGGATCTGTGAGGACATGGCTTCCCCGTCCCTGCCCGGATTGCGGATGGGTTACGCGAACTCCAACACCGAGGCCCTCACCGTTGAAGCGAACGGGCTGGCACACACGACAGCCTGGTGCAGGGAGACATTCCCGCTGTGGCGGGACAGGGTCTGCCCCGCCTGTGATCCTGAGACGCCGAAAGGGGCCGGCGATCCGGTGCTGTTGTGCCGTTTCCACTTGACGGTGCGGCGTCCGTTACCGGAGCAGCTGCGTCACGCAGTGGCCTCGCGGTTGCGGGAGATCAGGGGACGGATGCGGCACCTGACCGACTCGATGACGGACTACGGCGCCCCTGTTGGGCATGAGGAGAATGCGTCCTGGATCGAGGCCATTGGCTTCTTTGCCGGCTGGGGCCTGCCCCTGTACCTGGCCAGCAACCCGCGGGCGGCGGAACCCGGTCCGGAAACGACAGGAGCCGGGCGCAGCGAGTGAGCGCGTCATATGCTGGCGGGCACCGCCGCTGTGCCTGTAGTCTCTGTTCACGGTGATGGATCCCGCCGGAACAGCCCGCACGTAAAGTGCGGGGCGTTCGAACCGCCTCCTGGCTGATGGTTCCTACCTTTGCTGATACGAAGGTAGGTGGCCCATGCCCGCACCCGGCACCCTGATCCTGCTTCGCCACGGTCAAAGCGTCCTGAATGCCCAGGACCGGTTCACCGGTCTGCTGGACCCGCCGCTGACCACAGCTGGCATAGGCGAGGCTGAGGCAGCCGGGAGGCTCATGGCTTCCGCTGACTTCCACCCGGATGCCGTTTACACGTCCACCCTTTCCCGTACCCGGGACACAGCCCGCATCGTCCTGGCTGTGCTGGGTCAGGCTACGACGCCGGCCACAGCGGCGTGGGAAATGAATGAGCGTAGCTACGGCTCCCTCACCGGGCGGAACCGCAGCGAACTGCTGAGCGAGCTCGGGCCGGAAGTCTTCCACTTCTGGCGCCGCTCCTACTACGGGGCTCCCCCGCCGATGCCACGGGCCGAACTCGCAGCGATCCGGCGCAGCCCGGCTATGGCAGGGCTGCCTCCCGAAGCCGTCCAAGCCACCGAGTCCCTTTGTGGAGTCGTCAAGAGGGTCAGGACGTTCTGGCACCAGCATCTTCGCCCCCGGCTCCGTGCCGGGGACCAGGTGCTCGTCATCGCTCATGGAAACTCTCTACGGGCACTCTGCCGGGTCCTGGACGTGCTCTCGGAAGCAGAAGTCGAGTCACTTAACATTCCCACCGGCCAACCCTTGCTCTACCGATTCACCCCCTCCCTGATGCCGCTGGTACGGGGCGGGCAGTACCTGAACCCGATGGCGGCGAAGACCGCCGCCGCCCTGGTCGCCGCCGCCGGTGGGACCTGACCTGAGGACGAGGAAATGGAGAAAATCGTCATGCAAGAACTTCACATCACCGGGGTGCGTGCCCTGCAGATCCTGGACTCCCGCGGTTATCCCACTGTGAAAGTCTGGCTCACGACGGCGGACGGCACAGTGTCGGCCGCTTCGGCCCCGTCGGGGGCGTCCACCGGTGCCCATGAGGCGGTCGAGTTGCGCGACGGCGGGCCGGAATACTCCGGCAGGGGCGTACAGAAGGCCGTGGCGAACGTCCGCGGTGAAATCGCCGAGCTGGTGACCTCCCGGAGCTGGGCAAGCCTGACCGATCTGGATCACGCTCTTATATCTTTGGATGGCACACCCGGCCGCTCACGGCTGGGGGCAAACGCGATCGTGGCGGTCTCCATGGCCGCCGCCCGGGCCTTCGCAGCCACGGCCGGAACCCCGCTGCACGTCTGGATCGGCCAAAGCCTGGGCCGGGCCGGGCGGCTGCCCGTGCCGCACTTCAACGTCCTGAACGGCGGAGAGCATGCGGCCAACCCGCTGGAATTCCAGGAGTTCATGATCGCCCCCGCCGGGGCGCCGTCGTTCGCTGACGGGGTGCGCTGGGGATCTGATGTTTATCATGCGCTGTCCCGGCGGCTGCGCAAACAGGGCCTCTCGACCGGACTCGGCGATGAGGGCGGGTACGCCCCTGACATCGCCCGGCCCGAGGAGGCACTGGACTTGATTGTGGCCGCCATTGGCGACGCCGGTTATGCCCTCGGGCGGCACGGGGTCGCGATCGCCCTGGATCCGGCGGCGAACTCCTTCTACGCCGGGGGCACCTACACGGTTGCGGGACGGGCCTACACCCCGGAGCAGATGATTGACTACTACGACAGGCTCATCACCGACTACCCAATCTGGAGCCTCGAGGACCCCCTCGCCGAAGACGACCCCGAGGGGTGGCCGGCACTGACCGCTGCCCTCGGAAGCCGGGTGCAGGTGGTCGGCGATGACCTGTTCGTCACCTCCGCGGATCGGGTCCGGGAGGGTATCCGGACGGCGTCCGCGACCGCCGTGCTGATCAAACCCAACCAGGCCGGAACCGTGAGCGAAACCTTCGACACGCTCGCGGCCGCCTTCGGGGGAGGTTTCGGGGCGATGGTTTCGCACCGGTCCGGGGAAACCGCCGATACGTTCGTCGCGGATCTCGTCGTGGGATCCGGTTGCGGGCAGCTGAAATCCGGGGCACCGGCCCGCGGGGAACGCGTCGCCAAATACAACCGGCTCCTGGAGATCACCGACGAGTATCCGGAGCTCCCTTACGGGCCCGCCGGCACCCACCTCAACGACCAGTAGACACCGCCACGTTAGGAACGCCCATGAATGAGCCCGCAAAGGAACCCCGGCCCGGCACCGGACCCGTAGCCTATGTCCCCCGGAAGATCACCGGGCCGGTGCTGATGGGGGTGGTCCCGGGCCAGCCCCTGGCCGTGGCACACCGCGCCGCGGAACTGGCCTACAGCCTGGACGTGAAGCTCATCTGCGCCTACGTGGACGTCACCACCTACCTCGCCGAGGAACCCGACGGGCGGATCGAGGCACGGCCGATTGATCCGGACGGCATCGATGACGACATCGAAGGCATCGCCGCCGCCATCAGGGAACGCCTCCAGGACGCCCTGGACGGAACCGGTATCGATTGGTCCTTCGCGACCCTCTCCGGGGAACCGGCCCGAGCGCTGGGACGGCTGGCCGAGTCCACGGATGCCTCGGTCATCGTCGTAGGCACGCGAGAACGCGGCCTCGGCGCCCGTCTCGAGGAGGTGCTGGTCGGCTCCGTCGCGGTCCATCTCACCCACCGCCAGCACCGCCCCGTGCTAGTCGTCCCGCTCGCCCCGCACACCAGACACCCCCGGCAGGAGGGCCACCACTGATGGAACCGCGCATCCCGGAGATCACAGCAACCGACCCCCCTTCGGCAGGACCCGACACCACGGCCATGGACCGGTTGCCCATCGACAGCGACCCTGAACAGGTAGTGGCGGATGACGCGGACGCCGGGACCCTCGGCGAGGTGAGCGCACACCGCCCGGTGCACCTGCACCCCGGGTTCGTGCTGGTCGTCATCACCGGAGGCGTGGTTGGGGCCCTGGCCCGTTACGGTCTCAGCATTGTCCTGCCCGCCCCGGGCGGGTGGCCGCTGCCCACCCTGATCATCAACCTGGCCGGGGCATTCCTGCTCGGGGTCCTGCTCGAGGCGTTGGTCCGCCGCGGCCCCGACACCGGCAGGCTCAGGGTGATCCGACTGCTCGCCGGGACCGGGTTCATGGGCGCCTTCACCACCTACAGCACCCTGGCCCTGGAAACGAACACCCTGCTCGGCTCCGGACGGACCACCGATGCTTTGATCTATGTGGCTGCCTCGCTGCTGGGCGGCACTGTCGCGACGGTGGCGGGGATCCGGGCTGCCGCCGGCCACCACACCCGGATGACCACCCGGCGCCGGGACGCGACCCTCCGCCCCGACCGGCAGGAAGGCCATCAGTGAACGTCCTGACCATTCTGCTGCTGGGCCTCGCAGGCGGCCTCGGCGCCGGAACCCGCTTCGTCGTCGACGGGCTGGTCCGCTCCACAATCCGCGCCGCACTGCCCATCGGCACGATCGCTATCAACGTCACCGGATCCTTCCTATTGGGACTCGTCGCCGGGTTCGTGATAGCCCACGCCGCCCCGGTCGAGCTGCAGACCATCGCCGGTACCGGATTCCTGGGCGGATACACGACCTTCAGCACGGCCAGCTTCGAGACCGTACGGCTCATCCAGTCCCGCCGGACCGGGCTGGCCCTCCTGAACGGGATCGGCACCGCCGCCGCCGCCATCGGCGCCGCAGCCGCAGGCCTCGCGGCGGCAAGCCTCCTATGAAACCGGCCAGCCACGGAACCATCTCCACGAACCAGCCCAAGGAGAAGCAGTGCCGGAAATGAATCAAGACCACCTCAGCACGGACGGAACACCGAAAACCCGCCTGCACAGGCTCGGACCCATGGGCTTCGTGCTGGCCTTCGGCGTAGTCAGCATGCTCGCCGACGTCGTCTACGAAGGAGCCCGGTCCATCACGGGACCGTTCCTGGCCACCCTCGGCGCGTCCGCGGTCATGGTCGGCTTCATCACCGGCTTCGGGGAAGCTGTGGCCCTCGTGCTGCGCCTGGGCACCGGCCCCCTGGCGGATAGGACCCGCAAATACTGGCCGCTGACCATCGCCGGTTACGCCCTGACCGTGATCGCTGTCCCCTTCATGGCCCTGACAAGCTCACTGTGGCAGGCCTCGGCCTTGGTCATCACGGAGCGTTTCGGCAAGGCAGTTCGCACCCCGGCCAGGGACACCATGCTCTCCCACGCAGGGGCCGAAATGGGCCGCGGAAAAGCCTTCGCCATCCACGAGGCCCTCGACCAGTCCGGGGCACTGCTGGGGCCCCTGCTCGTCGGACTCATGGTCGCCGTCTCCGGTTTCCAACTCGGATTCGGTGTCCTCGCCATCCCGGGTGCAGCGGCACTCGTTGCCGTGATCCTGCTCCGCCGGGCCGCGCCCGATCCTGCACGCTACGACACACACACGGTCAGCGAACCAGCCCCCGCACCCGGGCAGGTACGGGTCCGGGTCCCGTTGCCGGCCCGGTTCTGGTGGTACAGCGCCTTCACCGCCGTGTCGATGTTCGGGTTCTCCACCTTCGGGGTTATCTCCTACCACCTGGAAGTCCAGAACGTGATGCCCTCGGCGCTGATTCCGGTGACCTATGCGGTGTCCATGGGCGCAGCAGCGCTGGCAGCCCTGGGCTCCGGGGCGCTCTATGACCGGATCGGGCTGCGCGGGCTGCTCATCGCCCTTCCGCTGACCGCGGCCGTCCCTTTCCTGTCCTTCAGCAACACGCCCGTCCTGGTCTGGGTTGGTGCCGTCGTCTGGGGAGCGGCCCTGGGCATTCACGAATCCACCCTCCGCGCCGCCGTCGCAGACCTCGTCCCCTCCGCCACCCGGGGCACCGGATACGGCATCTTCACCGCCATCTACGGCATCGCCTGGCTCGCCGGATCCACCATCATCGGAGCCCTCTACTCAACGTCCCTCACCGGGCTCATCATCTTCACCATCGGCACCCAGCTCGTCGCGCTGATCGCCTTCATCCCGTTGCTCAAATCCGTGCCCGCGCCCACGCAGGGACCCGCTGCGTAGCCGGGCGCGGACTGCCTGATGACGCCGGCGCCCCGTAGACTATATGAAGGTGAGCCGGGAAGTCTGGTCGGCAGTATTTTTTGTCGACCTAACTTTTAGGAGTCCTTCATGGGCCAGAAACTCCCCTCACCGCCGCCCCGGTTCACCATCTTCGGACGGGGCAGTTACGCGGAGTCATTGCGCATCGGCGAGATCCTGCGCAAAGAAACCGTCGGCGGCGTGCTCCTGGTGGCGGCCGCCGCCATCGCGTTGATCTGGGCCAACTCTCCGGTGTCCGAGAGTTACTTTGCCCTCCGGGACTTCAAGATCGGCTACGAGCCATGGCACCTGCAACTGAGCCTCGGCGCCTGGGCCGCAGACGGGCTGCTGGCCATTTTCTTCTTCCTAGTAGGCCTGGAACTCAAACGGGAATTCGTCGCCGGAGACTTGCGCCAGCTCAATAAAGCGATCGTCCCGGTCACTGCCGCCGTGGGCGGCGTGGTGGTCCCCGCACTCATCTACGCCGCTATCAACATCACGAGCCCCGAGACGCTTCGCGGTTGGGCCATCCCCACCGCCACTGACATAGCGTTCGCTGTCGCCGTTCTGGCCATTATTGGCTCGCACCTGCCCAGCGCCCTGCGGATCTTCCTCCTGACCCTGGCCGTGGTCGATGACCTCCTCGCCATCAGCATCATCGCGTTCTTCTACACCACCGAAATCCAGACCGGGCCGCTGCTGTGGGCACTCATCCCGCTGGCCCTCTACACGTTCCTGGCACAGAAATACCGGCGGTTCTTCAAGATGAAAGCCCCTGCGGCGTGGCTGATCCTTTTGCCGTTAGGCACGCTCGCGTGGGCGCTGGTGCACGCCTCGGGCGTCCACGCCACCGTCGCCGGCGTGCTGCTGGGGTTCGCCGTCCCCGTCCTTCGTTCCAAGGCCAGCGGCGGTCCGGACGCGGGCCCCGGCCTTGCCGAAGTCTTCGAGCACAGGTTCCGCCCGATCTCCGCCGGTGTTGCCGTACCCGTGTTCGCGTTCTTCTCCGCCGGCGTGGCCGTCGGCGGCTGGGACGGTCTGGTCTCGGCGCTGACGGACCCGGTGGCCGCCGGCATCATCCTGGCGCTGGTCCTGGGCAAGCCGGCCGGAATTCTCGGAACCACCTGGCTCCTCACCAAGTTCACCAGAGCGCGACTGGACAGCACCTTTAAATGGATAGACGTGCTCGGGGTATCACTCCTGGCGGGCATCGGATTCACCGTCTCGCTGCTCGTGGCCGAACTGAGTTTCGGCAACGGAAGCCTGCACGATGATCATGCGAAGGTGGGTATCCTCACAGCGTCCGTCCTGGCCGCACTGCTGGCTGTCGCCGTGTTGCGGACCAGGAACCGGCAGTACCGGCAGGCCCACGAAGCGGAGCTGATCGATTCAGACCACGACGGCATCCCCGACGCCTACGAACCCCGGAATTCCTCCTGACCGTTCCCATCGATACCATCCCGCGGACGATCGCTCAGCGAATCTACGAAAGATCAGGGCCAGCCGGACAGATTCCGCGCTGGACGCGCGGATGCAGAGCAGACGCAGAGCAAGAATACTCCCAGAGCACCGACGGCAAAGGGGAGCTAGCCGGTCACGCCTCCTGCCGCCGAGGCTGTGCCTGGGGCATGGGCTTCGGTTCATGCCAGGAGGGGGCCTCGTGGTTGCGGTCCGCCGCCCATTCGGTCCTGCCAGCGTTGGCTGCAATCGCCGAGAATCCTGGCGGCTTCCTCAGGCGTGCCCCAGCCCAAGACGTGGGCGCGGGTTCCGGGCTGGAGGTCCTTGTAGTGATTGAAGTGGTGGGTGATCTGTTCCTGCCACCTGGTACCGAGATCTTCGATGGTGCGGATACGGTCCCCCTCGTCGCGGTCATCTGCCGGGACTGCGACGATCTTATAGTCCATATCGTCCCCGTCGCGGAAGTTCAGGACGCCCAGAATCCGGCCGCGCACGACGAGCCCAGTGGGCAGCGGTTCGCGGGTCACGCACAGAATGTCCAGTTCATCGCCGTCCTCGTCCAACGTTTGCGGGATGAATCCGTAGTTCACCGGTTTAGCGAAAATTCGCGGGTCTACCCGGTCTAGGTGGAAGAGGCCCGTGGTGCGGTCCCATTCGATCTTGTGGCTCGATCCCATCGGAATGTCAATAACACCGATGACCAGGCCACGGTTGTAGTCCCCGCACCCGAGGAGGGCGTTGTAGTCAGTCATGAGAGCACCCCATGTCGGCAACCTGGGTCGATGCAGGGCGAGAGTCTTTACGGTCCGCTTGGGGACGCTCATCCCGCACATGTGGGGCGGTGGCGAAATTAGGCATAGTTCTCCGTCTGTGCGTGGCACTAAACAGGAACTATCAGCCGGGTGCGGCGGTTCGGACGGTGGCCCGCCCCGGCGAGATCCATCACCGTCCCTGTAATCAACCACATGACGAGGCCCGCTGGCAACAACTTGCCCGCCGTGTCATCACGGCGAGCCATGGGGGATGCTTACAGCTGCCCGGGCCATGCCCGGTCTTAGTGCACGTGGAGCTTCCTGCCTCGCGGACCGATTTTCTGGACAGGCCAGCCGGGGAACGTGCGGGACGACAGACTTTCGCGGGCTTGCCCGTTCGAGCCGCCGGCTGTGGGCACGTATGTCGGGGAGCGGAACCGAACAGGGCGGAGCTACGTGGCGGCGATGATCCCGAAGCCAAGAAGCGCCGCGAGGACGACGCCGAGCCCGATGCGGTATCCGATGAAGACCGTGATGCTGTGTTTGGCGACCAGGCGCAGGAGCCAGGCGATCGATGCGTACGCAACGATGAAACTAACGGCAGTACCGACGATGGTGGGTATCCAGCCAACCGTCGCACTGATCTCCCCGGCCTGGGTAAGACCCTCGTAGGCTCCGGCGGCGGTGAGCGCGGGGATGGACAAAAAGAACGAAATTCTGGTGGCCGCTACCCTGTCCAGATCCCGGAATAGACCGGCGCTGATGGTTGCTCCGGAGCGGGAGATGCCGGGAATGAGAGCGATGCACTGCATGAGGCCGATGACCAGCGTGTCTTTGAGGGTGACCGCCCGCTCGGGGCGTGTCTGCCGGCCCGTCCGTTCAGCCGCTGCCATGACGATGCTCCAGCCGATGAGGGCGGCAACGACAACCCAGAGGTTCCGCAGAGACCCGGCGATGAGATCCTTGCCGAGAAAACCGATCACACCGATCGGAATGGAACCGATAATTACGTACCAGGCGAAACGGTAGTCGGGATGGGTGCGGGCTTCGGCCCGGCGCAGCCCCTGGGCCCAGGCGAGGAACAACCGGGCAATATCGGCTCGGAAATACACGACGACGGACAGGATCGCACCGACCTGGATGATCGCCGTGAATGCTGTTACTCCGCCGTCGTCGACCTGCAGACCGAGGAGCTTCTCAACGATCGTCAGATGTCCGGTGCTGGAGACGGGCAGGAACTCAGTCACTCCTTCGACGACACCCAGGACGATTGCTTGAAGCAGGTTCATTCTTTCGCTGATCACTTTCCGGCCCAAAAAGGACCAGCCTCAGTTGACGGATCGAAGTGGAGCCGGTGAAACGCTACCTGATCCCGGTCCGGCCCGTCATATCGCACCAGGGGGCAGCCAGAACAGGAGCCGACATCGTCCGTGGGCACTCAGCGGCAGGGGGCGTGCGCAAGGGAGCCGCGAATAAACCTATCGGGAAAGAAGCCTTTCGCCATCCGGCCGCAGCTCTCCTGAGGGCGAAACATGACGGTACAAGGTTTGCCGCGTGATGCCCAGCTCGGTGCAAAGTTCGCCGACTTTGGTGCCTGGTCGGCCCATGGATGCCATGGCGAGCCGGAGTTTCGCGGGGGTCATCTTGTAGGGACGTCCGCCGTTCCTGCCGCGGGCGCGGGCGGCGGCGAGGCCGGCAAGGGTTCGTTCGGAAATGAGTTCACGTTCGAACTCGGCAAGGGCGGCGAAAATTCCGAAGACGAGCTTCCCTGACGCGGTGGTGGTGTCGATCGCAGCGCCCTGGCCCGTCAGGACCTTGAGCCCGATTCCCCGTTCGGTGAGGTCGTGGACGATGTTGACCAGGTGCCGCAGGTCTCGGCCGAGCCGATCGAGCTTCCAGACCATGAGGGTGTCGCCGTGGCGTAGAGCCTTGAGGCATGCTGCGAGCTGGGGCCGGTTATCCTTCGTTCCGGATGCCATGTCTTCGTAGAGCAAACCGGCGTCGACGCCGGCGGCCAGGAGCGCGTCCCGCTGCAGGTCCGTGGCTTGGGATCCGTCTGCTTTCGAGACGCGCATGTATCCGACCAGCACCGATTTCTCCTCTGTCATCTATACGTTCGTTTAAGTGACAGCAGACCCCCTGACCGATTCGAATCGGAACGTGTCACTTAACCCGTTACGTATTCTAAGTCAGGCAAAGGGTCTATCTCATTCTGTTTGTGACAAGAACTCGAGGGGGATCTGAAGCTCGGCGAAGGCGTCTTTGAGACCGCCCACGAATTCCTCGCTGCGGCACCCGTACCGTGCGAAGTCGAAGAGGTGCTTCGCGACCACGGGATCCGTTTTGGCTGCCGCGATGCATGCGTCCAAGGTAGTCGTCACTGTGTTCCAGAGCTCGTCCAGCGTCGGCTGGTGCGTGTCCGCTCCTGCTGTAAGTGGTCCGGGCGGGGTCCCGCTGCTGATCGGTGTCTTCGGTTCGGGGCGCAGAAGGTGCCCGGAGGTACCGAGGACGGTCAGAGTGCCATCTTCGATCATTTCCATCGCGGTGGCAGCGGCTTTGAGCAGTTGCAGCTGTCGGGTCCAGTGGAGGGTCTCGAACGGTTGCCATGAGTGCAGGCCGGCCCGGAACGGGTGGCCGCAGTGGTCCCAGACCCGGCGCACATCCTCCAGTTGCCGGCCGTATCGTCCCTGGGCCGTGCTGAGTTCGTCCAAGAGGGTCCGCAGCAGCCGGAACCAGACTCCGGCATGAACAGAGCGCCGGGGTAGGTCCACGGATCCTGTTGCTATTGCCTGCCAGGTGCGCCGGTCCATCAGGAACAAAGGGTCCGGGAATTCCCGCTGGTCCTCGGCGGAGGTTGTCCACTTGATGTAGTCAGCAGGGTGTCCTTCATAGGTCTCGAGCCGGTGTCGGTGTACCGGGCAGCTGGCCATGAGCGGCAATTGCCAGAAGAGCAGTATCGTCGGGCCGGACTTCAGGCATTCGCGGCATCCCCGCAGCACCCGGGTTTCCGCGAGCCATGGCAGCCACTTCCGCGGTGTGTAGATTTGGCGCCGCGTCGGTGGCAGGAGTACCGAGAACTGGTGCACATAGGTTGCGTAGGCATCGGGTGCGGGGGCGAGGGAGTCGAAGAGCCATGGCACCCAGCCGGCCATGGTCATGGCCTGTACGCGGTGCTGGTCGAGGCCCGTGCGCTTGGCGAGCTCGTCGAGGAGGTCACGTGGCGGGTCCAGATCCAGCTCTGCGTCGCTGAGTTCCCGGTGGCCGAGTGCGTGTTCGAGCAGCTGGTGGGAGTACATGCCGTAGCTGCTCGCCGTCCGCCGCAGCCAGGAGGACAATGATTCCGTTGCTGCAGGTGCCGGATGAAGGGGCCAGCGCTCCGGCGGCCTCACATCAGTTCGCGTTCGAACAAGCGGCGCCGTTCGGTGGGTCCTGCATAGTCGGCCATGACCAGGGTCCGACGATTGATGCGCTCTTCACCGCTTTCCACGGCGGCGATCGCCGCGGTCGTCAGAAGCCGGGCGAGTTCGCCAATGGTTCCCTCACTTCGGGCGAGTAGATACTGCGCCATATCGGCGGTAGCGATGTCCGAGGCTCGCTGCAGGGGCAGGGCGGCCGCGAAGCTGGCCAACAACGACAGAGTGTCCTCCCCCGTCTTCCACAAGGGAAGGACGATGGGTTCAAACCGGTTCTCCAGCTGATCATCGGAACGAACGGCAAGATATGCCTCCCGCGTTCCGACGCCGACGATCGGGATGCGCAGCTCGTTGCCCAGGAATCGCAGGAGGTTGAGGAACTCCCGGCGGCTGTTGCCTTGCCCTGCGAGGATATTGTGCAGCTCGTCGATGACGAGCATGCGCACTCCCGTCAAGCGCA
>NZ_JAPDNV010000047.1:0-24184 GCF_026013155.1 Paenarthrobacter sp. PAE-2 | reverse complement strand
GGTTACGGGCCTCGTGCTGCACGTCAAAGACACCCCGGTTCCGGCCCCAGATAAGTTGCACGAATCTAGGATCCCATCCGTCCTCCAACAGGTGCGTCGCATAGCTGCGGCGCAGGGAGTGCAGATCGAGACCCTCCAGCGGCAGGTCCAGCTCGTTCAGGTAGCGCCGGAGCCGACGCAGCAGGGTTGATTCACAGATCAGGCCGCCGCGTTCGCTGGGGAAAAGATCCAGGGTGTCGAGAGTTCCCCGGCCGTTGGCGAGCCAGTCCTCGATGATGCCAGCGCTCCAGTCGAAGACGGTCAGGACGCTGCGAGGTTTGTAGGGGGAACCCTTGCGTGACTTGCCGAACCGGACCTTGCAAACACCTGCTTTTCCGAACCTGCGCGCCTGAGGGTTGGTTGCGAAATCGACGGTTTGCAGGTGACGCAGCTCGTTGAACCTCAGCCCGTACGAGTAGGTGATTTTCAGCATGACGGCGTCCCGATAGGCTGCCTTCCAGCCCTTCTTGCCTGACGCCGCAATGAGCTCGACCTGGTCGTCCGCATGATCGAACAGCATCTGCAACTCGGCCTTGGTAAAGGGCCTCTTCGACGGCTGTCCTTCGTACTCCTGGGTGTGGGTTGCCGTGTTCCAGTCGAAGAAGACCTGGGACGGGTGCGTGCCGAAACGCTGCTCACAGACCCTGTCCCAGCCGTAATCGGGGTTCGAGACGTAGGACGAGAAACGGCGGAGCATTGACTGGTAGCCGCGGACGGTGGAGTGCTTCAGCTGACGGATCGAGCGGAGATCACCGAAGTACTCCTCTACATGCTCCGGCGCCCAGTTCCACGGAAACTCGTTCACATGGTTCACGAACCTGCGGACACTGGCGATTCCCTTGTCGATCGTGTCGAACTGCAGATTCCGGGAGAGCTGCTGGTTGCGCCAGCCGGTGACCTCCGGCGCCCCAGCCGCATTGCTGGAAACCGTGCCCTGGATGCACGGGCCCCACGCCGACGCGGTTCGCGCCTCCATCTCCGCACACGACCCCGCGAACAAGGCCGCGGCCGGGAACCGGTGGATCGCCGCAGGTGCCCCACATGAGTGAGGGCTTGGGGGAGTGGGACGACGAGCTCGAGGACACCGCACCGGACAGTGAGCCGGCCGAAGAGGAGCCGGACGCCCCTGAGCTGTTCTACCCAAACCTCGCCGAGTTCGTCAGTGGCAAACTGGCTACCAGCTACCGTCGGCAGCTCAACGTCCAGGGCGGTGTGACCTGGTGCCCGCAATGGTGGAAGCACGCCGAAGCGATCAGCCGCCTCGAAGCTCTCTGGCGCGCCTGGGAATTCCTGCGCCTGGACGGCACCACAGGGATGAGCGTCTGGTGGCGCGACCACGCCGACCACCACATGTCCGTCCTGCTCTCAACCGACGGGCCCTTCAAAGGCTGCACCCCGGACGACGGCCACCGCGCAAAACTCGCGCCGCTACCCTGCGAAGAACCACCCGCAGGGCTGTTCTAAGCCGCCTGTCGCTGGCCATCGCTGAAGGTGACTTCGCGGGCCGTCCACAGCTGGGGTCAATCCGGGTTATCCACGGCTGGAAACCGGGAGCCATCGGGAAAGCTCCCTCAGCCGCAGTAGCGGTGGGTAACCCATCAGGATTGTCCCCGACTGTGGGCAGCGGGACCTCAACGGTTGCGGTGCGCTTTTGCGGTGCTGCCTCCTCAATGTGGGTGGGGACAATGGTCCTCGGTGAGCTTGGAAAGTACGACCAAAGGAAGGGGCGCATCGACCCAAGAAAGTGTCTGAGAGCGTCGGGGGTGCTGTCTGGGTAGACCGGTTCCAAGAGCGGGGCGTCTCGGGGCCGTGGTCCTGTCACGTTTTATTCGGAACCTTGTGTAATTATGTTGGGATGAGCAGCAGTGGGGTGGGGGTTCTCCTCAGCGGGGGTATCGATAGTGCTTTAGTAGTCAGTCTCGTCTTAGAAAGTCACGGAGATACCACAGCACTTTTCGTCGATTACGGACAACCAGCGGTGGCTGCTGAACGGAAGGCAAGTCAGGCGATTGCTGCCCACTTTGGCATCCCGTGGTCTAGTGTCACCATTAGCGGCGTTGCCACTGCCGCAGGAGAAATTCCTGGGCGGAATGACCTCCTGATCGCCGCTGCAACCGCTGCCTGTTCGGGGTGCAGTATCGCAATCGGTACCCACTCGGGATCAGCCTATAAAGATTGTTCTCCTGAGCACGCTTCCGCGTGGCAGGGACTGCTTGACGTTCAGTACGCCGGTGTCGTCCAGTTGCTGACTCCACTCGTGTCCTTGACGAAGGACGAAGTTGTTGCCACGGCTATAGAACGAGAAATTCCCCTGGAGCTTACGTACAGTTGCGAAGCATCCTCGGCGCCCTGCCAAGAATGCCTATCCTGCGCTGATCGACGGAGCCTCCTTGGCGCCGCGTAGCCGGAGTGTCGACATCGGTGGAGTGACAGTCCAGACACCCGTGTTGATCCCAAGTACTACAAGTCGCGGGATGCCCTACAGTCCACAAGGGGTTTCGGAGGTGAACGAGATGCTGAAGATCGTGGACGGGCAGTTGGGTGCGGCCGTCCTGTTCTCAGCATTCGACCTGCACCACGGGACTGTTCCTGTGGCCAACGGGCTCTTCAGTGATAGCGGCCCAGGGGAAGTGGCTTTCCCTCCTCTGGTTGTCGTCGACAGCGGGGGCTATGAGACACAGACCGAATGGGAAAGTGGTTTCGTGCCCCTGGCCGAGCCCGTACCAAGGAGGTACGACTATGAGGACTACGCAGGAGTCATCAAGCGGCTGCGGCAACGTCCCGGACTTCTGGTCGTTTCCTATGACGGACCAGACCAACCCGCCGCGTCTTATGAACACCAGATTGCAGCCGCCTTTACTTCTGACGCTTCGGACCTCGCCTGGAATGTGCTACTGAAGCCCCCGACCGGCCGCACGCACGCGTGGAAAGAACTGGCGCCGGTAGTGGGAGGCCTCACCACAGCGACAGTGGTCGGTGTGACTGTGCCCGAACTCGGTGATTCTCTTGTGGACCGTCTCATGGCTCTGTGGCAGCTACGTGAACTGCTGGACGGAGCGGGCATTACAGCTCCCATCCATGTGTTCGGATGTTTAGACCCTTTGCTCACTCCGCTCTACTTCGCTTTCGGAGGTGAGTTATTCGATGGATTGAGCTGGTTGCGGTACGCGTACCACGGAGGCATGTCGGTTCACATGGATCAAGCTGCCCTACTAGACGACCAACTGGACCAGAACCCGGCGTACCTGCGTGCATACCGACTGCTTGCCAATCTTCAGTATCTGGAGGAATCACAGGCCAAGATGCGTATGTATGCAGCATCGCCTGAATCGGACTTCGAACTGTTTGGAGAGCACTCAGTGGCGATGAGAGCGGTATATGAGCAAGTCCAGACTCGCATTCGGCAAAGAGGCAACTGATGGGCGGCAGCGGTGGGGGCTCCAACTGGGGCAGTCAGGGTTCAGATGCTCGAAGGATCACGATGCAGGCTCTTCAGGAGCTGCAGCAAAAGAAGTTACTCGCCGAACGCAACGACGTAATCGATCAGTTGTTGAAAGAGTACAACGATCGGGATACAGAGGCCGTAGCTGAAAAAATGAGCCAAATTGAAGAGATTTTGGCCGACAGCGGGTACGACCTCGACCGGTTGTTGTTCGGTGGCAGTGTAGCCAAGCACACATATGTCGACGGCTTGTCCGATATCGACAGCCTTGTGTATATGGGTGAAAACGGCGGGAGAAGCCCGGCTCAGGTGCTCTCTGATTTCGCCTCATTTCTTCGGGCTGGGCTGCCAGCAGATCAGGTTGAGTCCGTAACGACCGGAACTATGGCGGTGACAGTCACCTACCGTGACGGCACTTTGGTGCAACTCCTGCCTGCTACCGAGCAGGGGACGCACACTGTCCTCCCTAGTCCTGACGGGCAGGGGTGGAGGGCGGTACGGCCTCACAAGTTCACCGAGAAGCTCACCAAGGTCAACCAAAACAACAGCCATCAGGTCGTGCCGGCGATTAAGCTGGCTAAAGGCCTGATCAACTCGCTGCCAGAATCCCAGCGACTTTCGGGATATCATGTCGAGGCACTAGCGGTCGACGCTTTCAAGTCATACGGACAGGCCCGCGACCGAGCGTCCGTACTGCACCATCTGCTATCTCATGCCTCGCAAGCGGTATTAAGGCCGACAGCGGACATCACTGGACAAACTGTTCATATCGATCAGCACCTCGGGCAAGCGAACTCGGGGAAGCGGCAGCAGATCAGTCGTTCGTTGCAACGCATAGCGAATGAGTTGAAGAATGCAGCCACAGCGGAAGACTATCGGGCGGTCTTCGAGTGAGTGCCCCAACCCCCGCTTCTGGGCACGAAGGATCCCCGGAACAGAAGGTCAAGAATGAGCGACGGGTAATCGATCAGATGATTACCATGCATGCGGACTTGCGTGACAGGGCTGCCCGACGGGGGCGCGGTCTGACGGTAGGGATCCTAATAGCTTCGACAATCAGTGCTGTCCTGGCATTTTCGGGCACGGAAGAGAAGATCCGCCTGCTGATGTTTGAGGCTTCCAGTTCAGTCTGGCTCGGAGTGTTGGGCACGGCAGTATTCATCGCAAGCTTGATCGACCTCGTGCTGAACCACCGGGGCGTCGCTGACCAGCACTCCAACGCAGTCGGTAGGCTGTCAGAGCTCAAACTCGAGTATGGCAGCTTCTCACAGGCGCCAGCGGAAGAGAAGCACCAAGCGTTGAAATACCTGCAGCAGCGCTACAGCGAGGTCATGAGCACCATCGCTCCGATCCCTGAGGCCGAGTTCAATCGGCTTAAGGCTAAACACCTTAGAAAAGTCGAAATCAGCAAAATCCTTTCTAAATTTCCTGGTGAGAGCGTACGTGGGGCCGAGCGACGTCTTAAGAGTCGTCTAAAGGAACAGCCAACCAATGAAGGCCCGCCTGGTAGTGGTAGCTAGTTGCCAGGACAACATGGGGGTCCGGCAATGCCCTATCTACGGGCTCGGTCGTGCTTCTGCTCGGTCATGTACGGGAGCAATGACCATCGCAAGTCAGCTCCTCGTATCTGCGGCCTCCTCTCCTGCAACGGGGGAGTACACGACTACACAACAGACTCCCCGTCACTGAAGGAACATCGATGACCCTGAGCATTTCCAAGGAGTTCGGCTTTTCTGCCTCGCACTTGCTTGAAGGCCTGCCAGCGGACCACAAGTGCGGCCGGCTACACGGTCACTCGTACCGCGTGCGCGTCGAGTTGTCCGGGGAGCGTGACCCGATTGGATTCATTATTGATTATGGCGAGCTTGACTGGGTGAGGAATTTGATAGACACCCAACTGGACCATCGTCATCTGAATGATGCAATTGACGTCAACCCCACCGCCGAAAACATTGCGGAATGGCTTTCGGACCATGTTGCTAGCTGGATCACCAGAAGACCGGAGTCGGAACGAATTCACTCCGTAGCGGTTGCCGTCTCGGAGACTGCCACGACGTGGGCGACCAGCACTAGGCATCTCAAGGGATGACTAACCTTCATGTGTCAGAGATTTTTGGGCCCACTGTCCAGGGAGAGGGACCGTATGCTGGACGCCGGGCAACGTTTGTTCGCCTCGGTGGGTGCAACCTGTCGTGCATCTGGTGTGACACTCCGTATACGTGGGACAGCTCCCGATTTGATCTTCGCCAAGAGATTAGACCCAGCTCAGTTGACGATATTTTGGAGCAGCTGGACGGCTCAGACGGCATCGTCGTCATAACAGGCGGGGAACCATTCCTACAGGCTCGTGCCGTTGGTTTCACAGACCTCCTCGCGGGACTTCGGAAACGCGGCCGCCCAGTGCATGTCGAGTCCAATGGAACAATTTTGCCGCCGACTGCCGTGCTGCAAGCCATCGATGTCGTCGTACTCTCGCCGAAGCTTGCGAACGCAGGACCACACAGAGGCAGTCAGGACCCGACGCTGGACCCGGGGTGGGGGCCACTTGCCCGCACCCGAGAAGTACACTTGAAAATAGTCTGCTTTGATGCACAAGACGTAGCAGCGGCCGTGCGATTAGCGGACGAGCTCTCCTGGCCGCGGAAATCCGTATGGGTTATGCCTGAGGGTACGCGGGCGGAAACGGTTCATAGACGCTTTCAAACGCTAGCGGATGCGGCGATCACTGCTGGAATCAACGTCAGTCCGCGGCTCCATATATCGGCGTGGGGAGATCTACGCGGACGATAACTGCTCTGGTGTTTTGCGGCGATAAATGGCGCCCACGTAACGAACTGATCCACGTCCGCTAGCCGCCGATACCCACTGCCGCATAGTCAGGTTGAGGTCTAAGGCTTCCACGAGCGACTGCCAGTAAAACAAGAAGGGGCCCTATTCTGACGACGCTTTGAGCTACTCCTGACGTCAGGTTGGGGTGTAGTTCACCTGGGTAGGCCCGTAGAGTTCACGATTCCCGGCGGATAGCACGAACCTGCCAACCGTCCTTCTGGTGGTATGTTCGTCCACCTCTCCCATGGGAGAACTTCAGCCGGACTATACTTTGGTCCGCCGCCAGGTCTTCAATTACTCCTCGTGCAATGGCTAGGCCGTCATCCAGCACCTCCATCTCATCACCGAGTCTGAGCCCCTTCCAGTCGAAGATTTTAATAGGGGTTCTGCTATCCGAAGCGGATGGCGGTTGAGAGCTGGTGACCCCCTGCGCTTTTTCTGACGAAAGCAAAGCCAGATCGCGGGCAACAGCTTTTTGCGCCTTTATACGATCTACGTAATTAACACCCTTTGAGTTACTTGGATACTTCGGGGTCTGGCGAACCTCTTCACCGGTCCTCCTGGAAGACAGGGGGTCGTAAAAGACCAGGTGTGTACTTCGCCGTCGACTGTCCAAACCTGGAGGTAGAGGTACCTGATCAGGGTGGGTGGCAGCTTCGACAAGCCGTGGGAGGACAGTTGGATATATGACGCCAAGGACAACCACAACACTGTATGACTGAAAGTGCTGCGGCGGCGGACCAGGGCTGGCGAGGGAGGTGCCCAAGTCTTCGTCAGCGCACTGCTGTCTTCCAATAAAGGGCCTCACTGTCTTGCACCTCTCGCCACTCGTTGAGTGGAAGCTCGTCCTGTCTGTCCTCATAACCCGCGAGGAAACTTCCTAGCCTCCAATTGCTTCATGATGGTGACTACTCACAAGGTTTGATTCGTCAAAGTGGGTGTACATTACGCCCGGTCCCGATCCCGTTGCGTGGCGGTCCGGGCCGTAAGGCCGAGGCTGTGCGGGAGGACCGTTGCCTACCCCACAGCCGTCAGCCTGGAGGGCATTCGGCCGGACACCGAGGATCGCTGGGCCGGGCCTGCTGCTGAAGGGTCGAAGGGTCCTAGCTTGGGTGGGACTGCGCCGGGGTGAAGCTGTGCGCCGCCACCGTCGGGGCCGCATGCTCTGAGGCGAGGAACCGCAGCATCTCGGTCGCCGCGGCGGAATTTCCTGAGACGGTCGCGACCGCGCCGCCAAAGACGGTGTCAATCGCGCAGTCGGGCGGCAGCACTCCGAGGATGCGGATGCCGGGCTGGCCGACGAGTTCGCTGAGCTGTTGGAAGCCCAGATCGACCCTGCCCTCGGCCAGGGATCGGGCCACCGGAATGCCCGGGCGGGCTTGGACCAGCCGCCCCCCAAGCTCCTCCACCATCCCCCAGCCGTCGATCATCTTCACGAGCGCGGCGCCGCTGGGTCCTGTCGAGTAGCCGATCCGGCCTGCCTGCTGCAGTGTGGCGCGCAGGCCCGCGGCGTCAGGAAAGGCGCACCCGCCCTCGTGTATCGCGGCCGCGTCGGAACCGGACGGGACGGCCACCGCGACCTCGGAGTGCATTAGCGGTGTGACGGACCCCGGCACGACGTGCCCGCCGTCGTCGAGCTGCTGGAGCGCGCCTTGAGCGAGGAACACGAGGTCGAACTGCTCCCCGTCGGCGACGCGCTGGGCAGCGTCCACGCCGCCGACCGACTCGAGCTCCACCTTGGGCAGGCCAGCCGCCACGGCCGCCGAGATCAGGTCGGCGAGCACGTAGCGGGTGGCCATCGAAGAAATCGCCCTCATGCGGCGTCCTCGAAGGACTCCGCATCCACCTCACGGGACGCGGCCTCCGCGTAGCGCGGTCCCGACACCGTTGAGGTTCCGATAAGCTCGGCCGCGCGGGCGAGTAGCCCGGCGTCCAGCGTGATGTCTGCAGCGGCCTGGTTCTCTCGGAAGTGGTCCACGCTGGTCGTCCCCGGGATTGGCACCACGTGGTCCCCACGGGAGAGCACCCACGCGAGCGCGAGCTGGCCAGGGGTGCAGTCGGCCTCCGATGCCAAGGCGCGCCACTGCGGCAGCAGGGACGCGTTGGCGGGCCAGTGCTCCGGTTGGAACCGGGGCATGTTTTTGCGGATGTCCTTGGGCGCGAACTCGTCCGGGTCTCCGACCCCGTCGCTGAGGAAGCCCCGGGCGAGCGGCGAGAACGCCACGAGCGCCACCCCGCTTTCACGAGTTGCCTTGAGCATGCCGAGCTCGGGATTGCGGCTCCACAGCGAGTACTCGTTCTGGACCGCGGCGATCGGGGTGACCGCCTGCGCCTCACGCAGGCGGTCCACGGACACCTCCGAGAGGCCGATGGCGCCGATCTTGCCGCTGGCTACCATCTCGGCCAGCGCACCGACGCTCTCCCCGATGGGCACTTGCTTGTCCCAGCGGTGCAGGTAGTACAGGTCGATATGGTCTACCCTAAGGCGCCCGAGCGACGCGTCCACCTGGGCACGAAGGGTCTCGGGGCGCCCATCGATCCTCTTGACCCCGTCAACGATCGCCATGCCGCCCTTGCTCGCAAGCAGCACCTCGTCACGGCGGCCCGCGATGGCCTGCCCGACCAGTTCCTCGTTGCGGCCGGCGCCGTAGAGCGTGGCGGTGTCGAACATGCCCACGCCCTCGTCCAACGCCGTGCGCAGGAAGCCCAGGCCGTCCTCGACCGTCGGGGGCACGCCGTAGGCGTGGCTGAGCGACATGCAGCCGAGCCCGATCTTCGGCAGGCTCAGGGTCATGCGAGCTGCTCCTCGAGGGCACCGAGCACGCGGTAGCAGTCGATGACCTGGCGGATCGAGGAGTTTGGCTCACGACCCTCGCGAATCGCGCTGACGAACTCGCGGTCCTGCAGCTCGATACCGTTCATGCTCACGGCGACTTTCGACACGTCGATCTGCTCGTCCTTGCCGTTGTACAGGTCGTCGTACCGCGCGATGTAGGTCGCGGTGTCGCCGATGTAGCGGAAGAACGTGCCGAACGGCCCGTCGTTGTTGAAGGATAGCGACAGCGTGCAGATCGCCCCGGTCTCGCTCTTGAGTTGGATCGACATGTCCATGGCGATGCCGAGCTCGGGGTGGATCGGGCCTTGAATGGCGTTCGCCTGCACGATCTTGCCGGCCTGGTAGGCGAACAGGTCCACCGTGTGGGCCGCGTGGTGCCACAGCAGGTGGTCGGTCCACGAGCGGGCTTCGCCCTTGGCGTTCGTGTTGGTGCGGCGGAAGAAGTATGTCTGTACATCCATCTGCTGGATGTTGAATTCGATCGCGGTGATTCGGTTGTGTACGAGTTGGTGCGACGGGTTGAAGCGGCGTGTGTGGCCCACCATCGCGACCCGGTCCGACGCGTCGGCGGCGGCGAGGGTTGCCTCCGCGTCGGCGACGGAGTCCGCGAGCGGGATCTCGACCTGCACGTGTTTGCCCGCCTTGAGTACCTCCTGGGTCTGTGACGCGTGCAGGCCGGTCGGCGTGGCGAGGATGACGGCGTCGACGTCGTCACGCTTGAGCACGGCGTCCAGCCCCACGACGGCGTTGGCGATGCCGTACTTTGCGGCGACGCCGTCCGCCTTCTCCTGCGAGGTGGCGCTGACGACCGTGACCTCGGCGTCCTCGATGTTCTTCAGGCCGTCGAGGTGCTTCATGCCGAAGGCGCCGTTGGCGCCGACGACTGCGACGCGTGTCTTGTCGGTCATTCGTTTCTCCTTGTGTGAAGAGGTGGCGGTTCAGACGCTCGCGGCCGGCTCGGCCATCTGGGCGGCAGAGTCGGTGGTCTGGGCGACGGGGTTCGAGATGACGAGGTGACCGACCGCGGTGTTCGACGCCGGTACATGGTAGAACCGGTGGTTCACGGAGGGGGCCTCGCCGCCGAACTGGTCGTCCATCGCGCCGCGCGCGATCAACCAGTCCACGAGCTCGATGCCCTCGGAGCCCGCCTCGTCGACGTACTCCATGTGCGGCCACTCGGTCAGACCCAGCGGGTCGGCGATGAGGTGGTCGAGGAACGCGTTGTCCCACTCCTTATTGATGAGGCCGGCGCGCGGGCCCTGGAGCTGGTGGCTCATGCCGCCCGTGCCCCAAATCTGTACGTTGAGCTCCGGGCCGTCCCACTTGTCCAGCGCGCGACGGAGGGCCTTGCCGAGCTCGTAGCAGCGGCGGCCGGAGGGCACCGGGTACTGCACCACGTTTACGGCCAGCGGGATGACCTTGCAGGGCCATTCCTCGACATCGCCGAAGACGAGGGAGAGCGGCACCGTGAGCCCATGGTCCACGACCATCTCGTTCACGAGGGTCAGGTCGAAGTCGTCCTGGATGACTGACTGCGCGATGTGCGCGGCGAACTCCGGGTAGCCCTTGACGTCCGGAACCGGGCGGGGGCCGTAGCCCTCGTCCGCGACGGGGTACTCGACGCCCGTGCCGAGCACGAAGGTCGGGATGATGGAGGAGTCGAACGCGGTCGCGTGGTCGTTGTAGACGAGGATGACGACGTCGGGCGTGTTCTCATTGGCCCACTTGCGGGTCCACTCGTAGCCGTCGAAGACCTTCTTCCAGTACGGCTCCTCGGTCTTGCCGAGGTCCATAGCGGCACCGATAGCGGGCACGTGCGAGGTAAAGAGCGCCGAGGTGTACTTGGCCGGGGCGTTCTCGCGCATGGTCTCGGCCTTCTCGCCGGGGGCCGGGGCAACCCAGCCGTCGAGGTCCTTGAGGCGGTTGCCCTCGGGGCGGCGCCCGCCGCCGATCATCATGTCCCGGTACGCGGCCTCGGACATGCCCGTCATCGAGCCGGCCATCTGCTGGAAGCTCAGGCCGTGGGTCGCGCCGATCTTGCTCAGGAAGTAGATGTTGCCGCCCTCGGCCATCATGGCGTTGAGGTCCATGTCTAGCACCGCCTGGCGCTGCTTGGGCGAGAGGGGCCACTCGTTGAGGTACGCCTCGCGGTCTGCCAGGTACCGCTCGCGGTTCTCGGGCTTCATGAGGGACATCGAGAACTGGTTCAGGTGGTATCCCTTGCGGGCCATATCAGCGTCGAAGATGATCGTGCCGGGAACGTTCTGGTAGGGCTTATCGAGTGCCAAGTCATGCTCCTTCGGGCCAGTAGAGGCGCTGTGGATTGTCAACTAGGAGTCGCTGCTGGAGCTCCTCCGTCGTGGCGATCTGGGGGATGTAGTCGACCAGCAGCCCATCGTCGGGCATGTGGTCTTTGAGGTTGGGGTGGGGCCAATCGGTACCCCACAGCACACGGTCGGGGAACTCCTCGACCACACGACGGGCGAACGGCACCACGTCGACGTAGGCATGCTGCTCGCCGTCCAGAGCGCTGGGTCCGGTGATGCTCAACCGTTCGGGGCAGGATACCTTGGTCCAGACGTTCGGGTTCTGGCGCATGAAGCGCAGGAACAGCTCGAACTCCGGACCGTTCGGGTCCTTTGTCACGTCAGGCCGGCCCATATGGTCGACCACGACGTCGGTTTTGATGCTGGAGAAGAAGTCGTAGAGGTCGGGCAGGTCTCCCGCTTCGAAGTAGATCACGACGTGCCAGCCGAGCGGGGCGATCTTCGCCACGATCTCCTCGAGCGAGTCCGTGGGGACCCGGTCAACGAGGCGCTTGACGAAGTTGAAGCGTACGCCGCGGACGCCGGCCTCGTGCAACTCTGTGAGCTGCTCCTTAGCCACGTCCCGGCGGACGGTTGCGACGCCACGCGCCCGCCCCTCGCTGCGGCGCAGCGCGTCGACGAGGGCGCGGTTGTCGGCACCATGGCAGGTTGCCTGCACGATCACGTTGCGGTCGAAGCCGAGGTGGTCGCGCAGGGCGAACAGCTGCTCAGCAGAGGCGTCGCAGGGGGTGTACTTGCGCTCCGGGGCGTAGGGGAATTCGTTACCGGGGCCGAACACGTGGCAGTGGGCGTCGACCGCGCCTGCCGGCAGGCGGAACGTGGGCTTGGTGGGGCCGTCGTACCAGTCGAGCCAGCCGGTGGTTTTCTCAAACCCGCCCGTGGTCTTTCCGTTCGCCATGCTCAATCCTCCACGTACTCGAGGCCGGCGGCGGCGAGCGGCTCGCGCATGCCGTAGATGTCGAGGCCGAGGACGCCCTCGCGGAACTTCTGGCGCTTGGATTCCTCGTTGTCCTCACGCTTCTGGCTGGCCTCGGCAACCGCGCCGACGAGCTCACGGGGCACGACGACGACGCCGTCGACGTCGGCTACGACGACGTCGCCCGGGTTGACGAGCGCATTCGCGACGACGACCGGGACGTTCACCGAGCCGAGCGTGGCCTTAACCGTTCCCTTGGCGTTGATGGCGCGGGAGAACACCGGGAAGTCCATTTTCTCAAGGTCCGCCACGTCGCGGACGCCGCCGTCGATGACGAGGCCCTTGCAGCCGCGCCCGGTCAGGGAGGTGGCGAGCAGCTCGCCGAAGAAGCCGTCCTCGCTCTCCGTGGTACAGCCGGCGACGATCACGTCCCCCTCCTGCACCTGCTCGGCGGCTGCGTGGAACATCCAGTTATCGCCGGGCTGCAGCAGCACGGTGACCGCCGGCCCACAGAGCCTGGCGCCGGTGTAGACGGGACGGATATAGGGGCGCAGGAGACCGACGCGGCCCATCGCCTCGTGGATCGTCGCGACGCCGAACTTTGAGAGGCGTGCCACGTCCTCGTGGTCCGGGCGGCTGATGTTGGTGTGGATGAGTCCTAGGTTGTTCAGTCGCAAAATGGTTCCTTCTCTTAGAGCCCGCGGGCGGTCAGGGCGCGGTCAAGGCGCGGGTATACGCGGCGGGCATTGGCTTCGAAGATCTGCACGCGCTGCGCGCCGGTCAGGCTCTCGGTGGCGTCGACGTACCGCTTCGTGTCGTCGAAGTAGTGGCCGGTGCGCGGATCGATGTCACGGACAGCGCCGATCATCTCGCTGGCGAAGAGGATGTTGTCCGTGGGGATGACCTTGGTGAGCAGGTCGATGCCGGGCTGGTGGTAGACGCAGGTGTCGAAGAAGACGTTGTTGAGCACGTGCTCTTCGAGCTCTGGCTTGCCAAGCGCCATGGCGAGGCCGCGGAATCGGCCCCAGTGGTAGGGCACCGCACCTCCGCCGTGCGGGATGACGAGCTTGAGTTCGGGGAAGTCGCGGAAGAGGTCCCCCTTGAGCAGCTGCATGAAGGCCGTGGTGTCCGCATTCAGGTAGTGGTCGCCCGTGGTGTGGAACACCGGCTTGCAGGACGTGCTGACGTGCACCATCGCCGGGATTTCGTACTCGACGAGCTTCTCGTAGATCGGGTACCAGGACCGGTCGGTCAGCGCAGGCGCAGTCCACTTGCCGCCGGACGGATCGGGGTTGAGGTTGACCGTGACGGCGCCGAGCTCCTCGACGGCCCGGGTCAGCTCGGCGACCGCGGTGACCGGGTCTTCGCCCGGCGACTGCGGGAGCATGGCCCCCATGAGGAACCGTTCCGGAAATAGCTCGCTGACCCGCGCGCAGAGGTCGTTGCAGATCCGCGCCCAGGTCTTACTGATCTCAAGGCCGCCAATGTGGTGGGCCATGAACGAGGCGCGCGGGCTGAAGACAGTGATGTCGCTGGCCCGCTCGTTCATGAGCTTGAGCTGGTTGGCCTCGATCGTCTCGCGGATGTCATCGTCGGAGATCTTCAGCGTGGCCGGATCGGGAGCCTCACCCCGTCCTTCGGAGAAGGCGATCTGCAGGTCGCGCCAGGCGCCGAGCTGGGCCGGAGCCGTTGTGTAGTGGCCGTGAATATCGATAATCAACGAGTGTCGTCCTTGTCACTGAGAGACGTTGTTCCCTCAAGGTTAGGGAGGCGCAGCTCATTTAGTCGAATAGATTTTGAGCTCCGGCTATATAGATAGAATCAATCCATGGCGCTCACGGACCTCAACCAGTTGCGCACCTTCGTGGTGCTGTACGAACTGCGCAGCGTCACCGCCGTCGCCGAGCGCCTCCACGTCACCCAGCCGACCGTGAGCTACACGCTCAAGCGGCTTCGCGCGCGGTTCAGCGACGAGCTGTTCCGGCGCGAGGGGCGGGACATGGTGCCGACCGCCAAGGCTACCCAGCTGTTCGGCCCGCTCCACGAGGCCCTCGCGCAGATCGATGCGACGGTGAACGAGCCCGACACGTTCGAGCCGGCCGGATTCAGCGGCGAGCTGGCGCTCGGGCTCACCTCGATCGGCGAGCAGACGTTCCTCCCGCCGATCATGACGGCGTTGGCCCGCGAGGGCGCACGGCCGCACCTGCAGGTGGAAAGGCTCGACTCGGACCAGGTCGAGGATGGCCTCACGCGGGGGTCGATTGACCTGGCGATGACCGTCTCGATGCTCAGCGGCCCGGGGCTGTGGCGCTCACACGTGCGCGCTGTCGAGTACGTGGCGCTCGTCTCGGGGGCGCACCCCTTGCCGGAGACAGGCCCCGACATGTTCGCGGGCCGGCACTTCCTGCGCGTCTCGGCCCGCGGCGGGCATATCTTCCCGCTGCAGCTGCTCACCGACCAAGGGCTCATGCAGCGGGTCGTGCTCACGGTGGAGGAGTACGCGACCGTGCCCGCGGTGCTCGAGGCATCGGACCTCGTGGTCCTGCTGCCGCGGCACGTGGCCCAAGTGTTCTGCGGATGGTTCTCCAGCCTGAGCATCGCCGACCTTCCGTGGCCGGGCCACAGCACGCCGGTCTCGCTCTACACGCGCAGCGATGCGAGCCTGACGCCGGCGCAGCGCTGGTTCCGCTCGCTCGTCCTGGGCGCCGTCAGCGAGTAGGCGCGTCAGCTATTGCGCTTGCGGTTCCAGCTGGCCTTCGCGGGCGCAAAGGGGCTGCGCACGTGAATGGACCACGAGGAATGCGGGTGGATGGAAAGGATGCAGCGCTCGTACCAGGCGCGCGCCTCGTCGGAGAGCTTCAGGACCACGGCGTCCTTGTCAACGTCGTCCTCCGGGCGCGGCCGTAGGGCCTTCCAGACCAGCTGAACCTCAGGCGCGCCGGTGGGGATGCCGCCTATATTAAGCACCGCACGGTCCCAGGGCAACTGAAGCCGGGGGTCGCGCTTGTAGACCCAGGCGCGGGGCGCGCCGTCCTCCACGTTGATTCGGAGCACCCACTCGTCCTTCTCGACGTCGCGGACGAGCACAGGCTGCACCTCGTCGCCCTCCTCGACCTTGGCGAACGGCACGAGGTCCTCCTCGTTGCGCAGCGCCCACGCATCGTAGCCCACAGGGAGGTGCCCCACGAGCTGCGATAGGTCGCCGTACATCACGCTCACGTCGATGTTGGGGCGTTCACGAATGGGCTCCCCCAACCAGTGGTCGAGGGCCACTCCGCCTGAAAGCCACCAGCGCACAGGCGATGCAGCCAGCACATCCGCCACGGCCTGCGGTGAGAGGGGACCCCAACTCGTCTCGGGAGTCGGCAGGGAAGCAGCCATGGGATCAAGGTTACCCACCCGCTGTCACTGAGGTTTCAATTTTCTAGTTCTCGCAGTTTGAGCATCGGCCTGCTAACCGTTTTCGGTCCGGTAGTGGAGACCGATCCAAGGGAAGGAGATTCCTCTTATGTAGGGGTTGCTCAGTCGGCAGAGTCGATCCTGAGGTTGGCATGGGCGAGTCCTCGCCTGTGGAGACCAAATTCTCTTTGCCGATCCCAACTTGCACGCCTTTGCGGGTGAGGTCGTTGTCACCGGGCTCTTGGTTCTTCGCTAGAATTCCACTAAATCCGTTTGCCGGAAGTGGGAATATGGCCAATTCAGCGTCCAGAGATTCCGTAGTGGACCGCATAGTGAGGCTTATTTCCGCGTTTCCTGAGGGGCCCGGCGTTCTTCAACTGTCCGAGCTAGCACAGCGGTCAGGCCTCCCACTCACTACGGCACACCGTCTGGTACACCAGCTCGCAGCGCATGGCCTGCTACAGGTTGAGCCGGGAGGCTCCGTGCAACTGGGGCTGCGATTATGGGAGTTGGTGAACCGGACGTCTCCGGCACTGGCGTTGCGGCAGGCGGCCATGCCGTTTATGGAGGACATCCAGCAGGTTCTGAACCAGAATGTGAACCTGGCCGTGCTGGACGGCTGGGACGCGCTCTTCGTGGAGCGGTTGTCGCGCCGGGGCTCGGTGGCCAACCGGGCGCAGGTGGCGGGGCGCATGCCTGTCCACATCACCTCCGGGGGACTGGCCCTGATGGCCCACCAGGACAAGGCCCTGCAGGCGCAGTACCTTGACCAGTTCGAGGACCCTGACGGCCAGGTCACCGCGGACGCCCTGCGCGGACTCTCAGCGAAACAGCCCGCCAAGGCTTCGCCCAGCTGAAAGGCGTGGTGGATCCGGACACCTGGGGCATCGCCGTCCCCGTGCTCAACCGCCGGCAGCGTGCGGTGGCCTCCCTCGGCGTGGTGGTTCCCCTGCGGGAGATGCGCCTGCAGGCCCTGGTTCCGGCCCTGCAGACGGCCGCCCGCGGTATCGCCCGCGGGCTGGGCGACTCCTAGCTGCACCCATTCAACGGAATTGCTGTTACGGCCGTCATCCCTCCTGCCGCTCGCACACTGGGTCGCAGCTCCGACGAACTGATCTACGCCAACTCCGCCAACGGTTTCGCACTGATCAGCCAGCGCACCGAAACCGTGCAGCGGATGTACTTCCAGTGCGACCCCAAGGAAAACGTCGCCAACTGGGATGACGACCGGATCTGGGCCGAATTCCGCAGCCGGGTCAATGGCAACGGCTTCGAACTCAAGGAAGGGCCGGTCCTCGAAAAGATGGTCCTGCCGTTCCGGAGCTTCGTCGCAGTCGCCCTGCCGGCGGCTTACGGGCGGAGTTTCCGCCCTGAATGTAGTGGTGCAGGATTTCGCCCAACGACCCATCTAGGTTGGCACGCAGCGGCCGGCCCGGTTTAGACGCTGACATCGCCCGGACGACGTGCCCCGCCCCAACCAGTTCAGCTTTCCGTGGGCCGAGGGCGAGCGAGACGCTATGCACGTAGCTCTGCCCAGCAGAAAATACATCTGGACAGCGGGAAGGTGATGTGTTTCACTGGGACCACGGATCTGACACAAGGACGAGGGAGAACCGAATGAGTTTTGAACGAATAGGGCGTCGTGGATTCATCAAGATTACGGCCGCTGCTGGTGGGACCTTATTTCTCGGAGGGGTGACGGCCTGTAGCCAGGGCGGGGCCGGTAGCGGTGGCGGTAATGCAGGATATTCGGGCGACGTAGCAATTACCGGTTTGGCCAGTCTTATCCACTCCGCTCCCTTCTTTATTGCCCAGTCCGAGGGCTACTACGAGGAAGAGGGGCTGACTCTCGAGCATATTCAGTTCCCAGGTGGGCTTGACACTGTTCGAGGGATCGAGTCGGGAATTGGTTTCGGTACGTCGTCCACTATTCCGGTCTTCATCGCAGCCGAGAAGGGTATGGACGTGCGAATCTTCGGTAACGTTTATACGGCGGCTTCTGTCGACTTCATTGCG
Organism: Paenarthrobacter sp. PAE-2; assembly: GCF_026013155.1. Taxonomy (NCBI): domain Bacteria; kingdom Bacillati; phylum Actinomycetota; class Actinomycetes; order Micrococcales; family Micrococcaceae; genus Paenarthrobacter; species Paenarthrobacter sp. PAE-2. The sequence continues at coordinate 6,380 of NZ_JAPDNV010000047.1, read as the reverse complement.
TTGCCAGACTCTCCGATCAATTCCATTGAGGACGTGAGGGGCAAGAAGGTCGCAGTCAGCACGCCGGGATCGAACTCCTCCTATTTCGCAGACCGCACGCTCCGAGCGGCCGGCATAATTCCCGGCCAGGATGTTGAACTTATCAGCGTCGGCTCAGCAAGCGATTCCTGGACCGCCGTCTCCCAAAATGTCGTCGATGTAGCCTGGACGGCTTCCCCGCTCTCGGAGAAGATCGCATCGGAAAGCGGAGCGAAGGTGATTTGGCGTTCCCGTGATTATGTAACGGACTGGTCGGACACCTGTCTCGCGGCTACAGGATCGTTTATAGATGAGAATACAGATGCGCTGAAGGGCTGGTGCCGTGCGCTCAAAAAGGCGATGGACCTGATCACAAGCGACTTGGAAAAGGCCTCCGAGGTTTACGGAAAGGCTATCGGTTACGAGCCTAAGGTTGCGCTTGAGGCGCTTAAGAACTCACAGAACTTTTACAGCTTGGAATTCACGGATGCCCAACTGGCCGCCGTGGTCGCCGCCGGTAAAGAACAAGGTCAGATCACGAAAGACCCGGACATGGATGCCATTGTTATGAGGAACTTCCTTTCATGAACCAGATATCTCCAATTGATTCAGTAGCACAGAACAATGACGTCGTTTTCGACAACATTGGGATGACTTTCGGTACCAGGACGGGAGTTACGCAGGCAGTCGCTAACGTTTCGGGAGCTATACCGGAGGGAAAGTTTGTTTCCGTCATCGGCCCCAGTGGCTGTGGGAAAAGTACGTTGCTTGACATGGTGGGCGGCCTGCTCAAGCCTACCAAGGGCACGGTCAGCATAAATGGTGAGACCGTTACGGGTCCTCGGCGGGACACCGCAATGGTGTTTCAAGAGGACTCCACCCTGCACTGGCGTACGGTACTGGACAATGTCGCGTTCGGTCTTGAGGTCAAAGGCGTGCCGAAGGCTGAGCGCTATAAGAACGCACGTCGAATGATTGAACTTGTTGGGCTCACCGGTTTTGAGGACCACCGCCCGGGCCAGCTTTCCGGTGGAATGAAGCAGCGTGTTGCTATTGCCCGGGCTTTGGCAATGGAGCCACGCGTCCTTCTCATGGACGAGCCTTTCGGCGCTCTGGACCAGCAAACCAGGCAATTCATCGGCAGGGAACTGCTGCGCATCTGGGAGAAAACACGCAATCGCGTGCTGTTCATCACCCACGACATTCAGGAAGCCGTCTACCTTTCCGATGAGGTCTGGGTCATGTCGGCCAGACCCTCGGTCGTCAAGGAAGTGGTAACCATCGACCTGCCGCGGCCACGGCCGGAAGGAACCCACACACTACCCAGGTTTCGTGAACTGGAAGACCACCTGTGGGAGTTGGTGAAGGTTGAGGCTGAGAAAACGCTGGGACCAGGAGCGCGGCTGGCGTGAACGTTTTGGAAAAGCCCCCGGTTGTGCAGGAGAAGCAAAAGACAGCTCTCGTACCACGCTCATCGCTAGTCCGTTGGGCAATCATTGTGGCGATTGTTGCCATTCTTGAGCTCACCACCAGAACAGGGATAGTCAGCCAGTCTCTGATGGTTCCACCATCAGAGATCCTGACACGGCTGGCCGAGATCGTCCCAACGGATAGGTTTGGCCAGGACGTCGCCCGGACTCTGACCACCATCCTGGTGTCGTTCACCATCGGACTTGTGCTGGGAGTCCCACTCGGGGTCTTCTTATGGCGGGTACCGGCTGCGGGGCGCATCCTTGAGCCATTCATCGTGACCGGTTACGCAATGCCCACTTTGTTGTTTTATCCGGTTCTTTTGGCCGTGATGGGGCTCAACGCGGGACCAATCATTGTTATAGCTGCGTCGATGTCTCTGATTCCAATTGCGCTGACCACGATGGTTGCTTTGAATGCAATCAAGCCTATTCTTCACAAGCTTGCGAATTCTGTCAGCGCTTCCCCGCGGCAATACTACTTGAAAGTTCTCTTTCCGGCAGCGACTCCGCTTATTTTCCCGGGCGTAAAGCTCGGATTTATCTACGCCGTGATCGGCACCGTTGCCATGGAGTTCATCCTCGCGTCACAGGGAGTTGGCTTCCGGGCCGGCTTCTACTACCGGGAACTGAATACCGCTGACATGTGGGCGTATATCGCTGTCGTCATTGTTCTGAGTGTGTTGGTTAACAGCGTGCTTACTTGGCTGGAGAAACGCATTAGAAGGGACATGCTGTGAGTAGTACCGATGTAACGATTCCTTCGTTGCCGAAAACCATCACCCAGCAAAGCGCGGACAGATCCAGGGTAATCCGGGACAACCTGTGGCGTGCTGCTGTATTGGTGGCCTTGGTGATCCTATGGGCGCTGCTGTCTACTATGAGTGACCTCGTCGCTTCGCCCACGGACTCGCTTAATGCCCTGGCGGAACGCTTCGCCGATGGCTCCATCTACCGGCACCTCAATGCCACTCTGCAGGCAGTGGCCATCGGGTTCCTTATTGCCGCTGCCATAGGCTTTCCGTTGGGCTACGCCATTGGCCGGAGTAAGTTTCTCGGTGCTGTATTCGATCCCCTCGTGGCAGGCGCCTTCGCCATCCCGCGCGTGATCTTCTTTCCGATTCTTCTGCAGATTTTTGGAGTGGGCGTAGGAGCGCAGTCCGCAATGGCGGCACTGGCTGCGGTATTTCCGATCATGGTCTCGACAACCGCGGGCGTCCGAGCCATTAACCCGCTTCTGCCTAAGCTGGCACGCTCGCTTAGCCTATCTCCGCTGCAGACCGTGACCAAGATATACATCCCGGCCATGGCGCCCTCGCTCATGGTGGGTATCCGTATTGGCTTCAGCATCGCGTTCATCAACGTCATCATCGCGGAATTCTTCGCTGCTCGTGCCGGACTTGGCCTCTTGGCGCTGCGCGCCTACGGCATGCTGGACCTGCCAACGATGTACGGCATCATCGTGCTCCTCGCTGCGATCGCCCTGGCCGGAAATCTGGTGCTGTGGGCAGTCGAACGGCGGCTGGGCAACAAAGTCTAGCCGCTCGCCCCGGGTATCTGTACGCCCGTACATCCGCTGTTGACTAGTGATTGGTCTAAGAAAAGAGGAAAACATGTCCACGACTGCTGCCCGAGAGGAATACCAGAGGTTAAGGTCTGAGTTCAAGGAAAAGGGATTGGGCGGGAGGATCGGCTTCGGGAGCCGGCCTGCGCTTTTGGTGATCGACATGATCCGCGGATTTACGGACGCGAGATCCCCACTTGCCGGAGATCTGGACGAACAGCTAATAGCGACTCAAGATCTTCTCGCCAGGGCCCGGGCCGCGGCCGTCCCGGTGATCTTTTCGACAGTGGAATACGATACCGACCTGCAGGAAGCCGGCAAGTGGATTCAAAAAATCCCCTCTAATAGCTGGTTGGTTGAAGGAAGCGAATGGGTGGAGCTTGACGAGAGGCTCGAGCGCCAAAGCAATGAGATGCTGCTCGTGAAAAAGTACGCCTCCTGCTTCTTTGGTACTGATCTTGCAGCGCGACTTGTGTCCAGGGGTATCGACACGCTAATCATTGTCGGCTGTACTACCAGCGGATGCGTCCGTGCCACAGCAGTGGATTCCTGCTCCTATGGATTCCACACCATTGTGGTCGAAGAGGGTGTCGGCGACCGAGCCGAGCTGCCCCACCTCGGCAGCCTTTTCGACATCGACAACAAATATGGTGACGTTGTTGGCCTGAAAGAGGCAAACAGCTATCTCGAGCATGTCCGCGGTTAGGACCAACGCGTCGAAGAAGCCGGCATGCCAGTGCTCTTACTGCACGTCAACGCAATAGCGGCATGCCATCGCGCAGGGAAGGCCAGACCCTGGGATCGTCAGGCGCCGACAGAATCCTGAGCATTATCGCCACGGTATTGTTCTCGTTCGCCCTCGGAACCCTGGCAGTGGTCGTACCGATCCTGGCCATTGCTGCAGGGTACGGCGCGGTCGAAGTCGGAATGTTTGTTGCACTTGCAGCTGTTTCGCAGTTGGTAACGCGCGTATTTCTGGGGCCGTTGACGCGCAGGGTTCCAGACAAGACGCTCCTTGCGGGAGCGGCGTTCATGATCGCGGTCTCCTGCGCTCTTATCGCGGTCTCGCACGCGCTGGTGGTTTTTGTGGTGTCACAGCTGGTCCAGGGTTCGGCTCGCGCCTTGTTCTGGACCAGCAGCCAGACGCATGCCGTACGCACTTCCACCTCGTCCGTTAAGGGATTGACTGATATCAATCTCGCTGCCGGGTTGGGGGCGCTGCTGGGGCCTGCGCTTGCCGGTTACCTGTGGGAACTTTCTGCCCCACTGCCACTGATAGTGGGGGCAGTTGCGGGATCAATGGCCGTCATTCCAGCGTTCCTTCTAAAAGGACTTCCGGTGTTTGCTCCCAAAAATTCCAGCGGTGGAATTTTCGGTGGAGGCCTGTGGCGGCGGCCGGGGGTTGATACCGCCTGCTGGATGAACGCTGGAGCGGGTGCCTGGAAAAGCCTGTTGGACTCCTATGTTCCCATCGTGCTGTCCCTCGCTGGACAACCCGTCGCTGTCATCGGCATCCTGGTATCAATAGCCAATTCTGCCGTTCTGGCCGGAAGTCTGTCCGGAAGTTGGCTGCGCAAACGCGGTAACAGAACCTCCCTCGTTACGGGCCTTTTGGCCACGGGGGTCGGTTTGGCCGCGGCGGGGCCACTGGCCGACGTGGCAGTTGCCGCCGCCATCGGCCTTGCTATATCTGGCGTTGGTGCTGGCATCCTTCAGACCGTCGGGCCGGCGATAGCTGCCGATGAAGTACACCCTGAAGATCGCGGGGATGCTCTTGCGCTCACTGGTACCGTGCGGGCCACGGCGCTCTTTCTTACGCCCTTTGTGATGGCCCTGCTGGTCAGCGTAGCCCCGGTTGCGGCGGCGCTGGTCACGGCCGGTGTTTTCATCACTCTTCCGGCAGCGAGAGGTAACCGCAGGAAAGATCTCCCCCAGCAAGCCGAACCAACAGAATCAGGCCCTTGCAGGCCGCACCAACAAGATCATCTCGAAGCTCCACCGAAAGAGGTACCCGATGACAACTGAAACGATTGATACGACTGCTTCGGAGATTCCCCGGCTGAGGATGCTGCACGGACACGCTATCCCACGCATCGGCCTGGGTACCTGGCCGATGCTGGAGGACGAGTGTGAAGCTGCGGTGCGTTTCGCAGTGCAGAGCGGTTACCGTCTGATCGACACAGCGTTCCAGTACAGGAACGAAGAAGCGGTCGGCCGGGGGATCCGCACTGCCGGCGTCCGGCGATCCGAGTTGTTTATTTCCAGCAAGTTCAACAAGGAGTCCCACAGCGTTGATGGAGTGCAGCGCGCCTACGACGAGAGCCTGCGAAAACTCGGCCTCGACTATTTGGACATGTTCATGTGCCACTGGCCGGTGCCTGCCTTGGGCAAGTACGTGGACGCCTGGAAGGGGCTTGTCAAGCTACTGGAGGAAGGCCGCGTAAAAGCCATCGGTGTCTCGAATTTCAAGCCCGCCCACCTACAAGAGATCATCGATGCGACCGGAGTGGTTCCTGACGTGAACCAAATCCAACTGAGCCCCGACCTTGCGCGTACAGAGCCGCGCGCCGTCCATAGGCTGTTGGGAACTGTCACTGAAGCCTGGAGTCCCATCGGCCGGTCCTCCGGTCTGCGGGCGAACCCGATGATCGTCGAGATCGCTCAGCGTCTGAATAAGTCTCCAGCCCAAATTTTGCTCAGATGGCATGTCCAACAGGACATTGTGCCCATTCCGCAAGCTTCAGACCCGCTCTGGCTTACAGAAAACCTCGCGGTGTTCGATTTCTCGCTCAGCGCCGACGAGATGGCCGCGATTCGGCAATTAGACAAAGGCGAGGGGGCCGCACGCGACTCTGATTTGCCCGAAAACGGCCATTGATTCCGCATGACACTTCTTCGCGGAATTGAGAGGGGTTGACGAACCTCACAATTTGCGTCATCCTCTTGAGTACAGAAACTCTCTCTGTAACACAGAGAAAACATGCGGGCCCACCGAAGGAGACCTTCCATGACAGACCAGACCAGTGTTATCCAGGACGTGCAGCGCGGCATGATTCCTGCCCACATTTACAACGACAAGGAGATCTTCGAGCTTGAAAAGGAGCGACTCTTTGGACGGAGCTGGCTCTTCGTGGCCCACGAGTCCGAGGTACCCGAGGCCGGCGACTACGTCGTGCGCCGAGTACTCGAGGATTCATTCATCATTTCCCGCGACGAAAAAGGCGAGATCCGTGCTCTTTTCAACATGTGCCTCCACCGGGGCATGCAGGTCTGTCGGGCCGAGATGGGAAACGCCTCGCATTTCCGCTGCCCCTACCACGGCTGGTCCT
>NZ_JAPDNV010000046.1:0-24334 GCF_026013155.1 Paenarthrobacter sp. PAE-2 | reverse complement strand
GAGTCCCACTGGCACCGGCGTTTGGCAATGATCCACGCCGCGATGAGAAGGGGCACGCCGGGGACGAAGCCCACCCAGGTCATCATTTCCAGGATCGGGCCGAGAACATCCACAGGTGCCGCCACAGCCTGATCTTACGGCTTCCGTCCTTAGTGGGAAGTGCTTTTCTTCTTTCCGAACGGCAATACACGCCGGACGGCCTGCACCAGGACCATGACGCCGGAACCCCAGAGGATGCCCAGGATCGCCGAACACAGAGTATTGATCAGCCACGCAAGGGCGCCGCCTATCGCGGGGATTTCAGCCACGGGCGATTCGAGTTTATGGACCAGGTCATAGGGCAGGTGCCAGCCGAGGTCGTAGCTGGCTTGCAGCAAGATATGTCCGCCAACCCAGAGCATGGCGATCGTTCCGACCACCGTGATCACGGTGAGGACTTTTGGCATTGCGGCGACCAGCAGGTGCCCGGTTCGCTGGGTGGCCGGGGCATCTCTCTTGGTTAAGTGAAGGCCGATGTCGTCCATTTTGACGATGAGCGCCACTGCCCCGTAGACGGCCACGGTGATGATGATGGCCACGACGACCAAAATAAAGGCGCGAACCCAGAGGGATTCGACGGCGACTTCGTTCAGGGCGATGACCATGATTTCGCAGGACAGGATGAAGTCGGTGGTGATGGCGCCACGGGTGACTTTGGCCTCCGCTTCCGGCCCGCGGTCCGGGGCCGGAGCATCGGCGGCTTCGGCATGGCCCCGCACCTTGTGCCAGACCTTCTCGGCGCCCTCGTAGCAGAGGTAGGTGCCGCCGAGCAGGAGGATCACAGGAATGATTCCCGGTATGAAGGCGCTGATCAGCAGCAGGGCCGGCAGGATGATCAGCAGTTTGTTTCGCAGCGACCCCCAGAAGATCCTGCGGATCATGGGCAGTTCCCGGGACGGGTCAACCCCGGACACGTACTGGGGTGTCACGGCCGCATCGTCAATGACGACGCCGGCGGCCTTCGCCCCGGCCTTCGCGGCGCCGGCAGCGACATCATCTACAGAGGCGGCGGCTAACCGGGCCAGGGCAGCGACGTCATCCAGCAGCGCAATAAGACCCCCGCTCACAGCTTCACACCATCCTGTACGGGTGCATCCAGGCGGACAAGATTATCTGGGGCGAGACCTGAAAGCTGCATAGTCGCAGTCTACGTCCCGGGCTTGCCCGGCACGAAAATATTCCGGTTAGTCGAACTCGAGGCCGAGCAGGGCGTTTTCGGTGACTTCGGGCAGCGCAGGGTGGATCCAGTATTGCTTGGAGGCGAAGTCGCGCACGTCGAGGTCGAAGCTGAGGACGGTGATCATCTGCTGGATCAAGGTGGAAGCCTGCGGGCCCATGTAGTGCGCGCCGAGGAGTTTTCCGGTGCTGCGGTCCGCGATGAGTTTGCAGATCCCGGTGGTGTCTTCCAGTGCCCACCCGTAGGCGACGTCCCCGTAGTGCTGGACTTTGGTTGTCACGTTGTGCCCGTGTTCGCGGGCCTGGTCCTCGGTCATGCCGACGGTGGCGATCTGGGGATGGGTGAACGTGGCGGCGGGGACGTGGTCGTGCGGCAGCTTCCTCAGGTTTCCGGGGTTCAGCAGGTTGTGCCGGACTGAGCGCATTTCGGCATTGGCTACGTGTTTGAGCATGTAGGGGGAGGAAACGTCGCCGAGGGCCCAGACGCCTGGCGCCGACGTCGAGCGGCCGTATTCGTCCACCTTGATGCGCCCGTCTTCTGTCATCTCGATCCCGCCGAAGGACAGGTCCAGCCGGTCCCCGTTGGGGATCCGCCCAGTGGCTACCAGGAGTACCTCCCCGGTGGCGGTCGAGCCGTCGTCGAGCCGGACCTTTACGCCGTGGTCTGTCTCTTCGACGCCGACGGTGGTTCGGCCCGCCCTGACGTCGAAGCGTTCTGCGGCCAAGGAGTTAAAAGGGTCGTGGAGGTCTTGGTCGAGGTGGCGCAGGAGCGTCGAGCGGGTGATGATCGTGACGTCGGTGCCGAGGGCGTCGAAGACGTGGGCGAATTCCATGGCGATGGAACCCCCTCCGATGATCACCACGGACCTGGGCTGTGCGGGCAGCCGCATGATGTCTTCGCTGGTGTGGTAGCGCACGCCCGAGGCGGCGATGACTTCCGGGACTGAGGGCCGGGAGCCGGCGGCGACGACGATCCGTTCACCGGAGATGGTCTTCCGGTGTGTTCCTTGGCCTGTGCGCAGTGTGCGCTCTCCGATGAAGACGGCGTGCTGGTCATAGACGTCGATGTTTGGCGTCCTGGGGCTGCGGCGATATTCCTCACCAGCGGCGGCGATGGGATCTATGCGGGTCTGGAAGATACGGCTTACGATGCCAGGCCAGTCGACTGAGTTGACCGTAGCGAGGACGCCCAACCGCCCGGACTCAGCAATTTCCAGGGCCGTGTCTGCAACGTGAACGTACATTTTGGACGGGATGCAGCCGGCATTGAGACAGGTGCCGCCGAATGAAGCTTCTTCGATGATCGCAATCGACAGGTCTTCGAACTCCGGACCCGGGATGGAGTTCCCGGACCCGGTGCCGATGATGACCAGGTCATAGTGCCGATCGGCGGCAGCAGCTTCCATGCGGGTTCCTCCCTGAGGGGTTTCCTCCACCCTAGTGAACCCGCGCCCGATTACCCGGCGCCGAGAGGCCTTTGCGCTTTGCGAAGCCGGGCGAGCCCCAGCACCGTCATGGCTGCTGTGCCGAGCAGAACCAGGATCAGCAATCCCAGCAGAGGAAGCTCATGGATGGCAAGCTGGGGGATTCGGCGCGAGGGCACAGCCAGCACGCCTACGAACGCGCCGATCAGACCGAAGTAGCTACCCGTCATGAAGCTGCGGTGGGCCCGAATATTCCCTGTTCTTACAGCCCACAACCCTGCGGTCAGAGTGCCAAACGTCAGAGCCGAGAGTGCATGGAGCCAGTTGAATCCGCCGTCTATGGTTCGGATTCCGAATGAGGTCAACACCACGATGTACATGGCAACAACCCAGATTCGCCCCACAATCCTATGGAGACTGCCGCCTTTGGTTCGACGCAGCAGATTGACGGCTCCAAATATGAGTGCATAGCTGGCGGCCACTGCGTGCACAGCAATCAGGACAGTCCAGGAAGAAGGCATACTCCGGAGCGTAGCGGACCCGGGAAGCCTCCGGCCCTCTTTACGGTCTGTGCTGCGGTTTTAGAACGCCGGGTAGTTGACCAGCAATGCTTGAAGGTCCGAAGAGGACATGTGGTTGGAGAGCTCGATGCTCACGCCCATGGCAGCGGCCGCGATGGTGAGCATGGCGATGCAGGCCACGGACAGGAAGCGCCAGTCTTTGCGGAAGACGCTGCCAATGGTCTCGGGCATGTCCAGCTGCGGGGCGATCATGTTGGGGGCGCTGTCCCAGGAGCCGTCGTCCAGCAGGGCAATGATGCGGTCATTGCTGCGGTCGAAATGCATGGTGCTGATGTTGTTGCCGTGGCGGGCCAGCAGGATGTCGTGTCCAACGCGCTGACGAGGCTGCAAAGTAAGCAAGAATATCCCCTGGAATCGAAAGAATAGTGGTGGCTCACATCATTGGGGGCATCTCGATTTTATAACGGTTGCAACTTTCGCCGGCCTCAAAAGACGCCAAAAGCCGGGTGAGACTGCCCACCCGGCGGCGTGATCCTGCTCGCTTTACGGGGCGTCTGTCTTGGCGATGTAGACGTCGCACGGTGCCGTGTGCGCCACCGTGTTTGCCACGCTGCCAAGGACCCTTCCGATGCCCTGCATGCGTCGGTTGCCCACCACAATAAGCCGCGCATCATGGATCTCGGCTTCTTTGACCAAGGCCTCCCCGGGCTTGCCGCGGGCAGAGGAGTAGGTTACTTCCAGCCGGTCGTCGGCAAGTTGCTCGGCTACGGTCCGGGCTACTGCCTCGGCCTCGGCGGCGTCGGAGACGATCCATCGATCGGTTCCGATCTCCACAACCTCGGTCCGGTTGGTGTCAAAGGCGCTGACGACGCGCAGGTTGGCGCCGAGCCCGATGGCCAGCTGCTGGGCCGCTTTCGCCGCCCTCAAGGCGGTTTCGCTGCCGTCAACTCCTACAATGACTACTCCGGTCATAGCGCTGCTCCTTCATTGCTGGCTTGGATGGCCTCTGCAAGCACAGGTGCCAGACGGCGTACGCCTTCGGCAATCGTATCCGGGGGCACGGCACTGAAGGCCAGGCGCAGCTTGTTGGACGGGCCGTCCGCGGGTGAAAAGGCCGCGCCAGGGATGAAGACAACACCGGCGTCGATGGCTTTTCCGAGGAGGGGGTAAGTGTCCACACCCTCCGGCAGGGACACCCAAACGAAGAAGCCGCCGTCAGGCCTGGTCCAGGTAAGGCCTTCGGGCATGTGCTCGTCCAAAGCAGAAAGCAGGGCCCGGCAGCGCTCCGCGTACAACGCCCGGTAGGTTTCGATCTGGCCGCGCCAGTCGAACTCGCGGATGTAGGAGGAAACGAGCATCTGGTTGAGGGGTGGCGGGCAAAGGGTGACGGCCTCGGAAGCCAAGTAGAAGCGCCGCTGCAGGTGGGCGGGGACCAAGGCCCAGCCGATGCGCAGGCCGGGGGCAAAGATCTTGGAGAAGGAACCCAGGTAGATCACGTCATCCGGGTTCGCCGCCCGCATGGGTGCGATGGGGTGGCCGTCAAAGCGCAGCAGGCCGTAGGGATTGTCCTCGAGGACCAAAATATTCGCCGCGCGGCATATGTCGACAATCCGCTGGCGCCGCTCTGCGGCCAGCGTAATGCCTGAGGGGTTGTTGAAGTTGGGGATGGAGTAGAGGAACTTGATGCTCTTGCCCTCGGCCTGAAGCGAAGCGATCCTGTCCTCGAGCAGCTCGGGGACCAAGCCGTCGTCGTCCATTTCGATCGGTTCCACCTGCACCTGGTAAGCCTCGAACGTGTTCAGCGCGCCGACGTACGTCGGATTCTCAACGAGTACCACGTCGCCGGGATTGCAGAACACTTTGGTGGCGACGTCCTGCGCAGACTGTGAACCGGCGGTGACCACCACGTTTTCCGGCCGCGCATCGTTGATGCCCTCGGCGGCCATGACTTCGCAGATCTGTTGGCGGAGCTCTTCGGTGCCTTGCCCGCCGCCGTATTGCAGTGCGGTCATTCCTTCCTCGGAAATGATCCGGGCCGCCGTCTGTCCCAGCTTTTCCAGCGGAAGCGATTGCAGGTACGGGTTGCCGCCGGCGAGGGAGACCAGTCCGGGCTGCATGGAGATGTCGAAGACGTCGCGAACGGCTGACTGCTTGATGTTGGCTGCGCGGGCTGAAAACAGTCCCTCATGCGGATGGGCCGCAGTGGCTGCCCGTTCAATGGCATCGATTGCTTCGGCGGGAAGAGTGGTGTCGGCATTCAATGTTTCGTGGGTCACACTGACAGGATACTCCCGAAGGTTGCCAATAGGGCAACGTTTGTTTTCAATCAAACGGCTGGCCGGGGCTTTACGGAGTCAACCCGAACGGCTGGAATGTACTCATGACTTCGCACCAGGCATCCGTGACCAAGGCCGAGCAGTTCCATAAACTTCACCAGGCGGGTCCCGCGCCGCTGGTTTTGGTGAACGTCTGGGACGCAGCCTCGGCCAAGGTGGTGCAGGAAGCGGGTGCGACGGCGATCGCCACCTCAAGCTCCGCCATCTCCTGGAGTCTGGGCTACCGGGACGGCGACCATGTGCCGTGGGGCTTGGCGATGGCGGTCCTGGGGCGCGTCGTGGCGGCGACAAGCCTGCCGGTCACCGCGGACATCGAAACGGGCTACGGACGTTCTGACGACGAACTCCGCGCCACCATCAACGCGGTGCTTGACGCCGGCGCCGTCGGAATCAACATCGAGGACTCCGGAACCGAACCGCTCGCGGATATAGCGGAACAATCCCGCCGCATCGCCCTGATCCGGGCCGCGGCGGATGAACGCGGGATCCCGCTCTACATCAACGCGCGCACTGATACGTACTTGTCAGGGGCCTATCCGGATGCCGCTTACGAGGAAACGCTCGCACGCGCGGCCTCATACCTGCAGGCGGGCGCCGACGGCATCTTCGTCCCGGGCGTCTTGGATCTCCACACTTTGCACCAGCTTTCCGCGGGTATTGCCGCGCCGCTGAACGCGTTGGGCGGGCTCGGCGCGCCTTCGCCCATGGAATTGCACGACGCCGGCGTACGGCGCGTGAGCATAGGCGGCAACACAGCGAAGGCCGCTTATGCCAAGGTGGCCCGCGTCGCCACAGAGGTTCTGGGCGACGGCAACTGGTCCTGCCTGGCGGGCACCCGCAGCCATGACGAAATGGACGCGCTGTTCGCGGCGGGCCCGAAGTACGTGCCCTGATGCGGGCGTCGCCAGTGCAAGCGCACGACGGCGGCACGCGCCTTTAATGTCAGACCCCACCAATAGCTTGGAACAAGAGAAGGGGCCGGTAACCGGGCTCGGAGAGCGGGCAACCAGGAGGATGGATGGCGAGGCGAAGCGTCCAGTTTTGGCGCATTGCGCAGGTGAACGGCGATGACCTCAGCCGTCCGTTTCCGGCGCGCCGGCTGGCTGAAGTGCTTCAGCAGGCTCGTCAAGCGGGTACGGACCGGCACTACGTGTCCCCGGATGGAACCGTCCTGGTAGCCCAGGCTGTCGCTTTTACGCCGCATCCGGTCCTGCTGCTTGACCGGGTGCGGGACACCAACCTGCCCAGCGTTGGGGATCCATCGGGCCGCCGCAAGCCGTTGCCGTTGGCCCCGGGGGACCACCTCCTGGAAACCACCTACTTCGCTTTCTTGAAGCGAAACGTCGTGGCCGTGCTGACGAGCGGCAACGGCCCGCGCGCTTCGCGGATGGGGGAGTACCTGGAAGGGATGCTGGGCTTGGATCCCGGTCTGGTTCCGGTGGTGCGTGAGGACATCGAAGAGATTCTCAGCCGGCTGGAAGTAAGCCGTTTTGAGTTCGCGCTCCCGGCCGAACGGTTATCCGGAAAGCTCATGGAAGGCGAGTGGGCCGATGTCCTGGACAGCGCGTCGAGGCTGATGACCGAGGGCACGTTCCGGATCTCGCTGAGCGTCGGCCGGTCCGGCAAGGCCGCAGACAAACAGCGCATCCGCGAACGGATCCAGCAATTGATCGAGCAATTCCGGCACGCGGGATCCGTGGAACATTTCGATTACGTGGTGGCCGAGGGCAAAGATTCACTGACGGGCGATCGTGAGGTTGTCGATCTGCTCAAGGAACGGTTCATCTCGCACGTTGAGGTGGATGCGGATGCCTTCAATGATCCCGCCAAATCCGTTGCCCAGGCGGTTTCCATACTGAATAAGCAAGCGCGGGACAACGAGGAATTCTTCGCACGGACCTTGCCCGAGGTCCAGGGCTCGCCTGATACTGCCCTGGTGCCGGACCTGATCGCCGGTGGGATGGCTGCGGTGCGCGAGGCCATGGCTGCCGCACTGGCTGCGAAAGAGGCCGCCAGTGCTGATGTGCCGACGCAAGGCGTCAAGACGGATTCCCGGGAAGGGGGTGCCGGGCATGAGCTTGTACGAGGTTGATGTGGAGCGGCGCGGGAGGCGCCGGCCGCTGTGGCGGTGGTTTCTGCTCCATCCGAGGGCTGACTACCTTTGGGCCTTGATATTGGTGCTCCTGTGGATGGCTGCTGCTTTGCTGTTCCGGCAGCCTCTGATCCTGGAGGGCGTCGGGCCCGGTGCACGCCGGACGCTGTTCCAGACCCTCGCGACGATGGCCGGTGCCACGGCCGGCCTCACGCTGACCAGCGTCTCCATGCTGATCAACGTCCTCGGGAAGAAATCAGCGCCCGGCCAACGCGAACTGCCGCTGGAGAAACTCACCCCCACTCACCGACGCCAAATCGGTGAGGTGTTCCTGTTCGCGATCCCCGGGCTCGGACTGCTCCTGATCGCTTCCCTCATCACTGTGGTCCTCGAAGGAGACGAATCGAGGGGGCTCTGGATCCCGGAAGCCGTGGTTTTCGTCTTTGCCTTCGCTTCAGCGCTGGCGTTGCTCAGGGTGGCGTGGGCGCTCCGCCGGGTCCTGGCCATTGCCACCGCCTGAACGCCGCCCGCGTCACCGCAGGCTCAATGCGACTTCCAAGGTCATGCCGTTGACGTAGATTTCGGCACGCGTTGCACCGCTGGCAGCCACCACGGTGTGCGTGAGCTGCGCTTCGATCCGGGGGATGTCGCACACACCGCCCGGCCGGATGGACCCGCCCAGGTTCACCACCACCGTGGAGCCGCTGACGTAACCGGAGACGAAATGCAGGGAGGAGGCCGCGAGGGAATCGTAGAGTGCGGCGTCATTGTCCACGGGCAACCCTGCGCCCAACAAGCGGCCGAGGGCCACGGTCAAAGGATCGCCGGATGACGCCGGACCGCGGATGGGGACAAGGCTGTCATTGCAGCCGAACCGCACACCGCGGGAACCGCCGTCGTTGATGGCCACGTAGTAAACGGCAGGGCCGGGCTCCACCTGCGGGGGCACTACCGCTGCCCGCGCGGCCTCGCCGCCCGTTGAGGGGCTGGTTGATGGCCCCGGGGAAGGCTCGACGGCGGTGCCCGGGTCGGCCGGGCTGCTGGCGCCTTGGCTGGTGTCTGCCGGGGTCGAAGGACCTGGGACCGCGCCCGTTCCGCCGCCCGTTGCGGCCCCGCTCGACGCGGCCCCGCCCGACGCCGACCCGCTGGGCACAGCCCCGCCCGATCCCGGAAGCGGGCCGGGGGCTGAGGGCTGGCCGGGATCACTAAGAGGAGACGGGTTTGCGGGGGTGGTATCCGGCTGCGGTGTGGCAGGCGAAACTGGCGGGGCCAGGCTGTTGCTGACGGGTTCGTCCGGGTTCTGCGGACTGGTAGAACCGGCTCCGGAAACGAATGGTGTGGAGGAAGGCGAGGCTGCCTCAGGCGACGCCGTGCACCCGGCCACCCACGTACTGAACAGCAGGCAGGCGGCTGCGATCGCCGTCGTACTTTGCAGCCCCAGCCCGGCACGCATGACAGCCCCACGCTCCTGTCCGTCCACCTGTCCTTAAACGTTAGGCCGCCTTGCAGGTTGGCAACATGCCGGTACGGTGACGGTTCGGACAAGACTCGGTCACGCGGGGCGGGAACGGTGTGGAAAACGGTGCCGCTGAATGCAAAGTGCCCCCGTTCTGTCCGGTAATTGGACGGAACGGGGGCACCAGGAAGAGTGACTAGGCTGCGGCTGCTTCGTCATCCTGAACGGCGGTCAGCGGCTCGAAGATGCCCTTGATCTGCTCCACGACCTCGGCGTCGTCCTTCGGGTGCAGTTCAGCGAAGCGGACCATGGATCCCGGCACGGCGAGCTTGACGTCTTCGAGGACCTTGGCGCCGGCGATGCCGACGGCCTTGCGGGCTTCGTCCTGCGCCCAGACGCCGCCGTACTGGCCAAAAGCGGTTCCGACGACGGCGGTCGGCTTGCCTGCGAGGGCGCCGGCGCCGAACGGGCGGGACAGCCAGTCGATGGCGTTCTTGAGGGATGCGGGGACGGTGCCGTTGTGCTCGGGGGTGACCAGGAGGAGGGTGTCAGCGTTGGCTGCAGCCTCGCGGAGGGCGGCGGCTTCGGCCGGAACCTGGCCTTCGACATCGATGTCCTCGTTGTAGAACGGGATGTTGCCCAGCGAGCCGTGGATCTGGACGTCAACGTTCTCCGGAGCGTTCAACGCGATGGCCTCGGCGAGCTTCTTGTTGTGGGAATCAGCACGGAGGCTGCCGACGAGGGTGAGGACGGTGCTCTTGGTCATTGTGGTCTCCTTGGTAGGTTTTGGGCCTTCACCGATACTAAACGGACCACGGTCCGCTTTCTATTCCCGGGGTCTAGAATGACTCATGTGAGCTTCATCCCACTCCGGCCGGACGTGCCTTCTGAATCGCCGCACGAACGGCGTGACGCCGCGCGCAACCGGGAACGCCTGCTCAGTGCCGCACGCGAGCTGGTAGATGAGTTTGGCGCTGAAGCGCTCACCATGGATGCGCTGGCCTGCAAAGCCAAAGTGGGCAAAGGGACGGTGTTCCGGCGCTTCGGCAGCCGGGCCGGATTGATGATGACCTTGCTGAGCGACTCCGAATCCGAATTCCAGCGCGGCTTCATGTTCGGGCCGCCGCCGCTGGGCCCCGGCGCGCCACCGCGGGACCGACTGGTTGCCTTCGGTGAGGGTCGGATTTATTTCATTCTGGAAAACGGTGACCTATGGAAGGCCGCGGGTGCTTCCACCCGGAACCGTTTCGAAGCTCCGCCCACCGCCCTCGCGCACCGGCATGTGGAGATGCTGCTGCGGGAGGCGGGCATTCCCGATCCCTGGGTGATGGCGATGGCCTTGATTGCGGCCCTGGACCCTGACCGGATCGTCAATGACGTGCGTGTTCACGGCATCTCGCCCAAGCGGCTCACCGATTCCTGGGGTGAGCTGGTCCGCCGTCTCGTCCCGTCAGCCTGACGGCTGCATCCGAGCACGTTCAGCAAGGGAGCGCGCGCTGTCGGCTGCGGTGAGGCAGGGCCGGTAAGTGGCATAACACCTCCATTTATGACGCAGTCTGCTCATAACGATCTGGCTGCAGGCGTGAAGACGGGGCGCAACGGGCCAAATATGAAGCAGTTATTGTGGTAGTTTCCTTGTGAATGTGACCCATGCCATACATGGCCGGTGATCACTGAAGGGGTTTGGGGGTACACATCCCTGCGCCAATTCGTAGCTGACACCGGCCACCGCCGGTAACCGCGGAAGGACCAGCTTTGAGCTTTGCCACGATCAAGGGCAGCCGCCCGACATGCTGAAATATCTGCTGAAGCGGTCGGGAATCTACCTGATCATGATCTTCCTGACCACCAGCGCGGGATACTTCCTGGCTGTCTCTACGCTCAAGCCGGCGCTCCTCGAGCAGGAAAAGATTCCGCGGCCCACCCCGGAACAGGTGTCGGCGTCGTTCAGGGGGCTGGGATTGGACCCGGATGCCAACCCGTGGCAGCGCTACGTGGACTGGCTCGGCGGCATCATCACACGCTGGGATTGGGGCCGCAGCCCGAACGGAGCATACGTCAACGCCGAGTTCGCGGACCGCGTGATGGTCTCCACCCGGCTCTTCATCGCCTCCATCATCCTCACCCTCATCATCGGTGTTGCGCTGGGTGTCTACTCGGCAGCCCGGCAATACAAGTTCCCGGACAGGGTCATCACCTCCTACAGCTACTTGGTCCACATTCTCCCTGCGCCGATCGCCTACTTCCTGGTGCAGTTGGGCGCCATCAGCGTCAACGAGGCGGTGGGGGAGCGCATCTTCTTCGTGACGGGAATTTCGACGCCGGGAATAGACCCCGGCTGGCCGGCTTTCGTTGACCTTGTGGCCCACTACGCCGTGCCCACCTTCGCGATGACCATCTTCGGTTGGGCCGGATACCAGATCGCGCAGCGGCAATACCTGCTGGACAACGTCAATGCCGACTTCGTGCGGACAGCCCGCGCCAAGGGCCTCACCCGCAACCAGGCAATCCGCAAACACGCGTTGCGGGTGTCCTTCATTCCCGTAGCGCAGAGCATCGCGTTCACCATCCCGGCCATCTTCACGGGCGGTTTCTTCGCCGAAGCGATCTTCGCGTGGCCCGGCATCGGGCTGTGGAGCATCCAGGCGATTGGCCTCCAGGACGTAAACGTCGCCACGGCAACCCTGGCCTACGGGTCGGTGATCTTCGCGATCGGCGCCATCCTGGCCGACTTCGCCACCACGCTGGTCGATCCACGAGTGAGGGTCCAGTAATGAGCAACATCATTGATCCCATCGCCGAAATCGACGAGTCCCGTGTTGCAGACCAGGACGTGGTGATCGGCAAGTCGCGCATCATCTTCCGTCGTTTCATGCGGAACAAAACTGCCGTGGCCGGCCTCGTGATCTTCCTGGCGCTGTTCCTCTTTTCCCTGTTTGGCGGGTTCCTGACCCCGTGGGACAAGGACACCATCGATCCCCTCAACATCGGAATGGGGCCGTCGCCCGAGCACTTCTTCGGCACCACCCAGGCCGGCATCGACCTCCTGGCCCTGATCGTGGACGGCACCAGGACCTCGATCTTCATCGGATTGATCGTTGGTGGCCTTTCCGTGCTGATCTCCGCTGTCTACGGCTGCACCATGGCGTTCTTCGGGGGCAAAGTGGACGCCACCATGCTGTTCATCCTCGAAGCGTTGATCATGATGCCCGCCATCCTGGTTGTCGCCGTCGCCACCAACGGCGGTGGCGGACTCAAGAACCTGCCCAGTTGGCTGCTGCTGATCATCGTCCTGCTGTTCTTCAGCTGGATGGGCACGGCCCGCTTGGTGCGGTCCTTGTCCATGTCCCTCATGCAGCGCGACTACGTCAAGGCCGCCAGGTACATGGGCGTCCCTTCCCGCAGGATCGTGTGGCGGCACCTCGTCCCCAACATTGGCTCCCTCCTGGTGCTCGACTTCACGCGTGGCATCACCGGAGCAGTCCTGGCAGAAGTAGCTTTCTCCTTCATCGGCATCGGCATCAAGCTCCCTGACGTCAGCCTGGGTGTCCTGATCGGCCAGGCAACGGGCCAGGTGTCCTCCTTCCCGTGGATGTTCTGGGTTCCGTTGGTGGTCATGTTCCTCCTGACGGGTTCGCTGGCCATGATGAACGACGGCCTCCGTGACGCTTTCGACCCCAGTTCCAGTTCCATCGGCCGGGCCAAGCGAAACTCCGGCAAAGCAGTCGAAGCTGCACAGAGCTCAAAGGAAGCCAGCAAATGAGCACCAACATTTCCCAGACTCCCGCGGAGCGGCTCCGCGATGCAGGCCTCTACGCTCCCGGCGACGCGGTCCTCAGCGTCCGCGACCTGAACGTCCGCTTCAACTCGGAAAACGGTGTTGTCCACGCTGTCCGCGGCGTTGATTTCGACCTGATGCCCGGCAAGACCCTGGGCATCGTGGGCGAATCCGGGTCGGGCAAGTCCGTCACCTCCATGGCGATCATGGGCCTCCTGCCGGAAACAGCGGACATCACCGGGTCAGTCCGTTTCAAAGGCAAGGAACTCCTGGGCCTGAGCGACAAAGCCATGTGCAAGCACCGCGGCAATGACATCGCCATGGTGTTCCAGGATCCGCTCTCCTCGCTGACGCCTGTCTACACGGTGGGCAACCAGATCATCGAGGCGCTCACGGTCCACAACCCCACCATGAGCAAACAGGCCAAAGAAGCCCGCGCCGTCGAACTTTTGCGGATGGTGGGCATCCCGAGTCCCAAGGACCGGCTCAAAGCCTTCCCGCACGAATTCTCGGGCGGTATGCGCCAGCGCGTCATGATCGCCATTGCGATCGCCAACGATCCGCGGGTGCTCATCGCCGATGAACCCACGACGGCGTTGGACGTCACCATTCAGGCGCAGGTGCTGGAAGTTCTTCACACCGCGCAAGAGGAAACCGGCGCCGCCGTCGTCATGATCACGCACGACCTCGGCGTCGTAGCGGGCATGGCCGACGACATCATGGTCATGTACGCGGGTAAGCCGGTGGAAACCGGCACAGTGGAGGACATCTACTACAACCCCCGGATGCCCTACACGCTGGGTCTCCTGGGGGCAGTGCCCCGGGTGGATACCGCCACCAAACAGTCGCTGGTGCCCATCGAAGGGACGCCGCCCAACCTCACGTTGCCCGTCACCGGTTGCTCCTTCGCGCCCCGCTGCCCGCTGGCCAGCGAGGAATGCCTGGACGGCGAACCAACCCTGTGGCCGGTGACGGCGCCTGACGGCGCAGTTGTCCAGGGCCACCAGGCAGCCTGCATCAAGTCGGAGAAACTGGCCGGAGACGCCGACGCGCACCGCATCTTCAAGGCGCCCCCGCTTCCGGTATCGAAGTTCGACGGCGTTCCCCGCGTCGAGCGGGAAAAGGTCCTGGAACTCAAAGACGTCAAAAAGCACTTCCCGCTGCTCAAGGGTGCCCTCATTAAGCGCCGGATCGGCACGGTCAAAGCCGTGGACGGCTTGAGCTTCGACATCCGCGAAGGTGAATGCCTCTCAATCGTGGGGGAGTCGGGCTGCGGCAAGACCACCACCCTCCTGGAAATCATGGAGTTCCACCCCGAGCAAACGGGCGAGGTGGTGATCGGCGGCGTCAGCAACAAGTCCGCCACGGACAACAAGACCAAGATGGCCATGCGCAAGGAAATGCAGATGGTCTTCCAGGATCCCACCGGAGCCCTGGATCCGCGGTTCACCGTGTATGAGGTGCTGGCCGAACCGCTCGAGAACCTGGGCATGCCCAAGGCGGCGGTCAAGAAACGGATCATGGAACTCATGCGCCTGGTGGGGCTGCAACCGGAC
Organism: Paenarthrobacter sp. PAE-2; assembly: GCF_026013155.1. NCBI lineage: Bacteria > Bacillati > Actinomycetota > Actinomycetes > Micrococcales > Micrococcaceae > Paenarthrobacter > Paenarthrobacter sp. PAE-2. The sequence continues at coordinate 9,956 of NZ_JAPDNV010000046.1, read as the reverse complement.
CACGTGAACCGGTTCCCCAACCAGTTCTCCGGTGGCCAGCGGCAGCGCATCGGCATCGCCCGGGCGCTCGCGGTCAATCCTAAGCTCGTCGTCCTGGACGAGCCCGTGTCCGCGCTGGATGTCTCCGTGCAAGCCGGCGTGATCAACCTCTTGGACCAACTCCGCGCCGAACTCGGCCTGAGCTACCTGATGGTGGCTCACGATCTCTCCGTGGTCCGGCACATCTCCAACCGGGTGGCCGTCATGTATCTGGGGAAGATCGTGGAGACCGGCGACGTGGACGACGTCTTCGACAACCCCCGGCACCCCTACACAAGGGCCCTGCTGTCCGCGATTCCCGTGCCGGATCCGGACGTGGAACGCACCCGCGAACGCATCATCCTCGAAGGTGACCTGCCCAGCCCCCTGGACGCCCCCAAGGGATGTAATTTTGCGACTCGCTGCCCCGTATTCGCAGCGCTTCCACCGTCCAAACAGGAGAAGTGCCTTAATCTGGAGCCGCCCTTGGCCTCAGAAGGGCAACAGGAGTTTGCATGCTTCTTCCCGGATGGAGAAATAGATGCCGACATGCTGGTGGTGCATGCCTGACGACACATGACGCATTGAAAAAAATCCCTGGTCTCAACTCGCAATGATTTTCCAGTCCTAAACATGAAGGGCACACCATGAAGAAGTACACGACGATCGGCGGCGTAGCACTGGCAGCAGCGCTGATGCTGACCGCCTGCGGCGGGGGAACGCCGTCGGGTCCGGCCTCCCAGAAGGCCGAAGAAGCAGGCGGCGACATCAGCAAGCTGATCAGCGTCAACGCCAAGGAAGCCAAGGACCTGGAGCAGGGCGGCACGGTCACCCTGGCCGTGGGCAGCATCGGCCCGGATTTCAACGGCTTCTCCAACGTGGGCAACAGCGCGGACACGTCCGCACTGATGACCCCGGTGAACACGGCCTCCATTAACAGCGGCGGCATCGGCGGTTGCTGGAAGCTCGACTTTGACGGCAAGGCAGAGCCGAACAAGGACTTCTGCGAAGAGGTCAAGAGCGAAGTCAAGGATGGCAAGCAGACCATCACCATCAAGATCAACGACAAGGCGACGTGGAACGACGGCACGCCGATCGACGTCAAGACGTTCGAGAACACATGGAACATGCTCAAGGGCGAGGACACGTCGATCGACATCGTAAGCGCCGGTGCTTATGCGTTTGTTGACTCGGTCAAGGCCGGAGCCAATGACAAGGAAGTCATCGTCACCACCACCCAGCCGGTCTACCCGCTGGAAGGCCTGTTCTTCGGCCTGATCCACCCGGCCATCAACACCCCGGACATCTTCAACAAGGGCTTCGCCGGTGAGATGCACCCCGAGTGGATGGCCGGCCCGTTCAAGGTTGAAAACTACGACACCACCGCCAAGACCGTCACCATGGTTCCGAACGACAAGTGGTGGGGCCAGAAGCCGGTTCTCGAGAAGATCGTTTGGCGCCAGATGGAACCCAGCGCCACCATCGCAGCTTTCAAGAACGGCGAAATCGATGCAACCAGCGGCCGTACCCTCGGCCGTTACAAGCAGCTCGAAGGCACCAAGGATTCCGAGGTCCGCCGTGGCCAGCGCCTCTTCGCAGGTGGCCTGAACCTCAACGCCAAGCGTCCGGCCCTCACCGACGTCGCAGTACGCAAGGCGATCTTCACCGCCGTCGACCGCAAGGCCATCCGCGATGTCCGCTTCAACGGCCTGAACTGGTCCGAAGAGAGCTCGGGCTCCATGATGCTCATGCCGTTCTCCGAGTACTACCAGGACAACTACCCCGTGAAGGACAGCGGTGCCGAGCAGGCCAAGAAGGTCCTGACCGACGCCGGCTACGCCCCGAACGACAAGGGCATCATGGCCAAGGACGGCGTTCCGGTTGCCTTCAGCATCACCAACTTCGGTGACGACCCCACCACTGCCGCCACCTCGCAGACCCTGCAGAAGCAGCTCCAGGCTGCCGGCATGGACGTTTCCATCGACCAGCGCGGTGACGCCGACTTCGGCAAGGTTGTTGGCGGTCGCGAGTTCGATGTGACCATCTCCGGCTACACCGTTGGCCCGGATGCCACGGACGCTGTCAAGCAGTACTACGACTCCGCCACCAACGAGAACGGTCTGGGCGATGCCGAGCTGGACGCCGAAATCAAGCGTCTTGCAACCATTGCCGACGATACCGAGCGCAACAAGGCGGCCATGGAGGTCGAGAAGAAGCACATGGAGAAGTACTTCTCCATGGGTACCGTCCTGAACGGACCGGAGATCCAGTTTGTTCGTACGGGACTGGCCAACTACGGTCCGTCCCTGTTCAAGAGCCTGTCCAACGTTCCGGACTGGACCACCATCGGTTGGGAAAAGGGCGCCAAGAAATAACCCGCCAAGCCTGATCTGACTGATCTGACAGGTTCGACAGGATCTGACGATCTGCCTGATCTGACAGGATCTGAAGAAGGCCGGGATTCCCCGCAGCCGCTGGTTTCTGCCACGGCCCGCGGAGGAGTCCCGGCCTTCCCCATGCGTTCCTCTATCACATCCCACCCCCTTTCACCGATCGCTCTCTCACATCCCGTCGCGTTTCGCCGGTCCTTCTCTCACATCCCCCCACAGGAAGTGCTCCCCCTCCGGGGCGGAAAGGCGTTTGTACATCCTGTACATCTCGGACACCATCAACCGCGCTGCCTACGGGCACGAGCGCATCAGCATCACACATCGTGGCAAGGTTGCGGGCGTTTTGATCAGCGCCGAGGATTTGAAACGACGTGAACTACTCGAAGATGAGGCGGACCTGCGGGCTCTCCAAGCAGCCAAAGCAGAGGACGACGGCACTCGAATCGGTCTTTGACGAGATGCTGAAGGACAACGGCATTAACCGTTGACCGTCTATCGAATCGAGTTCACCGCAGCAGCTGCTGAGCAGATTCGTAAACTCGACCCGGCAATCAGGCGACGATTTCTGCTGGGCACTTCCGACCTTCGGGACGATCCGCGACCCCCGAGTGATTTACGAAATAGAGGACAGCGAGCTGGTTGTTGTCTTCCGGTCAGCGCACCGGCTTGAGGCGTACTGAACTGCCAGGCACAGCGTTGCCCATCAACGTGTACGGCTCCCCGATGTCCCACCGACTCCCCGGATGGCGCCCGCAGTGATAGAGCGTCCGTCGGGAGGGGTGGGGAAGTGATAGAGCGTCGCTCAAAAGGGGTGGGGAAGTGATAGAGCGTCCGTTGGGAGGGGTGGGGAAGTGATAGAGGATCGGTAGCCTAGGCACATGGCTTCCTCACCGATCCGTACCGCTGTTGCCGGCTTTGGGTTGTCCGGCAGCGTCTTCCATGCCCCGTTCATCGAGGCCCACCCTGCTTATCAGCTGAGCATGATCTCCACGTCGGACCCCGGCCGCCAAGCGCAGGCGCACACGAGGTACCCGCAGGCAACGGTGGTGGAAACACCACAGGACATCCTCGCCGCGGCCGGGCATCTGGACCTCATCGTCCTGGGCACACCGCCCGCAACACACTTTCCACTCGCGAAAGCAGCGCTGGAAGCCGGCCTCGACGTCGTCGTCGACAAGCCTTTCACGGTGCGCAGCGCAGAAGGCGAGGAACTCATTGACCTTGCCCGCACAACGGGCCGGGTCCTCACCGTGTACCAGAACCGCCGATGGGACGGCGATGCGCTCACCGTGCGGAAACTGCTCGACGCCGGGACGCTGGGTTCAGTGAACCGGTTCGAGGTGGGGATGGAGCGCTGGGCCCCGGAGATCTCCAAGGCCTGGAAGGCCGGCGCCACGGCGGAAGACGGGGGAGGCGTCCTGTTCGACCTTGGCACCCATGTCCTGGACCTCGCCCTCCGGTTCTTTGGTCCCGGCCGGGTTGACTACGCGGAGATCACGGCCCGCAGGCCACAGGAACGGGCAGACGATGACGTTTTCCTGGTCCTCCGCCATGAGTCCGGCGTCGTGACCCACGTGACGCTGAACCTCAACAGTCACCTCCACGGCCCGCGCTTCCGTATCCTGGGCACGGACGGCGGCTTCGTGAAGTTCGGCACCGATCCGCAGGAACCCTTCCTGCTGGGAGGCGGCCTGCCCACGGACGCTGACTACGGCGTCGAAGATTCCGCGCACCACGGAACGCTGGAAGTCAACGGCAAAAGAACTACTGTTGCTACCGAGCGCGGCGCCTACCCGGAGTTTTACCGCCTGCTTGCGGAAAAGATCGACGACGGCGGTGCAGCCTCCGTGCTTCCCCCGCCAGTGGATCCGGCCGACTCCGTAGAGGTGCTGAAGTTGATCGAGCAGGCGAGGGAGGTGGCCGTTTAGCCAACCTCGGCGCTTGCGACCAAAGCGTAGATCGCTTTGAGATCCTGATTGTCATCCGACGCCCGGCAGCTGCCCGTGAGTTGGACGACGTCGGTTGCCACATCCCGCTGAACCACTGTCACCGCCGTGAACTGGGTCAGGGACCCGGCGTCGGGATGTGTGTACCGGGCCTCCCTGATGTGCCAGTCCCTGCCGTTGATCACCACGGGCTCGGTGCCCAGCAGGACAGCGTCCGGGAGGGTGGAAAGGAAAGCATCCACCGACTTTGCGATGTCCTTCAATCCATAGTCCGGGGTGCGGCGGGACACCGTGATCACCACATTCGGGACATAGCTGCCCGGGATCGCCGGGCCCATCAAAGCTCCGACGGCGTCAGGAACCACCCGGGGCGTCCAGCCTTCCGGGGGATCCACTGCGATGGAAGGGAACGCCGGGAAGGCTGTTGACGGGAAAAGCTGTGTGGACGGCATGGGTGCCCTTCGCGCTGGGAAGTGGTTACTTGGACAGGAACTCGACGAATCCGGTGACTGAATCCTTGAAGCCGGACGGGCTGATCTTCACTTCGGCCCCGGCTCCGAGGCCCAGTTCCGCGGTCACCTTGGCACCGACGCCCAACGTAAAGCCGTCTTCGTCCATGGAAGCCTTGAAGGTGTAGCCCTCCCCGGCGCCGGCGGCAACTGTCCCGGAGGTTGAGAGCCGCTGCCCCAGGAACTCCACGTACTGCGACTGGGTCAACTCGGCGCCGACGCCGGCGCTCGCGGCTGAGCCTGTAACGCCGTCGGCCTTGCTGCTGCTGACTTCGGCGCTACCGGCACTTGCCCACGCGCCGCCCCGGATTTCCCCGCCCTGGCCTACCCCGAAGAGGCCTCCGGCAAACTCGGTCTCATTGGTCATGGTGACCTTCTGGCCGGCGAAGGCCTCGCCGCCGCCTCCGAAAAGGAACGGGCCGGCGTTGGCGTGCGCGCTGGCCTCGGCGCCTGTCATGGCCCGGACGGTGGAGGTGTTGTTGACCCAGCCGTCGAAGAATTCGCTCTTGGTGGTGGTGATGTTCTCGATGCCGACGAAGGCCTCGCCGGTGGCCTTGATGGCCGGGCCATCCAGGAAGTTGAAGCCGAACGGGATGTGTCCGGTGATGCTGCCGTTCCCGCGCGCACCGGCGAACGTTTCGTTGGTGGTTACGGTCTTGACGGGGCCGAACTCCCCGCTGCCTGTAATGACGAACCGGCTGCCTGCCGATCCGTCCGCGGACACCCCGAATTCCACTCCGGCGGGACCGAGCGAGCCATGCGCTTCGCTGCTGCCTTCCACGCCGGTAGACCCCTCCGCGCCGATCGTCAGGGGGCCAACGGTGACGGGGTCAACGGTGAAGCCGTTGGAGTTGGAGTAACTGCTGCTGGCGACGAACGCGTCCCCGCGTGATGCCAGCTCCTGTTGGGTGGCGTTCGTCCGCAGGGTCTTGGCATTGGCCCGTAAGCACGCGGCGGCCGCTGCAAGGCGCCTGGAGAGCTCGCTGTTCCACTGGCTTCGGAAGCGGTCGGCGTCCTGCCCTCGCCAGTAGTGGCCGTCATGGACCAGAGACGTCAGTTGCCGTTGAAGGGCTGCCATCTTGTCCGCCTCGGCGTCCATCACTTGGGACAGCCGCCGAAGATCCGCGACGTCGGCGCCAATCAAACCTTGTCCCACAACAGCTCCCCACTGCGTTGAAAGTTATGCGGCCGCAGACAAGGAGTTCAGCAAGGCCGTTCCCCGAGCCTAGCCGTCGGCAGAGGGGCGCGCGATGGGCAGTTCTCTCCTGTGGGTATCCTTCTCCGTCAAAAAGTTTTTCACCAAGGCGTAACCTCGCCGGGGTCCGTAGCGATGTAGAGGGTGTGCGGGCCGCGTCCGCACCCTGATCATCCGGCTGCGGACACGTCGCTGCCGGGGCAATCTCCCAAACTTTCGGAGGGTCTTCAATGTCCTTGTTCTCTGTCATCGCCTCGAGCAAAGTCGCCGCGAGCGTCCTGGCCGCCGGAGCCGTAGCCGCCGGTGGAACCGGCGTCGCTGCAGCCAACGGCGCGCTCCCCACTGAACTCCAGCGCAGCGCCCACGAGCTCGTTGGCGCCCCTGCCCCCGCCGCAAGCCAGGCCGCCGAGCAGGCAACCCAGCAGGCCGCCGACGCAACGGAAGCCGCTGCTGCCAAGGCGACTGACGCCGTCGAGACCGCCAAGGCTACGGCCGAAGAGGCGAAGGCCGCCGGTCAGGACAAGGCCGCAGACGCAGTAGCTGCCGCCAAGTCCGCTGCGAACGAAGCCGTCGCCGCCACCCCGGAAGCGTTTGGCCTGTGCACCGCTTTCGTCAACGGCGGACTCAAGCCGGACACCAAGGTCCCCGGCTACGAATCGTTGGTCATCGACGCCGGTGGCGAAGCCAACGTTGAGGCCCACTGTGCCGCTGTTGTGGACGCCGGCAAGGCCGCGGGACTGAAAGCTGACGCCACAGCAAACGCCGACGCCGATGCTTCCGTTTCGGCTGTAGTCCCGGCCGTTCCGGCTACTCCGGCAGTTCCCGGCACGCCGTCCGTACCGGCAACTCCTGCAGTTCCCGCCACTCCTGCGGTTCCCGCAGCTCCGGCACTGCCTTCCCAGGTTCCCACGGACCTGCCCGCAGGCCCCGGCGCAGCCCTCGACTCTGTCCGCTAAGCACCTGGCAGCTACGGTTTAAGGGCGGGGCTTCTTGCCGGATCCGAGCGATCAGGCACGGAGCCCCGCCACGTAACGGACGGCAGCCGCAACGGTTTGGGGGGCTGTGATGCGTCGCTGCGCTGCGCAGGATGGAGGCATCCGCGGGTGCTGAACCCTTTGGTTGAAGAGAATGCCCAGGCAGACCAGGACGATCCTGGCCTGCTTTTTACTGCTGCCTACAACACCTTTTCCGGACCCGTCCTCGGATACCTTCGGGCCCGGGGTGTGGAGGATGCGGAGGCCGTCACGCAGGATGTGTTCCTGGCCCTGTACCCCAGGATCCCCACGCTTCAGGGCGGCCTGCAAGGGGCAAAGTCGTTGTTGTTCTCCATGGCCCATGCGCGGATGGTGGACCACTACCGCCGGCGGGAGCGCACCCCTGACGCGGCCCCCTACGAAGCCGACTTTGACCACCGCAGCGCACCGTCGGCCGAGGAACAGGCTGTCGGCGACCTCGGGGCTATCCACCTCTTGGAAGGACTCCCCGACGATTACCGCGAAGTCCTGGCACTCCGCGTGGTAGCCGACCTGTCCGTCGAAGAAACAGCGTCCATCATGGACAAGTCCCAAGGGGCCATCAAGCAACTGCAACGCAGGGCACTGACCGCGTTGAGGAAACAAGCATTGGCGCAGCGGACACCGCAAAGGAACGAGCACGCATGAACAACCATCCTCAGCGGCAACGACCGGAAGCCTCCGTTGACCGCTTCCTGGTAGATTCCGGCGTCGACGATGCTGCGGACATCCGCACCGAACTGCTGGAGCTTCGTTCGCTCGCGGCCACCAAGCCGGCGCCGTCGGACGCTGTGCGCGCGCTGATGACCGGCAGTGCAGGCGCGCAGGAAACCACGACGGCGGCCATGCCGGCCGTCCGCGACGAACTGGCCGTCCGCCGTCGTAAGCGCCGCGCAGCCTTCACGGGACTTGCCGTGGCGGTTTCGCTGGCAGGTGGTGCCACGGCCGCCGCTGCACAAGAGGGCGGAATCGCTGGAACATTCCAGCACTGGGGCGCAGCCATTGGCTCCGTAGTGCACCAGTTTGCGCCGGCACAGGCTCCTGCCGAGGCGCCCCACGAGGAAAAGCCGGCAGGCGTCCCCGCCCGGGACGCTCACTCGCCGCAACCCGCATCGGGCGTCCCCGGAGAATCGGCCGGCACCGTTCCGGGAGGCGGAGCCACGCCCCCAGCAGCGCCCTCATCCGGACCCGGGAAACCCAACGGCAACGAACAGGCGAAGGAACCCGCCCGGCCGGCGGTTCCGGGAAATGCACTCCCGCTTCCCGCCCCGCCAGTGAGCCCGGAGAACCTCCCCAAGCTGGATCCACCGAAGGTTGAACCGTCCGACATCCCGGTGCCTGTTCCCACGCATGTTGTTCCGGAGATCCCCAAGGCTCCGGCCAACCCCGCCAAGTAGCCCCAACCCTGCGAAGTAGCCCCCCGCGAGATGACAATTAATGCCAATGTTTCCCTCAAACATTGGCATTAACTGCCATCTCGGTAGGGGCGCAGCGGGGTGAACAGACGACGGCGGGGTGCTGCTTCCGTAGAAGCAGCACCCCGCCGTTTTTCTTGCCCGGGTTTGCTCAGCCGTTAGGCGGAGACCAGGGTGTGCCAGTCCTCAACGAGGGGCAGGTTGTGCGCCTCGGAGACGGAGTGGTGAGCCACGTGGCCGGCGGCGATGTTGAGGCCGGCTGCGAGAGCGGGGTCGCGGTCGAAGGCGGCCTTGACGCCCAGGTTGGCCAGGGCAACTGCGTAGCGCAGGGTGACGTTGGTCAGTGCGTACGTGGAGGTGTTCGGAACAGCGCCAGGCATGTTGGCAACGCAGTAGAAGATCGAGTTGTGGACCTTGTACGTCGGTTCCTGGTGGGTGGTGGGGTGCGTGTCCTCGAAGCAACCGCCCTGGTCCACGGCGATGTCCACCAGAACCGAGCCCGGCTTCATTCGGGACACGAGTTCGTTGGTGACCAGCTTGGGAGCCTTGGCGCCCGGGATCAGGACGGAACCGATGACCAGATCTGCGTCGACAACTGACTTCTCGATCTCGTAGGCATTGGAGGCAACGGTCTTCAGGCGGCCCTGGTAGAGGGCGTCCAGTTCACGCAGCCGGTTGATGTTGATGTCCATGATGGTCACATCAGCACCAAGTCCCAATGCCATGGCAGCGGCGTTGGTTCCCGCAACGCCTGCGCCGAGGACAACAACCTTGGCTGGGCGCACGCCCGGGACACCGCCCATGAGGATGCCCTTGCCGCCGGCCGGGGCCATGAGGGAAGAAGCGCCAACCACCACGGAGAGTCGGCCTGCAACTTCGGACATCGGGGCGAGAAGCGGGAGGGTGCGGCCTTCCTGCACGGTTTCGTAGGCGATTGCAGTGACGCCGGAGTTGATGAGCTCGGCGGTGAGCTCGGGCTCGGCGGCCAGGTGCAGGTAGGTGAAGAGAATCAGGCCCTTGCGGAAGCGGTGGTATTCGGCCTTGATGGGTTCCTTGACCTTCATGACCATGTCGGCACGGGCCCAGACATCGTCGGCGTCGTTGACGATTTCGGCGCCTGCAATCGAGTATTCCTCGTCGGTGATGCCGGAGCCGAGGCCTGCACCGCGCTCTACGAGGACGGTGTGGCCGTGGGTGCGGAACTCGTGCACGCCGGCGGCCGTGATGGCTACGCGGAATTCGTTGTTCTTGATTTCCTTGGGGACGCCAATGATCATGTGGGGCTCCAATTTCAGCGGCCTCTTAAGGCCGGTATTTTGTGCTGTGGGCTGTGCTTCCAGAATAGGTCCGGCTGTGAGGCAGGCGACATGGGTCGGTGTGGATAGGGCTGCATAATCCGCGGAAAATCAGGGACAGCACTCGACATTTGTCGAGAAGCGAAGCGTCAAGTGTCTCCTGCTGTTGGTACGC
>NZ_JAPDNV010000045.1:0-25797 GCF_026013155.1 Paenarthrobacter sp. PAE-2 | reverse complement strand
GGTCCGGTCACCTTGGGTGACCGGACCGCCGTCGTGATTTAACCGCCCTGTATTAGAAGCCCTCGGGCTGCCACTCTCCGGTGACAAGGTAGGTGACCTTGCGGGCAACCGAGACCCCATGGTCGGCGAAGCGCTCGAAGTAGCGGCTCGCAAGGGCAACATCCACTGTTGTGGCAGCTGATTCCTTCCACTCGGGAGCAGCGATCGCCTTGAAGACACTCAGGTGGAGGTCGTCCACCGCGATGTTGATCTTGAGGATGTCGCGGGCAACTTCGAGGTCGCGGGTCTCCAGGAGCTCGATGACCTTGGCGACGATCTCAATGTCGTAGCGGGCCATGGCCTGGAAAGTCTCAGTGAGCGAAGAGGGGATGACATTGGCCGGGTAACGGAGCCGGGCCAGCTGGGCGACGTGCCGTGCGAGGTCGCCCATCCGTTCCAACGAGGCACTCATGCGAAGGGAGCCAACAATCATGCGCAGGTCGCTGGCCACCGGACCCTGCAGCGCAAGGATGTCGATGGCACGCTCGTCCAGGCTGTTCTGCAGGAAATCGATGCGGGCATCGGCCGCGATGACGTCTTGGGCAAGGTCAACGTCGGCACCTTCGAACGCAGTAGTGGCCTTGATGATAGCTTCGTGAACGAGTTTGGAGATCTCGATGAGGTCGTCGCCAACCTGGGTGAGCTCCGACTGAAAAACCTTGCGCACTAAGGCGTCCTTTCCTTCGAGACCCGGCACAGGCGGCGGCCGGGATCGCAAAAACCACGGGTAGTCCAACAAGCAACATTGACAGTAGCCCGTGAACGGTTCCGCACCTTTAGGTGAACGTTAGTTGAACCGTTCGGGTTTGCCTCCGGAACCATGCATCCCCACGTTTGCACAGCATAAGCTGGTCGAGTGGATCCGTTGCTCGTAGGCGTCATTGCCGGCCTGGTTGGCCTGTCCTTGGGCGTGTTCGGCATGCTCGCTTTCGGCATCAGTGAGCGGCAACGGAAGATCGAGGACTTAGGCATCTCCGAGCCCGTGCTTCCCGAAGGGGCAGCAGAAGTACTGTCCGTGGTGGGCCGTGCTTTCGTGGTGGTGGACGCGATCGACGGCGTCGTCCGGGCCAGCCCCGGCGCGTACGCCTATGGCTTGGTCCGCGGGCACACGGTGGTCCACAAGCAGCTTCTGGAAATGACCGCCAAGGTCCGCCGCGACGGCGTGATCCTGGAAGAACAGTACGAGCTGCCGCGGGGTCCGATGGGCAAAGGTGCGATTGTTGTGCAGGTCCGGGCAGCGATGCTCGGGCAGGAATACATACTGCTGCTCGCCGACGACCGCACAGAGATCACCCGCACGGAGGAAATCCGCAACGACTTCGTGGCCAACGTTTCCCACGAACTCAAGACCCCGGTAGGGGCCATCTCCCTTTTGGCTGAAGCCCTTGAATCGTCCGCAGATGATGAGGAGGCCGTGCGCCGTTTCGCCAAGCGCATGCACAAGGAATCGGGCCGCCTCGCAGCCCTGGTGCAGGACATCATCGAATTGTCACGCCTGCAAGGCGCCAACGTCGCCCAGCAGGGCCACGCCGTGGACGTCAACGCCGTGATCCTTGAGGCCGTGGACCGCTCCCAGCTGCCGGCAGAGAGCAAGAACATACGGATAGTGGTGGGAGGCCATGCGGACACCGAAGTCTTCGGCGACCGTGACTTGCTGGTGACCGCACTGCGCAACCTCATCGACAACGCCATCCGCTACTCGCCCGAAAACAGCCAGGTGGGAGTGGGCGTCCGGACCCGTGAAGGTGTGGTCGCGGTGTCAGTGACGGACCAGGGCGAAGGGCTGACTCCCGAAGACCAGGAGCGCGTGTTCGAGCGCTTCTACCGCGTTGACGCCGCCCGCTCCCGCCACACCGGCGGCACGGGCTTGGGGCTGAGCATCGTCAAACACATCGTCTCCAACCACGGCGGCGAAGTGACGGTATGGTCCCAGCCCGGCCACGGCTCCACGTTCACCATCCGCTTGCCCGAGTTGGAAAGCCAGGACGACGGCGGACTGCCGCCTTCCGCTGCCAACCCGGTTCCGCTTCCCGGACAGCAGCAGGGGAGCGCCGCCGTCGAACCCCACCCAGCGAGCCACGCTCGCAATGAAAGCCAACAAGAGGGCGCCAGCGGCGCCCAAGAGCAAGGAGCCAGCGCTTGAGCCGGATTTTGATCGTGGAGGACGAAGAGTCCTTCAGCGACCCACTGTCCTACCTATTGGGCAAGGAGGGTTTCGACGTTGAAGTAGTGGACAACGGCAGTGATGCCTTGGTGGAGTTCGATCGCAACGGGGCAGACCTCGTCCTGCTTGACCTGCAGTTGCCGGGAACACCAGGAACTGAAGTGTGCAGGCAATTGCGGCAACGCTCCAGCGTGCCGGTGATCATGCTGACCGCCAAGGACTCGGAGATCGACAAAGTAGTGGGCCTGGAACTCGGTGCCGACGACTACGTCACCAAACCGTACTCGTCGCGTGAATTGGTGGCACGTGTCCGGGCAGTCCTTCGCCGCCAAGGCGAGCCCGAGGAGCTGATCTCTTCCACCGTGCAGGCCGGGCCTGTCCGCATGGACATAGAACGGCACGTGGTCAGCGTTAACGGGCAGCAAGTCTCCCTGCCCCTCAAGGAATTCGAACTGCTGGAGATGCTCCTGCGCAACTCCGGGCGCGTGTTGACCCGCGGACAGTTGATCGATCGGGTGTGGGGTTCGGACTATGTGGGGGACACCAAGACCCTGGATGTCCACGTCAAGAGGCTTCGGAGCAAGATTGAGCCGGATCCCTCGGCTCCCCGCTATTTGGTCACCGTCCGCGGACTGGGGTACAAGTTCGAGCCGTAGGCCCGCAGGCGGATGGGCCGTGGCCACGAAGAAACAAACGAGGGAGGGGTTCCGCCGTAGCGGAACCCCTCCCGTGCAGTTGCTTGTGAGAGCGCGGTCCTAGTGGCCGGTTCCAGCCGACTCGGTGGAGGTAGCGGAGGGCGAGGCCGAACCGGATTCCGTGGAGGTGGGTGATGCCGAACCGCTGGGGGTGGGCAGGTATTCCTTGTACTCAGGAAGCGTGCCGTCCACAACAGGAACGTTGATCGTGGCGGAATCGGAACCGCTGCGGATGGTCACCGGGGTCAGGCCGCCGGGGATAACGCCGGCGCTGCTGAGGATCGCGGAGTCGGAGCCCGTGTTCAGGTACGTCTCGGAGTTTGCCTTGACCGGGATTTCGGTCTGGGAGCCGTTGGCGCCGCTGATGGTCAGGGTAGCGTCCGAGGTGCCCTGGTTGAAGACAGCACCGATGACGCGTCCGGGCTCCTTCTCGCCGGAGGCCACGATCAGGATGTTGCGCAACTGCAGCTGGCCGAGGTCAGCCTTGACCCCGTCGGATGCCGAGTACTGGTGCGAAGTCTGCTGGGCGTTGACGAAGCCGCAGCCGGTGACGGACAGAAGACCGACGCCGATTGCAGCGGCCGCAATTGCCAGCTTGCCGCGCTGGACAGTGTTCATCGCAGAAATGCGCACGACACCTACTCCTCAAGAGTCATTGGAAAGTTTTCAGCCATAGCCTATCGGCAAATCGGCCGAAACGAGGATTCGGGAAGCCTTTGTGGCGCCCAGGACGGCGGATACAACCGCGTGCGACCGCGGGCCCGATGGCGCGCACGCAGGAGAGGCCGGGCAGTCACTTCGATTGACTAATGCATCTTTCACAGTTTTCGTCAAGGGGTTCTTTGGGGCCCTTTTGGGTCTTTTTCCCTTTATTTGCGCGGGAGGAGGGGCCGTCCGATGCCAGTCGTATGCCTTAATCGTGATAGACTAGTCTGCGGGAAAGGGGAAAGTCCACATGGTTTTTGAGGTCGGCGAGACAGTAGTTTACCCTCACCACGGTGCAGCAAAAATTGAGGAAATCAAGATGCGCACCATCAAGGGCGAAGAGAAGATGTATCTCAAGCTCAAGGTGGCTCAGGGTGATCTGACCATTGAAGTTCCAGCAGAGAATGTTGACCTTGTTGGGGTCCGGGACGTAGTGGGCAAGGATGGTTTGGAGCACGTATTTGACGTCCTCCGCGCCGAGTTCACTGAAGAGCCCACCAACTGGTCACGTCGTTACAAGGCAAACCTGGAGAAGCTTGCTTCGGGTGATGTCATCAAGGTGGCAGAGGTCGTCCGCGATCTTTGGCGTCGTGATCACGATCGCGGCCTTTCCGCAGGTGAGAAGCGCATGCTGGCCAAGGCGCGGCAGATTCTGATTTCAGAACTGGCGCTGGCTGAGAAGACAGACGAAGAGAAGGCAGCTAGCGTTCTCGACGAGGTCTTGGCTTCCTAAGAATTGATGCCCGGTGGTGCGAAAGCGCCGCCGGGTTTCTTTTTTGTCTTCCAGTAACCTTGGCGCATGAGTAATCCTTCAATGCGCTCGGTTACGGCCGTCATCGTAGTTGCAGCCGGTTCAGGGGAGCGCCTGGGCTACGGCATGCCCAAAGCCCTGGTTCCTTTGGGTGGTGAGTCCATCCTCATGCATGCCCTCCGCGGGGTGGTGGCGGCAGACGTTGCACGCCAGATCTGCGTTGCCGTGCCCAAGGGGGATACGGATATGCGTGAGCTGATCGCTGATTTCACCGTGGAACTGGTGGACGGCGGACCTGAAGTGACGGTCGTCGACGGAGGGTCTACCCGCGCGGACTCCGTGCGCGCCGCCCTTGCCGCCTTGGAGGAAGGCACTGAATTCGTGCTGGTGCACGACGCCGCCCGGGCCCTTGCGCCCGAGCGTGTCTTCCAGCGCGTTGCCGAGGCCCTTGCTGCCGGGGCGAAGTCGGTCATTCCGGCGATGCCGGTGGTTGACACCATTAAGACGGTGGCGGCTACAAGCGGGTCAGAGACGGAGATCGCCCCGGAAGTGGTCACGGGAACCGCCAACCGGGAGCAGTTGCGCGCAGTCCAGACGCCTCAAGGTTTTGACCTGGCAACGCTGCGTCGTGCCCATGGGGCCGCAGCAGATTTCGATGACCAACAGTCTGCGTCGGTTACCGACGACGCCATGTTGGTGGAACTCCTCGGAGTTCCGGTGCATGCGGTCCGGGGTGCCAGCCAGTCCTTGAAAATCACCACACCGCTGGACCTCATCATCGCCGAAGGCTTGTTGGAAGGCCCGTTGGGGATGCGCTGGGTGGAGGGCTGATGAACCAAGCTGAACCGATCCTGCCTCGCACGGGAATCGGCATTGACGTGCACGCCTTCGCACCCGCCGACGATCCCCAGCCGCTGTGGTTGGGAGGATTGTTCTGGGAGGGCGAGCAAGGGCTCTCAGGCCATTCCGACGGCGATTGCGTCGCCCATGCGGCCGCGGATGCGCTCTTCTCCGCCTGCGGAATCGGCGACCTCGGCACGCACTTCGGCACGGACCGCTCCGAGTTTGCAGGCGCTTCCGGAGTAAAGCTCCTGGGCGAGGCCGCGCGCATTGTCCGTGCCGCAGGATTCGGGATCGGGAACGTGGCCGTGCAGTTCGTCGCCAACCGTCCCAAGTTCGGCCCTCGGCGGGAAGAATCACAGCGGGTCCTCAGCGAAGCCGCCGGTGCACCCGTCAGCGTCACGGCGACCACCAGTGACGGCCTCGGATTCACGGGGCGCGGTGAAGGGATCTCGGCAGTCGCCACGGCCTTGGTTTACCAACTGCCGGAGCCCGGGCAGCCGGCCACCGCGAACGGCGGGCAGCCGGCTACCGCGAACGCCGGACAGCCGGCCACCGCGAACGGCGGGCAAGATGCGTAAATCGCGTTCCGGCGTCGTACGTTTTCCGGCCGCCGCAGCAATAGCAGCCCTCGGGACGGCACTGATGCTGGCCGGCTGCGACGGAACTCCCAAGATGGATGTGAAAGCCAGTTGCGAGTTCCTGAACAACGATTCGTTCAAGCCGGACGGCAACCAGCAGCAGCAGTCAAAACAGCTGGCCGGGCACTATCACCAACTCTCGGAAAAACTCGCCCCGGAGATCGCGGACCCCATCAAGGAGATGGCGGCCATCATGGACAAGGCCGCGTCCTCGTCGCTCGGAGCGGCTACCCAGGAGCAACAGCAGCAGCTCACGGTCCAGTTCAACAAGATCGGCGAGTTCTGCAAGTAAGCCGGGCACTGTCCGGCATCGGCTAATCTGGAGCGGTGACCCTGCGCTTCTATGACACTGCCTCCGCCGAAGTCCGTGACTTCGTTCCCCTCGAACCCGGCAAGGCGAGTGTCTACTACTGTGGGGCCACGGTGCAGGGCATGCCGCACGTGGGCCACGTCCGTTCGGCGATCGCATTCGACCAGCTGACCCGATGGCTGGAATTCCGCGGCATGCGGGTCACAGTCGTGCGCAACGTCACGGATATTGATGACAAGATCCTGGCAAAGTCCGAACGGTCCTTCGGGCCTGACTGGGACGCCGAACCAACAGCCAAGCAGGACGAGGAATGGTGGGCGCTGGCCTACCGTTACGAGCTGGAATTCGAGCAAGCCTACGAGACACTTGGCGTCCAGCGCCCCACCTACGAACCCCGCGCCACCGGACACATCCCGGAAATGCACGCCCTGATTCAGCGGCTCATTGACCGTGGCCACGCCTACCCTGCCCTCGATGACTCCGGAGACGTCTACTTCGATGTCCGTTCCTGGAGCAAGTACGGTTCGCTCACGCGTCAGAACGTAGATGACATGCAGGGAGCCGCCGACGCCGACCCTCGCGGCAAGCGTGACCCCCGCGACTTTGCGCTGTGGAAGGGTTTCAAGGAAGGCGAACCGGAAACCGCCAGCTGGGCTTCGCCCTGGGGAGCCGGCCGGCCTGGGTGGCACCTCGAATGCTCCGCCATGGTCACCAAGTACCTCGGCAAGCGCTTCGATATCCACGGCGGGGGACTCGACCTCCGGTTCCCGCACCATGAGAACGAGATGGCACAGTCCCAGGCCGCCGGGGATGACTTCGCCAACTTCTGGATGCACAACGGCTTGGTGACCTACGAGGGCGAAAAAATGTCCAAGTCCATAGGCAACACCATCAGCCCGGCCGAGATGCTGGACGTGGCCTCGCCCAGGGTGGTCCGGTACTACCTCGGGCAGGCCCACTACCGCTCTGTCCTGGACTACCGGCCGACGTCGCTCCAGGAGGCGGCTGCCGCCGTCGAACGCATTGACGGTTTCATCGCGAAAGCTTCTGCCAAGGTTCATCACGACATGGGCGGACCGAGCGCTTATGCCGTGGCGCCGCAGGCCAACATGCCGGCCGCCTTTGCCGCCGCGATGGACGATGACCTGAACGTCCCGCAGGCACTGGGCGTCCTTCACGAGACGGTTCGTGCGGGCAACACGGCGCTGGCCGCCGGGGATCTTGAGGCGGCCAAGCAGGCCCTCTACAGCGTCAATGCCATGACCGCGGTCCTGGGACTGGACGCCGTGAAACGCCCCGAAGCCGTGCAGGGCCGTGAACACGCCGCCCTCGAGGTGCTGGTCGAGGCGCAGCTTGAAGCCCGGGCAGCCGCGCGTGCGGCGAAGGACTGGGCTGCCTCGGACGCCATTCGCGACACGCTCGCCGCAGCCGGCATCGTGGTTGAGGACGGGCCCGACGGCGCAACGTGGAGCCTGAAGCGCGGCTGACAAGAAGGCTCGTCCGCCGAATTGCATTGGGTCAGTAGACTTGATTCCAGACTCATTACAACATCAAGGATGGAATCCCATGGCCAACAACGGTAACCGGTCGGTCAAGAAGAAGAAGGGCCCCACCGTCGGAACCGGTGGCCACGGCCGCAAGGCACTCGAAGGCAAAGGCCCCACGCCCAAGGCGGAGGACCGCGTCTACCACAAGGCCTACAAGAACAAGCAGTTGGCCGAGCGTTCGGCCGCCAAGCGCGGTGCGGGTCCCCGCGGTGTCGGCGCACGCCGGAGCACTGGTCCCAAGGGCCGTGCCACTGAAGAGCTGGTGACTGGCCGCAACTCCGTTGTGGAAGCCCTGCGCGCCGGCATCCCGGCCAAGGCGTTGCACGTGGCCATCCGGATCGAGATGGACGACCGCGTCAAGGAATCCCTCAAGATTGCTGCTGAACGGAATATTCCGCTGCTGGAGGCCGGCAAGTCCGAGCTCGACCGGATGACCGAGGACGCCGTGCACCAGGGCCTCGTCCTGCAGATTCCGCCGTACGAGTACGAGGACGCTTACGATCTCGCCGAAGAAACGGTAGCCAAGTGGAAGAAGGGGCACATCTCCAACGCTCCGCTCTTCGTTGCCCTGGACGGCATCACGGACCCACGCAACCTTGGCGCCATCATTCGTTCGGTTTCCGCCTTTAGCGGTCACGGGGTCATCGTGCCCGAGCGTCGCTCCGTAGGTGTGACCGCTTCTGCATGGAAGACCAGCGCGGGAGCTGCCGTCCGTGTCCCCGTGGCACGGGCATCCAACCTGAACAACGCCCTCAAGCAGTTCAAGGAGATGGGCATCTACGTTCTGGGCCTGGACGGTGGCGGCGACGTCTCCCTCCCGGACCTCACCGTCGCTACCGAACCGGTGTGCATCGTGGTGGGTTCCGAAGGCAAGGGCCTCAGCCGGCTCGTGCGCGAGAACTGCGACCAGATCGTCTCCATCCCGATCGACTCCGCCATGGAATCCCTGAACGCTTCCATGGCCGTCGGCATCTCCCTCTACGAGGTCTCCCGGCAGCGCTCGGCAAACTAGCCCCCCGCTCCTCTCTCACATCCCGACGCGTTTTGAGGGTTCCTCTCTCACATCCCGACGCGTTTTGGCTCACGCTCTCTCACCTCAAGCGGTGGGGGAGCGTTTGCCGTTCTGCGTGGATCAGCCCACGACGGCGCCTCCCGGACACCCGCAGTACGTCCGCCGCGGGTGGGATGTGGCAGAGCAACCGGCGGAAGCGGATGGGATGTGGCAGAGCAACCGGCGGAAGCGGGTGGGATGTGGCAGAGCGACCGGTGGAAGCGGGTGGGATGTGGCAGAGGAACGCTAGAAGTCGCGGCGGTTGGCCAGCACCGGGAGCTTTTGGCGGGCTTCCTGTACGACGGTCGCGTCGAGATCGGCAAAAATCAGTCCCGGCTCGCCTTCGAGTGATTCAAGCACTTGGCCGAACGGGGAAACGACGGCGGAGTACCCCACTCCCGTGGGTGCCGTGCCTTTGGTTTCCACTCCCTGGGTAGCGGGATCACCCTGGCCGCAGGCAAGGACGAACGTGGTGGTATCCACGGCCCGGGCGCGGGCAAGGAGCTGCCATTGCTCAGCTTTGCCGGGGCCGGATCCCCAGGATGCCGAGACGATATTGACCACCGCGCCACGCCGGGCGTTCTCGGTGAACAGGGCGGGGAAACGGATGTCGTAGCACGTGGCCAGACCAAAGGTGAGGCCACCGGCGTCGAACGTCACGGGGTCTGTACCGGGTTCAACGGTATCCGACTCCGCAAAGCCGAATGCGTCGAACAGGTGGATCTTGTCGTAGCTGGCCTCTACGCCCGGGCCGGTGGCCAAAAGGGTATTCCGTACGCGGGCTTTTCCGGACTCCGAGGGGGTGCCGGGCGTGAACATCCCGGCAACGATCACCAGCTCCAGCTCCTTGGCGAGTTCGCGGACACGGGCTGCCCAGGGGCCGTCGAGGGGCTCGGCAATGTCCAGCAGCGAGTTGCCGAACGCACGCATCATGGCTTCCGGAAAGACCACAAGGCCGGCGCCGCCTTCCTTGGCTCGTCGGGCATACTCCTCCAGGATCCGCAGGTTCCCGTCCAGATCCCGGCCTGTGATGACTTGGGCAAGTGCCACGCGCACGATGTGTACCTCCAGTTCCGTACCTCCCAGTATGGCAGCGCTGCAAGGAAGTGCCGCGTATGTCGTCACATGGAAGGAGGAAGCGGCACATAGTTGGCGTGGAACTAAACTTGCAATCAATGGTCATGCCTATTTTGGAAACAGCAGCCGCCGTGGACGCCTCCCGTCCCGCGCCGCTCGGACTGAGCTCGCCGCAGTCCGGGGAGACTAATGCTGCCTCCGCACCCATCGGTCACGTCAACGTGGCAGTGTTCGCCCCGGATCTGGAGCGTGTGGAGATGGCGTACCAGGCGCCAGGCGAGGGATGGCGCGTCCACACTCTGCCGAACAAGGCCGACGGCATCCACTTCGGCATCGTGGACGGGGTTCCGCCCGGCACCCGGTACGGTTTCCGCGCCGCTCCTGAAGGCGGCGGACTTCCGGTGTCCGTGCCCTCGGTGGATTTTGACGACGACGGCGGACAGCCCCTGTTGCTTGACCCTTACGGCCGCGCCGTGGACCAGCGGGGCGAATTCCTGACGAGCGTGCATATGGCCCGTGACTTTGACTGGGGAGATGACGCCGCGCCGCGGACTCCGCTGCGGAACACGGTCATCTACGAGGCCCATGTCCGCGGCCAGACGATGTTGCACCCGGACATCCCCGAGCACCTGCGTGGAACATACGCCGGCATGGCCCATCCCGTGATGATCCAGCACCTGACGGAACTTGGTGTGACGGCCGTGCAGCTGCTTCCTATCCACTTCCACCTGGATGAGTCGCACCTTCAGGACCTTGGCCTGACCAACTACTGGGGCTACAACACCATAGCTTTCTTCGCGCCGCAGTCCTCCTACGCCACCGAAGCTGCGCGGAACGCCGGGCCGCATGCGGTCCAGGATGAACTCAAAGGCATGGTCAAGCTGCTCCACGCTGCCGGGATCGAGGTGCTCCTGGATGTGGTCTACAACCACACAGCCGAGGCCGGACCGGACGGGCCTCCCATCAGCTTCCGCGGACTGGCGGAGAAACGGTACTACCGCCACGATGCCCACGGCCGCTACTTGGACACCACCGGCTGCGGCAACACACTGGACTTCAGCGATCCCATTGTGGTGGACCTGGCTTTGGACTCGTTGCGCTACTGGGTCAACGACTTCCACGTGGACGGCTTCCGTTTCGACCTCGCTGTGACGCTGTGCCGCGATTCCGGAAACGAATACGACCCGAACCACCCGTTCCTGCGCGCGATCGCGGAAGATCCCGTGCTGTCCTCGGTCAAGCTGATCGCCGAGCCGTGGGACGTCGGTTTCGGCGGCTGGCAGACGGGACGGTTTCCCCGCGGTTGGGCTGACTGGAATGACCATTTCCGCGATGGCGTCCGCACCTTCTGGCTTTCCGACCGCGCTGCCATTGAGGCCGGCGGCCAAGGAGGCTCGGTGGCGAAGCTCGCGGAGATCATGGCAGGTTCCCAGGAGCTGTTTGCCGCTTCAGGCAGGACACGTCTGGCGTCGGTAAATTTCGTCACGGCCCACGACGGCTTCACCCTTGCGGACCTCGTCAGCTACGACCGTAAGCACAACG
This sequence comes from Paenarthrobacter sp. PAE-2, assembly GCF_026013155.1. Classification (NCBI taxonomy): domain Bacteria; kingdom Bacillati; phylum Actinomycetota; class Actinomycetes; order Micrococcales; family Micrococcaceae; genus Paenarthrobacter; species Paenarthrobacter sp. PAE-2. Next base: position 14,435 of record NZ_JAPDNV010000045.1, on the reverse strand, counting down.
AAGACAACGGCGAACAAAACAGGGACGGCCACGGCGACAACCGCAGCTACAACCACGGCTTCGAAGGCCGCAGCGAGAACGAGGCGATCGTTGCTGCCCGCGCCCTGTCAGTCCGCAACCTCATGGCTACCCTTTTGCTGTCCATTGGCGTTCCGATGATCACAGCCGGTGATGAACTCGGACGGACGCAGCATGGGAACAACAACGCCTATTGCCAGGACAACCCCACAGCCTGGTTGGACTGGAGCCGCACCCACGAGGCGCACTCACTGTTCCGGACCACCCGCGAGTTGGTCCGCCTTCGGAGATGGTTCCTGAGCCAGCAGCCTGAGAGCTTTCCGGCGATGGCCGACGACTCCAGCCTTCAGTGGTTTGATGACAACGGCAAACGCATGACTCCGGCCCGCTGGAACGATCCCGGCGTCCGGTGTGTCCAACTTCTGATGGGTGACGAGGACAGCCAGGTGCGCGGCTTGATCGTGATCAACGGCAGCAACCATGACGTTCGGATGGTCCTGCCGGAGATTTTGAGCGAGACGGGCGTCGGGAAACGTATGTTCGAGCTCCGTTTCACCACTTCGGTGCTCCACGAACGCCGTAAGGGTGCGCTGGTAGCGTCCGGTGAACGGGATATCCTGCATGCCAACACCATCAACGTTTACCGCACCTGAAACCTGAGGAGTTCCCGGCATGAAACGCAGCAGGCTGGCGGCGTTCGCAGGTTTGGTGATCGCCGTCGTCCTGTTGGTTTTTGCCATGGTGAGCGGCCAGCAGGTGCCAACGGCACCTGTGGAGTCACCCGGCGCCGCGGTAAGTACGACGTCGGCGCCTGCTGCTGCTGGCCAGGCACCGGAAAATCCTTCCGGACTGCCGGCCGTCAACGCCTCCCAGTTGCCCAAGGAAGCGCGCCAGACCCTTGCCCTCATTGCGAAGGGGGGTCCCTACCCGTATGACCGTGACGGCGTGAACTTCGGTAACTTCGAGGGACTCCTGCCCAAGAAGGGGAGCGGTTTCTATAAGGAGTACACGGTGCCGACGCCGGGGGAGTCGGACCGGGGCGCCCGCCGGATCATCGTGGGCAAGGACACCGCCAAGTACTACACCGCGGACCACTACGAATCGTTCAAGTTCATCGTCGAGGACAAGTAGGAGCCCATGAAGATCTACTCAGCTGACACCTGGACGCTCGAAGAACTGCAGGAGCAGGTTTCCGACGCAGGCCGCCGCACTATCCTGGTGCCCCCCGCGGACACCAAGAAGGCCGTCCTCGAGGTCTTCGGCCAGGTCCTGGATTTCCCTGAGTACTACGGCGTGAACCTGGATGCCCTCAATGACTCCCTGCATGACTTCGCCGATTCCCTGTCGGAGGATGGCGATGCTCCGGTCACCATGATCTGGCAGGTCCCCGCGGCTTACCGGACGGACCGCTCATTCGGGGTGGTCTGCGAAATCCTCCAAGACGCAGAGCGCTACGCCGGCCGCGACCTGGCAGTGATCGCCGTCTTCCAGCACTAGATTTACCCAGTTATCGCGTAGTGACGCCCGTGCGATCGGGGTCATGGTGAAACACCTATTCATTCAGTGGCTAGGTCCTTACTTCTCGTCTGGACGGATTGCGGCGTGCAACGGGCGTTTGGTCATCGGCTTTGAATATGTCGCCCGGATGTGCGCTCCGGCAACGAGAGCACAAGCAACCAACGACGGCAGGCTGTGGCGGACGAGGATCTACTCCTTCGCGTACTCTCTGATACGTCTCAGCCGAATCGGCCCACGTGCATGCTGGCCGCGGACGATCCGGCGACCTCGTGCTCGGTGCTGATCACAGGTGGGAGCGACGAGCGCTGCGATACCGCCGACCTTGTGCTGGCCGACCGACGCCCGCAGGGGCAAGGGCGTTAACTGCTTGCGGGGCGCCCTGTTTCTGCTTCACACGCTGATCAATACGTGAGGGCTTAAGTGGCGAGCATCCATCATTCGTGACGGTACATGCAGAATATTTCTGTGATAATCCAGTATATTACTGAATATCGATGATTTCCTTCTAGTTTTTTTGCAATTTATAGAATTCCTCAGCTCAAACTGATGACATTGAATGATGAGGAGGCCTACCATCTGAGGGTGTCGTCGGTTCGGAGATCGAGAATCTAACGATTTGCTGCCAACTTCCTACCTGGTTCTCTTCATCTGGGAAGGAAAGGGCCGGGCGCGTATTTGTTTGCGATGGAAGTATTTCTCTTTGTCACTAAGGGGGCAAGTGACGTATAAAGACACATCCGATTTTCATGGTCTATTGAATCGACGGTCGCGTATTGATCTCAGGGCTCGAACTTTGAGCCCCGTGCCGGGCCGAGAGGTACGGCAGGCATGCTACTCAAGCGGTAAGGACCGTCAAAATGGAATCAGAAGGTCCTTGCTCGCGGCAGTAGCTGCCGTCTTTATGGCGTTGCTGCCCATAGCAAGTGCTAATGCTGCGACCCCGACTTTTGGCTATAGGTATGCAGGTGGAGTCGGTAACGTAACAGCCTGGCTTAACTATTCGTCCGGTGTTGGCAACTGGCAGTGGTATATCACGAATGCGGCAAATAACTGGATGTACCCGGGCTGGGACAACCCCGTTTACATTAGCTTCACCAGCAGTAACGTGGGATCAAAACTCGATTTTCATCAACACAACGATGCCTACTTTGGTGGAACGCACGATGTCCTTGCCTGGACAGCATTCTTCTCGAGTACCGGGGGCGTAGTTGATCCTTCGTCATCAAATTGGACCTATGCAGAAGTTCACATAAATAATGATGTGTACAGTTCACCAGGAACTAGCAATGAGGCGGCCCTAGGTACAACGATTCATGAGATCGGACATGCATTTGGCCTGGCGCATTATAATGCGAATCCCTTTAGCGTTATGTGTCAAACAGCGGCTGGTCGAGTGGTCCAGCGAGTCACAGTAGTTGATAATGACGCAGTCAATATTCTGTATTAGAAAAATGGGGGAATTTTTCATGTCGAACTCTCCAAAAATTCTGGTTCTTCTCTTACTCATCGTATCGGTGTCCGGCGTAGCGTCGTGTGCGGCAAACCCGGGTGCTGGACAGCTTTCCGGCTCTCATCAGGTGTCCCAATTGGTAGGGCAGAACTCCAACGATGCCTACGCCGACATCCCGCCGGACCAGATACGACAGGCTGGCACCGAGGTGGACTTCCTCTGGGATCCGAAGGACCCCTTCTACGGGTTCAACAAGTACCCCGTCGTTGCACGGGTGCACATAGACTCAATCGACGGTGGCCGGACTTCCAGCCCGGTGTCAGAGCAGCCTGTCTTCCCGCAGACGTTCGGGAAGATGTCAGTCCGCGAGGTTTACAAGGGAGACCTTAAGCCGGGTACCCAGCTCGCGTACTCACGGGTGGGCGGGACAGTGACCTATGACGATTATTGGAACAGCCTAAACAAAGAACAGCAGGAGAAGATTCTGCAGCTCAATCGGGGTCAGAAGCCAACTGACTCAAAATATGTCCAAGCTAAAATCACGGACGATATTGATATCGAAGTGGGGAAAGAATACGTCGCACTTCTGTTGCCTCAAGCTCCAAAAGACAACAGTCACAGCGAGTATGCCATCACGGGGTATCAGTTTGGTCTGAGGGAGATACGGGGAACAGGCTCGGATTCCACGATTCTGGATAACGAGACGCACACCTGGGAAGGTCTCTCCACGATGGTCGAGGTGCCGTCTCAGCGCTAAAACGAGGCTGGCCCGCTTCCGAACAATGGAAATGCGGGCCAGCGACGTGTTGGGCCTATGGGTCTATTTACTAAGCGTTCGCGATCAACCCAAGTTCAGCCTTGGAAGCCAGCCCCGAATGCTTCGGGAACACCCGAACGGTGTAGCCGAAGGAGCCTGAGCGGTTGATGACCAGTGATCCGTGGAAGAGATGGCGTCCGTGGCCGAGGTCTTCCTTGGGATCCAGTTCGGCAACCACAATGTCTTCGAGTTCATCGCTTTCTTCGGCCCGTCCGAAGGCCACCTCCACGGCGACGTCTTCGGGTGCGAGGTTGTTCAGGGCGATGTACGCGTTGACCTGGAGGGTGTCGCCTACTTGGGGTTCCTCGGAGAGGCCCACCGAATCGACGTGTTCCACTACTACCTCGGGCCAGGCGTTCCGGACCTTGGTGGTCCAGGCGGCGAGTTCCTTTGCCTCCCGGTAGGAGTCGGCGGAGGCCCTCCGACCGGACACAGCTGCCGGGCAGTAGAGGTTGTTGACGTAGTCGTGGAGCATGCGTTCGGCGGAGACAGCCGGACCGAGGTTGGCCAGGGTGTGCTTGATCATCGAAACCCAGTGGGTGGGGATCTTCTCCGTGCTGGATTCGGAAGGTCCCGCCGCCCCGGCACCTTGGGACACGGTGGTGCCGTAGAAGCGGGGTGCCACCTGGGTTTCGAGGAGCTCGTAGAGGGCTGCGGCTTCGATGTCGTCACGTTCGTCGGCGGAGGCGCCGTTGTTGGCCGTGGGGATCGCCCAGCCGTTCTCGCCGTCGTACATTTCGTCCCACCAACCGTCCAACACGGACAGGTTCAGCGAGCCGTTGATGGCCGCCTTCATCCCGGACGTGCCGCACGCCTCCAGGGGGCGGAGGGGGTTGTTGAGCCAGACGTCGCATCCCGGGAACAGGGTTCGCGCCATGGCGATGTCGTAGTTGGGCAGGAAAACGATCCTGTGGCGCACTTCGGGGTCGTCCGTGAACCGGACCAGGTCCTGGATCATTTTCTTGCCCGCATCGTCCGCAGGGTGCGACTTGCCCGCGATGACCAACTGGATGGGGTGCTTCGGGTCAAGGAGGAGGGCCTTGAGCCGCTTGGGGTCGCGCAGCATCAGGGTGAGGCGCTTGTAAGTGGGAACACGGCGGGCGAAGCCGATGGTCAGCACGTCCGGATCCAGGACTTTGGCGGTCCAACCGAGTTCGGCGTCGGCGGCGCCCCGCTTCTTCCAGGAGGCACGCAGGCGGCGGCGGACATCCTCGATCAGCTGGACGCGGAGTTCGCGGCGAAGTGCCCACACATCCTCGTCACTGACGTTGTAGGCGAGGTCCCAGCGCCCCATCGCTTCGGCTTCCGCGCCGAACTGGCTGCGGACGAGGGAAGAGATCCGCGGGTCCACCCATGTAGGCACGTGGACGCCGTTGGTGACGGAGGCGATGGGTACCTCGGAGTGATCGAATCCCGGCCACAGGCCTGCAAACATCTGGCGGGAAACAACGCCGTGAAGCTTCGCGACGCCGTTGGCGCGCTGCGCCAGGCGCAGGCCCATGACGGCCATGTTGAAAACCGCAGGGTTGCCGCCGTCGTAGTTTTCCCGGCCGAGCTCCAGGATCCGTTCCACCGGGACGGCGGGGGCGAGGCCCCCTTCGAAGAAGTGCTTGATCTGGACCGCTTCGAAGCGGTCGATCCCCGCGGGCACGGGTGTGTGGGTAGTGAAGACGGTGGAGGCGCGGCCGGCGGCGAGTGCCTCTTCCCAGCTGAGCGGATCGGCGGGATCGGACATGGCTTCCTGGATCCGCTCAATACCGAGGAACCCGGCGTGGCCTTCGTTGGTGTGGAAGACTTCCGGCGCGGGCGTGCCGGTCAGTTCCTGGTAGACGCGCAGGGCCTTCACGCCGCCCATGCCGAGCAGGAGCTCCTGCTGGAGGCGGTGGTCGCCGCCGCCGCCGTACAGGCGGTCCGTGATGCCGCGGGCGGCTTCGTCGTTGGAGGGCACGTTGGAGTCCAGCAGCAGCAGGGGCACGCGTCCGACGTCGGCACGCCAGACGTGCGCGTGCAGCTCGCGTCCGTTGGGCAGCGGCAGGGAAATCTGCACGGCCTTGCCCTGGCCGCCGTCCTTTGCGGGGTGGCGCAGGAGAGTCAGGGGCAGCCCGTCAGGGTCCAGGACGGGGTACGTTTCCTGCTGCCAGGCATCGCGGGAGAGCGACTGCTTGAAGTAGCCGGCCTGGTAGAGGAGGCCGACGCCGATCAGCGGGACGCCTAGGTCGGATGCGGCTTTGAGGTGGTCGCCGGCAAGGATGCCGAGGCCGCCGGAGTACTGCGGGAGTACCTCGGTGATGCCGAATTCCGGGGAGAAATAGGCGATGCACTTGGGCGCGTCGTCGCCCAGGCTTTGGTACCAGCGCGGCTCGCTGAGGTAACGGTCCAAGTCCGCCGCGGCTTCCTGCACGCGTGCCACGAGCTCTCCGTCCGCGGCCAGGTCCTGAAGCTGTTCCCGGCTGATGGACCCAAGCAAGGCAATGGGATCATGCTGCGCGTCTTCCCATAGCGCAGGGTTGAGGCCTGCAAAGAGTTCCCGCGTGGGCCGGTGCCATGACCAGCGCAAGTTCGTTGCCAAACGGGCTAATGGCCTGATGGGCTCAGGGAGGACGGTACGGACTGTAAACCTTCGGATTGCCTTCACGAGCGCCACACTAACCGACTCCCATGACAGTCGGAACCGCTTTGGGTTTCTTTTAGGTAAAAGACATGAGCGCGCCGAATATAGGTCGTGTGCTTAGCATTCTGTGATTTTTGTCAGTAACGTCGTGCTTGTGACGAATATCCAGCGAACCAGCACCGCTCTGAAATCCAAGACAAAAACGGACATCACCGACGGACTTCGCTTCGGCCGGTTCCCCATCACGGCTGTCCAGCCGGTGGTGGACGGGGGCCGTTTCCCGGCAAAGGCATTGCCTGGGGAAGACCTCCGGGTTTCTGCCACGGTATTCCGGGAAGGACATGATCAGCTCGGCGTTTCCGCTGTGCTCCTGGATCCCAGGGGCAAAGAACGCCAGCGGGTCCGACTGGCCCCTTCCCAGGAGGAACGCTGGAAGGGCCTGGACCGCTGGGAGGGCCACCTGACCCCCACCGGTGTGGGAGCCTGGTCGTTCGTCATCGAAGCCTGGCACGACCGGTACGGCACGTGGCACCACAACGCCGAGGTGAAGGTTGCCGCCGGGATCGACGTCGAGCTCATGCTCACTGAAGGTTCCGTGCTCCTCGCCGAGGCGGCAGGGGACGACGCCGGACGCAGCGCCGCGGAAAAGCGCACCTTGCGTGCCGCGTCAGTCGTGCTGGCTGATACCACCAAGTCTCCCGAGGAGCGCCTTGCCGCCGGTTTCAGCCGCGAGGTGCTGGCCGCCGTCGGGCGTGTTCCCATCCGTGAACTTGTGACGGTTTCCGAGCAGTTCCCGCTCAAGGTGGAACGGGACCTTGCCGGCCGTGGCTCGTGGTACGAATTCTTCCCCCGCTCCGAAGGTGCGGTCCTGGACCACGCCACCGGCGCATGGACTTCCGGCAACTTCCGCACCGCGGCCCAGCGGCTGGACGCCGTCGCCGGGATGGGGTTCGACGTCATCTACCTGCCGCCCATCCACCCCATTGGTTTCCAGCACCGGAAGGGCCGCAACAACACCCTGACGCCGGGTCCGCAGGATCCCGGCTCGCCGTGGGCCATCGGTTCCAAGGACGGCGGCCACGACGCCATCCATCCTGATCTGGGGACTTTCGAGGACTTCGATGCGTTCGTTGCGCGTGCCAATGAGCTTGGCCTTGAGGTGGCACTGGACCTGGCCCTGCAGGCCGCTCCTGACCACCCATGGGTCGAGTCGAATCCGGAATGGTTCACCACCCGCGTGGACGGCTCCATTGCCTACGCGGAAAACCCGCCGAAGAAGTACCAGGACATCTACCCCCTCAACTTCGACAATGACCCCGCCGGCCTCTCCAAGGAAATCCTGCGCATCGTCCAGTTGTGGATCAGCCACGGCGTGAAGATTTTCCGCGTGGACAATCCGCACACCAAGCCGGTCTGGTTCTGGGAATGGCTGATCGGAAAGATCAACAAGCGCAATCCCGAGGTGGTTTTCCTTGCGGAGGCGTTCACCCGTCCGCCCATGATGCACGCCTTGGGCCGGGCAGGATTCCAGCAGTCGTACACGTACTTCACGTGGCGGAACACCAAGACAGAAATCGAGGAGTACTTCCACGAGGTCAGCCACGAGACCCCGGCGTTCTTCCGCCCGAACTTCTTCGTGAACACGCCGGATATCCTCACCGAGTACCTGCAGTACGGCGGCCCTGCCGCTTTCAAGATCCGTGCCGTCCTCGCCTCCACCGCCAGCCCGCTATGGGGCGTCTACGCCGGCTATGAGCTGTACGAGCACGTTGCCAGGCCCGGTGCGGAAGAGTACATCGACAACGAAAAGTACGAGTACAAGGCACGTGACTGGGAGGGTGCAGCGGCGTCCGGCCACACGCTGGCCCCCTACATCACCAGGCTCAACACCATCCGCAAGGACCACCCGGCCCTGGGCGATTTGCAGAACCTGACACTGCACCGGAGCACGGACGATGCAACCGTTGTGTACTCCAAGCACAAGACGTTGCCGGACGGCCGCAAGGACACTTTGATCGTGGTGGTCAACGTGGATCCGCACAGCACGCGGGAGAGCACGGTTTCGCTGGATCTCGCCGCGCTGCAGCTCGATCCCGGAGACTTCAACGACGAGGGCCGTTACTGGGTGGACGACCTCATCAGCGGACAAAGCTGGGAATGGGGCGAACACAACTACGTCCGGCTGGACGCCCACGTTGAGCCGGCCCACGTGCTCAGCATCCGGAGGCAGCCTTAGTGAGTTTTTCTCCGCAAAACCCGAGCCAGTACTTCACTCCGAAGAACACCTTCGAGCTGAACGCTCCCGGTCTCCAGCATGATCCACACTGGTACCGCAAAGCTGTGTTCTACGAGGTACTGGTTCGGGCCTTTGCGGATGCCAACGGTGACGGCTCCGGTGACTTTCAGGGCCTGATCGACAAGTTGGACTACCTTCAATGGCTGGGCGTCGATTGCCTGTGGCTGCCGCCGTTCTTCCAATCGCCGTTGCGTGACGGCGGTTATGACATTGCCGACTACACCTCAGTGCTGGACGAGTTCGGGACCATCAGCGATTTCAAGCGACTGGTGGCCGAAGCGCACGCCCGCGGCGTTCGGGTCATCATCGACCTTCCGCTGAACCACACTTCGGACCAGCACCCATGGTTCCAGGAATCCCGTAAGGACCCCACCGGCCCTTACGGAGATTTCTACGTGTGGAGCGACACCGACGAGAAGTACCAGGACGCGCGGATCATCTTCGTGGACACCGAAGAATCCAACTGGACTTTTGACCCCATCCGCCGGCAATTCTTCTGGCACCGCTTCTTCAGCCACCAGCCGGACCTGAACTTCGAGAACCCGGCCGTCATCGACGCCCTGCACGATGTTGTCCGTTTCTGGCTGGACCAGGGGATCGACGGCTTCAGGGCAGATGCCATTCCCTACCTCTATGAGGAAGAAGGCACCAACTGCGAGAACCTTCCGCAGACCCACACCTTCCTGCAGGACCTGAGGCGGATGGTGGACGAAAGCTACCCGGGCCGGGTGATCATCGCCGAGGCAAACCAGCCCCCGCATGAAGTGGTGGAGTACTTCGGAACCGAGGAAGCGCCCGAATGCCACATGGCGTTCCACTTTCCCATCATGCCCAGGCTGTACTACGCGCTGCGTGACCAGAAGGCCGCCCCGATCATCGAGACCTTGCGGGATACACCCAGGATTCCGCGCGGAGCGCAGTGGGGCACCTTCCTCCGCAACCATGACGAACTGACCTTGGAAATGGTCAGGTCCGACGAACGGGCAGCGATGCTCGGCTGGTACGCCCCGGATCCCCGGATGCGGGCCAACATCGGCATCCGACGCCGGCTGGCACCGTTGCTGGACAACTCCCGGGCGGAAATCGAATTGATCAACGCCCTCCTGCTTTCCCTTCCGGGCAGTCCGTTCCTCTACTACGGCGACGAAATCGGGATGGGTGACAACATCTGGCTCGATGACCGCGACGCCGTGCGCACGCCGATGCAGTGGAACCCGGACCGCAACGCAGGATTCTCCAACGCAGACCCCGGCAAGCTCTACCTGCCAATCATCCAGTCGCTGGTCTACAACTTCGCCATGGCCAACGTCGAAGCCCAGGCCGCCCATTCCGGCTCGCTGTTGCGCTGGACGCGCCAGATCCTGAGCGTTCGGAAGAACCATCCGGTGTTCGGGCTGGGCAACTTCCGCCACATCGAGGCCGACCACGAGGCCGTGCTGGCGTACGTACGGGAACTTGCTCCGGGAAATGAGGAAGGGGAAACGGCACAGACGATTCTGTGCGTCTTCAATCTTTCGCAGCATCCTGTAGCGGCCACCCTGGACCTCCCCGAGTTCGCCGGCCGCGGCTTCAGGGACATCTTTGGCGGCCAACCCTTCCCGGCCGTGGGTGATAGCGGCCAGCTGACTGTGATGTTGGGGAGCCACGCCTTCTACTGGCTAAGGCTCCGCTCCGCATTTTCCAATCCCTCGTCGCCTATGACGCAGGCGATCCCGGTGGTGTCGACGAAAGGATGAGATGAGCAAGGGAACGTTGGACCCCTCAATTGAAAGCCTTCTGCGCGGCTGGCTCCCCACGAGGCGCTGGTTTCCGGTCAAGAGTCCGGAATTCGACCTGGAGCGTGTAGGTGGTTTCGCCCTTCCGGAACCGGGCGGGGCGGATGCAGTGGAAGTCCTGCTGCTTGCCGTCACCTACAAGACGGCCGACGGCGGCCCGCGGACCGACGTCGTGCAGGTTCCGTTGAGCTTCCACAGCCAACCGCTGGCGGACGCCCCCGAAGCTCTTATCGGTGAGGTGACGCAGCCCGGGGGTCGGCTCCGGCTGGTGTACGACGCCACCTTCGACGAAGCCTTCATCAAGGGATGGCTGGAACTCATGCGCGCCGAAAGCACAGCAGGAGAGGGGGCAGCGCGCGGCCACCTCGCCGCCGGCCGCCTGACCCTGCCGGCCAACCCCACGTCCGTGAAGGTGCTCTCCGGTGAACAGTCCAATACGTCTGTGATCGTGGACGACGGTGACTCGGCGTCCATCGTGAAGATCTTCCGGGTGCTCGCGGCCGGGAAGAATCCGGAAGTGGAGCTGGGCGCGGCCCTGACCGCCGCCGAAACCGGGGAAGTTCCGGCAACCCTCGGCTGGATCACCGGTTCGTGGTACGCGCAGGGTGAGGCGTCGGGAGGCGAACTCACGGTTGCCCACGAATTCCTCCGCGGCGGACAGGACGCCTGGCGACTCGCCGTAGAGGCAGCGGGCTCCGGCACTGACTTCACGGCCGAAGCCCACGGGCTCGGCGCCGCCACCGCCACGGTGCATGCGAGGCTGGCCCGGACCTTCGGGACTGTCCCCGGCCAGGAAAAGGGGCCGGAGATCATCGCGACGCTCGCCCGGCGCGTCCGCGCGTCGTGGGCTGAGGCGGCAACCGCCGTCGGGCCTTATGACCAAAGGCTTGAAGAGCTTTTGGCGACCCTCGACGACAACGCTGTAGGTCAGCTGCAACGCGTACACGGCGACCTCCACCTCGGCCAGATCCTCCGGGTCCCGGAGGCCGGGGGGAAGCCGGGACGCTGGGCCATCCTCGATTTCGAAGGCGAACCGCTCCGGACCATCGACGAACGCAACATGCCGGACCTCCCGTTACGGGACGTCGTGGGGATGCTGCGCTCCTTCGACTACGCCGCGGGAGCGGCAATCCGCGAAAACGCGGAAGCTGCAGTGCCCGACTCCTGGGTGGATGACTGCGCCGAGGCCTTCCTGGCCGGGTACGCGGAAGTCAATCCCGGAGCCATTGACCGCAGCTCACCGCTCTTTGTGGCATTGTGGCTGGACAAGGCCTTGTACGAGGTGGTCTATGAGTTGCGGAACCGGCCGGATTGGTTAGCCATCCCGGTCAACGCGGCACGGCACATCCTTGATAACACGGACCGCGGCACGCCCGCGGCTACAGCGGAAGGTAATGACATGACTGGCTCTGCACGCACCGAACGGCCCCGCGTTCCCCGGCAGGTGGACGCCGAGACCTTGGCCCGTGTGGCAGCCGGCGCGCACCACGCGCCCCACTCGGTCCTGGGCGCACACCTTGACGACCACGGCCACGTCACCGTCCGCTCGGTCAAGCACCTGGCCAAGTCGGTAACGGTTGTGACCGAGGCCGGGCGCACCCCCATGGAACACGAAGCCCATGGTGTGTGGGTAGCGGTCCTGGAGCCGCTACAGCCCGGCCACGTGCCGGACTACCGTCTGGAAGTGGAGTACGACGCCGAGTCCGTCACCATTGATGACCCGTACCACTACTTGCCCACCGTGGGAGAAGTGGACCTGCACCTCATTGGTGAAGGACGGCACGAGCGTCTTTGGGACGTCCTGGGCGCGCATATCCAGAACTACCGCACGGCCTTGGGCGATGTGCATGGCGTGTCCTTCGCCGTGTGGGCTCCCAATGCGCAGGCTGTGCGGGTCATCGGTGATTTCAACGGCTGGGACGGCCGGCAGCATGCGCTGCGCTCGCTGGGCTCATCCGGTGTGTGGGAAGTCTTCATTCCTGGCGTTGTAGCAGGGGCGTGCTACAAATACGAGATCCTGACCCGGTCCGGGCACTGGGTGGAGAAGGCAGACCCCCTGGCCTTCGGCACCGAGGTGCCTCCGCTGACCGCGTCCCGCGTGGTTGATTCCAGCTACCGCTTCAAAGATTCGGAGTGGATGGCCGCACGTGCTGCCAAGGATCCGCACAACTCCCCGATGAGCGTCTACGAGGTGCACCTTGGTTCCTGGCGCCTGGGCCTTGGCTATAAGGAACTCGCCAAGGAGCTGGTGGACTACGTCAAGTGGCTCGGGTTCACCCACGTGGAGTTCATGCCGGTAGCCGAACACCCGTTCGGTGGTTCATGGGGTTACCAAGTCACGTCCTACTTTGCGCCCACCTCGCGGTTCGGCCATCCCGATGAGTTCCGCTTCCTGGTGGACTCCCTTCACCAAGCGGGGATTGGCGTGCTGCTGGACTGGGTTCCCGCGCACTTCCCGAAGGACTCGTGGGCCTTGGCCCAGTTCGACGGCCAACCTCTCTACGAACACTCCGACCCTGCGCTGGGGGAGCACCCTGACTGGGGAACGCTGATCTTCGACTTCGGCCGGCGCGAGGTCCGCAACTTCCTGGTGGCCAACGCCCTCTACTGGCTGGACGAATTCCACATTGACGGTCTCCGCGTCGATGCGGTCGCCTCCATGATCTACCTGGACTACTCGCGGGAAGAGGGGCAGTGGCGGCCCAACAAGTTTGGCGGCCGCGAGAACCTTGAAGCGATCTCCTTCATGCAGGAAGTCAACGCCACGGTCTACAAGACCCATCCGGGAGCCGTGACCATTGCCGAAGAATCCACCGCGTTCCCCGGCGTCACGGCACCCACCAACCATGGCGGCCTCGGCTTCGGGCTCAAGTGGAACATGGGCTGGATGCACGATTCGCTGAAGTACATCGCCGAGGACCCCATCAACCGCCAATGGCACCACGGCACCATCACGTTCTCCTTGGTCTATGCCTTCTCGGAGAACTTCCTGCTGCCCATCAGCCATGACGAGGTAGTACACGGCAAGGGCTCCATGCTGCGGAAGATGCCGGGCGATCGGTGGCAGCAGCTGGCCAACCTTCGTGCATTCTTCGCGTACCAGTGGGCACACCCGGGCAAGCAGCTCATCTTCATGGGCACGGAATTCGGCCAGGAAGCCGAATGGTCGGAACAGTACGGCCTGGATTGGTTCCTTGCCGACATCCCCGCGCACCGCGGGCTGCAGTTGCTGATCAAGGACCTCAATGAGTTGTACGCGGCTACCCCGGCATTGCATGTACAGGACAATGACCCTGCCGGATTCCAGTGGATCAACGGCGGGGACGCCCAACACAACATCCTGTCCTTCATCCGGTACGACCGTGAAGGTAAAGCCGTCGTCTGCGCAATCAACTTCTCCGGCGCCCCGCACCAGGACTACGTCCTTGGGGTGCCGTCCGCCGGTAAGTGGACCGAAGTGGTGAACACCGATGCCGAAAGCTACGGCGGTTCGGGAGTCGTAAACAACGGCGCCCTGGAAGCGACCACTCCGGGTGCGGATGGTCAACCAGCCGCACTGAAGGTCACGCTCCCGCCGCTGGGCGCTTCATGGTTCATGGTGGCTGAGTAATGTAGGCGCTGGTCTTGCGTACCACTTGGTGAGCGCACTTGCGTGAAGAGAGGACCCGCATCCGATGGATGCGGGTCTTTTCCTTGAGTTTGCACGTATTCTTGCCGGACCGGTACCCGTGCTCGCGGGCGCTTTGCGTTCTGGGCGGAGCCGGGGTATAGTTAATTCCCGCCGCTGGTCCCCGAGCGGAGATCGCGATCTGACAAGTTACCGCAAGGAAAACATCTAGTAGCCGTACGGTGAAAAATGAGGTCAGGATCGCCGATTTGACTCGGAGGAGTTCAGCGGGTAAGTTTGAAAAGTTGCTCCGGAGTGATCTGCTGGCCGTTGTGGTTGGTGG
>NZ_JAPDNV010000044.1:0-28342 GCF_026013155.1 Paenarthrobacter sp. PAE-2 | reverse complement strand
GGCGCGCCATGCAGGACCTGAACAAGGAAGGCCTCACCCGGGCCATCGGCGTCTCAAATTTCCACCCGGACCGAATTGTGGACCTCATCGACCACAACAAGAACGTCCCGGCCGCGAATCAGATCGAAACCCACCCGTTCCACCAGCGTGCCTCCGACCAGGAACTCATGCGCGAACGCGGCGTGCAGATCGAATCCTGGGGGCCGTTCGCCGAAGGCAGGAACAACCTGTTTACCGACCCGGTCCTTAGCGCCATCGCCGACGAACAGGACAAGTCCGTCGCCCAGGTCGTGCTCCGCTGGCTCATCCAGCGCGACGTCGTCGTGATCCCCAAGTCGGTCCGGCCCAGCGCATGGCCCAGAACCTTGACGTCTTCGGCTTCACCCTCACCGAAGAGCAGATGAACCAGATCGCGGCGATGGACACCGGTGCCAGCCTTTTCTTCGACCACCGCGACCCTGCCATGGTCAGCTGGCTCGGCGGCCGCCGCTACAACTAAAGAGCGCGTCAGCCCTTGACCACCAACCCAATGGACGTCAGTCGGCGGTCCGCCCTTCGCGGGGTGGCCGCCGGACTGACCGGTGCCCTGCTGGCCGCTGCAACACCTGCTTGCACATCCCAAGGAAGAACCGACGTGCCTTCATCCGACACCACTTCATCGCCCAACAACAAAAGACCGGGCCAGGACAATCAACGTATCTTGCTCGCCTACTTCTCCCGGGCAGGTGAAAACTACTACTACGGCGGCCGAACCAATCTGGAGATCGGCAACACCGAGGTACTCGCGGACATGATCAGTGCGCGGATTCCCTGCCAGGTACACCGCATAGAGGCCGCTGAGCCTTACCCGGACAGTTACGACGCCACCGTTGCCCGGAACGTCCGCGAACAAGACCAGGACGCCCGTCCCGCGATCAACAATCCGCTTCCCTCCTTGGACCAGTACGGCACAGTGATCCTGGCAAGCGGCATCTGGAACGTCAGGTCGCCAATGATCATGACCACCTTCATCGAAAGCTACGACTTCGCCGGCAAGACGGTGTACCCGGTTACCACCCATGCGATGAGCGGATTGGGCAATACCGCACGCGACTACGGGCAGTCATGCCCCGGGGCAATTATCGGCGAAAGCCTCGCAGTCAAAGGTGAGGAAGTCCGCAACGCCGGCGATGAGGTCGAGTCATGGCTCCAACGCGCGGGCCTTCTCACTCCCTGATAACCGTCCCAACAGCAACAGCCGATACCGCACGCCGGCGGCTCCAGATACCGAAAGGTCAGCACATGAGCGATTTACAACAAACCAGGGCACAGCAACTCATCGGAGACTTCGCTCCGAAACTTGTTGATCTCACGGACCGGGTCCTCTTCGGGGACGTCTGGGAACGCGAAGAACTCTCACCCCGGGAGCGCAGCCTGATTACGGTCGCCAGCCTCATCACCACCGGCAGTACTGATCAGCTTCGAGGACACCTCGCCCGGGCACGAACCAACGGACTGAGCGAGACCGAACTCAAAGAGGTGATCATCCATCTGTCCTTCTACGCCGGATGGCCTAAAGCAATGTCGGCCATCGCCGTCGCCAAGGAGGTCTTCGCTCAGGCTGAATAGCCGCCCTCTTAAGCCCAAGCGGCCCCGGTATGCCCGCAGGCAGGTATTGCCAATACCCCGCATCGCGGTCACTCCCATCATCAGTGTTGGGCCGCTTTTCTTGTGACGTCCCTTATTGCTCCCGAAAGGCGAATCCGTGCGGCAATTGCTCCCGTCCTCCATGGCGTTGTTGTGGGGACTGCAGTTCGCGTTTCTTACTCCGGCGCTGGCCCTCATGCTGGTGGACCTTTTCGGCGCCACGCCGACCGACGTGGGCTGGGTTCTCGCACTGTATAACGGCGGCGGGTTCCTGGCCTCCTTGATCATCCCGGCGCTCGCGGACCGGAAGAGGGACTACCTCCGCCCGATGCTCCTCTGCGGTCTCCTTGCGCTCGCACTTCCCGGAGTGTTGGCCCTGACGTCGTCTTTGCCCCTGGCGGTTGTTGCCCTTCTGGTACTTGGGGGGCCCGCAGGCGTGGGGATGTCCCTCTTCTTCGCCCACCTCAAGCAGTCGGGCGCCGGCCCGCAGGAAGTCGTCACCATGCGGGCGGTTGTTTCGTTCGCGTGGGTTGCCGGACCGCCCCTGGCCACAGTTATCATCGGATCCTTCGGAAGCCAGTCGATCTTGCTGGCTTTGGCTGCTGTCGCCCTCCTGAACCTGGTCACAACGGGCATTGCTTTTCGCCGCAACAGAACCCTCCCGGGATCCAGCGCAGGGCCGTCAGGCGGAGCGGATGATGGCCCGTTGGCCTCAAGGCTTGCCGTGATCGGTGTCGTCATTGCTTTCACGATTCTCCAGGCGACCGACAGCAGCGCCGTAACCATCATGGCCCTGTTTGTGGACCAGAAAATGGACGGTCAACTCATTTGGGCTGGAATTGCCCTCGGTGTTGCCGCGGCTCTTGAGATCCCGGCGCTCCTTGCGATCGGAAGGCTCAGCCGGTCCATCCCGGAGAAGAGGCTCATCGCCTCGGGATGCATTGCCGGGGTCCTGTACTACACAGGGATGACCTTCGCCGTCGACCCCATTGCGCTGTTGAGCTTGCAGATTCTCCACGCTTGGTTCTTTGGCGTGATAGCCGGAGTTGGCCTGACGCTGTTTCAAAAGGTCATTCCCCGGCCCGGCCTGGCCGCCGGGCTGTTTACCAATACCCGGCGAATTGGCGCGATAGCGTCCGGTCCCATCATTGCGTTCGGCTCCATGACAGCGCTTGGCTACCAGGGCGTCTTTGGAATCTGCGCGGTGCTGACCCTGGCAGCCATGGTTGTCATCGAACTGACGTCACGGGGTAGCAAAGCTCCCGCGGCCAAGGAGCAAATCCCGGCCGCCTCGCAGTCCTAGCCCCACAGCGCCTTTTTGAGCAGTGCTCTGAGCTGCACGTTTTCTTCCTCGCTGAGCGCTGCCAGCTGCGTTTGCTCGCACACCTCAAGCGCAGCCCGGGCCTTGTTGTGGATCCGGCGGCCCTCCGCAGTGGAAACGATGATCTTGGCCCGCCGGTCCTGCTTGCCCTGTGCCCTTTTGACCAGGCCGCGGTGTTCAAGATCGTCCACCAGGCTGACCACCTGGCTGGGGTCCAGGCTCAGGAAATCGGCGAGTTCGCGTTGTGTCGGTTCCAGTCCGCTGCACGCGAGTGTCAGCACGGAGAAGGACCGCTCCCGGAGGCCGTAGTCAGCCAGCGCCTTATTGTTCAGCAAGGACCCCGTGGCGTGCAGTTTGGCCAGCAGCAGGCCAACATCGTTGCCGATTTTCGCCTCGGCCAGGCGCGGGGTTTCCACTTCGGTGCTATGCGGTCCCATGACAACTCCAATAGTAATGAAAAACAATCGTTGACTTTTTCAATGATCCGTATTCTCATTGATCATGACAAGGATCTCACGACGCAGTGGGATCGGCCCCACCGGCTCCAGCCGGTTACTGCATGCGAAGGAGCACGCCATGAGCTTGAACGGCAAGGTTGCAATCGTCACCGGGAGCGGACAGGGTCTTGGACTCGCTTACGCGAGGGAGCTCGCCCGCCAGGGTGCCGCCGTCGTCGTCAATGACGTGAACGCCGGGACCGCAGCCCAAGCCGTTGCGCAGATTGAGGCCGACGGCGGCCGGGCCACCGCTGTGGTGGTACCGGTGGGCACCACGGATGCCGCCAAGGCGCTGGTCGCCGGTGCCGTTGAGGCATACGGCAGACTGGACATCCTGGTCACCAATGCCGGCATCCTTCGAGACAAGAGCCTGCTGAAGATGACCGACGAGGACTTCGACATGGTGATCAACGTGCACCTGAAGGGCACGTTCACCTGTGTCCGCGAGGCCTTCGCGTACTTCAAGGACAACGGCATTCCCGGGCGCATCATCACCATCGGCTCGCCCACCGGCCAGCGAGGCAACTTCGGGCAGAGCAACTACGCCGCCGCCAAGGCCGGCATCGTGGGCATGGTCCGCACCTGGGCACTGGAGATGAAGAAGGCCGGCGTGACGGTGAACTCGGTGATTCCGGTGGCGGCGACGGCGATGACCAAGACCGTCCCGTACTTCCAGAAGGCCGTGGAGGCCGAGGAACGCGGCGATGCGATGCCGGCCTTCTTCCGCCATGACCTGGGCTTCGGAACGGCCGACGACGTCGCCGGGCTCATCGCGTTCCTCGCCTCTGATGAGGCGGGCGGCATCACCGGCCAGGCGATCGGCGTCGGCGGTGACCGGCTGCAGGTCTGGACACATCCGACGGCGGCCACCACCGAATTCCGCGACGGAGGCTGGAGCTACGAAGCGCTGGTGGAGAACGCCGGATCACTCTTCGGCCCGGACGCGCTGCAGAGCTACGGTGAGGAATTCCTGCCCCTGCCGGAGGAACTGCAGCCCGAACCGGCGGCTGTACCTTCACAGGCCCGCTGATCATGGCTGACCGTTACGAGCTTGGCATCGAGGTCTCCTCGCTGGAGGCGATCGACATGCACGTCCACCTCGAAGTGGACTCCTGCGGCCACGGCTCGCTCCCGGATGCGCTGACGGAGGCCTCGGCGAAGTACTTCAAGTCCGAGGACAGGACGCCGTCCTTGGACAGGATCGCCGAGGTGTACCGCGAACTGAACATGGCCGCCGTCGTCTTTACCGTCGACGCCAGGACGCAGCTCAAGCACGAGCCCAACAGCATCCCGGAACTGATCGCCGGAGCAGCCCGGAACAACGATGTGTTGATTCCCTTCGGCAGCGTGGACCCGCGGACGGGGGAGGACGCCATCGCCGGCGCCAAGCACCAGGCCGTTGAGCTTGGCGCGCGCGGCTTCAAGTTCCACCCCTCGCTCCAAGGCTTCGACCCATCCAACGAGCAGTTCTATCCGCTCTGGGAAACGCTGCAGGAACTGGGCCTGCCGTGTATTTTCCACACCGGCCAGAACGGCATGGGTGCCGGGCTTCCCGGTGGCTACGGCATCAAGCTGGCGTACTCCAATCCGTTGCTGTTGGATGCGGTGGCTGCTGATTTCCCGGGCCTGCAGGTCATCATGGCCCATCCCTCGGTGCCGTGGCAGGACGAAGCGAATTCGATCGCGACGCACAAGTCCAACGTGTTCATCGATTTGTCCGGGTGGTCGCCCAAGTACTTCCCGGAATCGCTGGTTCGACTGTCCAATTCGGTGCTGCAGGACAAGGTGTTGTTCGGCACGGACTTCCCGCTGATCACCCCGCAGAAGTGGCTGGGTGCGTTCGCGGACCTTCCTCTGAAGGACGAGGTCCGCCCGAAGATTCTCAAGGACAACGCTGTCCGGTTGCTGGGGTTGAGTGGCTGAAATGGTCACAAGCACGACCACGGAAGTCGGCCCGGGTGCCCGGCTCTACGGTGTGGCGGACTGGTACGACGCCGAAGCGCTGCTCACCACGGACGAACGCACAGTGCTGGCCCGCCTGAGGGAGTTCCTGGACGCCGAAGCGGTACCGTTGCTCGCCGAGTACTGGGAGCGCGGCGAGTTCCCCGAACAACTGGCTCAGCCGTTGATTGACCTTGACCTGATGGAGCCGTTCGAACATCCCGCGCGGGGAATCTTCCACGGTTTCCGGATATTCGAGCTCGCCCGAACCGACGCCTCCCTGGCCACCTGGTACACGGCACAGGCCGGTCTGTTCCGGACGGCAATCCGGGTGGGTGCCTCCAAAGCACAGCAGAAGGAGTGGATGCCCGGCGTTGTGGACTTCTCCCTCAAAGGTGTCTTCTCGCTGACCGAACCGGAGCACGGTTCGGACATCGCCGGCGGCTTGTCCACCACCGCGCGCTTCGAAGCAAGATCCGCAGCGGGCCCCGAAGGCGGCAGCTGGGTTTTGCACGGCGCCAAGCGGTGGATCGGGGGCGCCTCCACTGCGGATGTGCTGTGCGTGTTCGCCCGGGATGTGGCCGACGGGCAAGTCAAAGGGTTCCTCGTGGACCGGACCGCGCCCGGGGTCAGCTTGGAGAAGATCCACGGCAAGGCTTCCCTGCGGATGATGCAGAACGCCCACATCACCCTGGACAGCGTCCGCGTTCCGGAGTCCATGCGCCTAAACCGCGTTGACTCGTTCAAGGACGTAGCCGCAATGCTCCGGGCGATGCGCTCGGATGTCGCGTGGATCGCCACCGGCATCCAGGCCGGCGCCTTCGAAGCCGCCCTTGCCTATGTCAGGGAGCGTCAGCAGTTCGGCCGCTCCTTGGGTTCCTTCCAACTCGTGCAGGAGAAACTGGCGCGAATGCTCGGAAACACCACCGCCTCGCTCTCCTTGGTGACCCGCCTGACCGAACAACAGGCCAAAGGCATCTACAGGGACCAGGACTCCGCTTTGGCCAAGATGCAGACGTCCCTGATGATGCGCGAAACCGTCGCCCTGGCCCGTGAAGTCGTGGGCGGCAACGGCATCACGCTCGCAGCCGACGTCGCCCGGTTCCATGCCGACGCGGAAGCGGTCTATTCGTACGAAGGCACCCACGAAATCAATGCACTGATCGTCGGACGCGCCCTGACGGGCGAGAGTGCCTTCACCCACTGAACGACACACATAACAACGCACACAACAACACAACAACCAGGAGGCAACGATGCCCAATCTCGTCGTCGATTTCGACACCCTGCTTGCCATGTCCGGAAAAGACCTGGGCACCACCGACTACCGTGAGATCACCCAGCAGCAGATCAACCTGTTCGCCGATGCCACGGACGATCAGCAGTGGATCCACATCGATCCCGAACGAGCCAAGGACGGCCCCTTCGGCGCTCCCATCGCCCACGGCTTCCTCACTCTCTCCCTCATCATTCCTTTCTGGGGCGAGCTGTTCGACGTCGATGGCGTCACCACCAAGGTCAACTACGGGCTGGACAAGGTCCGTTTCACCTCGCCGGTGAAGGTGGGCTCCAAGGTCCGCATGCAGGGCTCCATCGCCGAGGTCACCGAGGTCAAAGGCGGAGCCCAGATCAAGGTCAACGCCACCATCGAGATTGAAGGCCAGGAACGGCCCGCCGTCGTGGCCGAATTCCTCGCCCGTTTCTACAAATAAACCGCTTCCCAGAAGAAGCACCCACATCCTCCTCTCCCAAGGAACAGCCATGTCAGGACACACTGCGCTCGCATCAACCAACACGGCCGCAAAGCGCAAAGAGGCGCGCACGGTCATCATGTCCAGCTACCTGGGCAGCACCATCGAGTTCTACGACTTCCTGTTGTACGCAACGGCCGCAGCGGTTGCGTTTCCCAAAGTGTTCTTCGCCGGAACGGATGAGTGGGTGGGCGTCGTCGCCGCCTACGCGACGTTCGCCGCCGGCTACGTTGCACGGCCACTGGGCGGCATCATCTTCGGACACTTCGGGGACCGCATCGGGCGCAAGGGAATGCTCATTATTTCCATGGCGATGATGGGCATCGCCTCCACGTTGATCGGCCTGATCCCGGGTGCCGGCGTCATTGGCCCCTGGGGGGCCGTGATCCTGGTGATCCTGCGCGTTTGCCAAGGCATCGCCGTCGGCGGTGAATGGGGCGGGGCGGCGCTGATGGCCCTGGAACATTCAGATCCCAAGCGGCGCGGCTTTGCGGCTTCGTTCGTGAACGCCGGCGCACCCACAGGCGCCGTCCTGGGCACCATGGTCATGGGCATCTTCTCCGCCCTTCCACAGGATGCCTTCCTGGCCTGGGGGTGGCGTGTGCCGTTCCTCCTGTCCTTCGTCCTCCTGATCGTCGGGATGTTCGTCCGGCTGCGAGTGTCCGAGAGCCCGATCTTTGCCGAAGCCGTGGCAAAGGAAAACGCGCAAGGGACCAAGCGCAGGATCCCGCTGCTGGAGGTCCTGAAGCGTCCCAAGGCCCTCATCATGATCATGTTTGCCGGTGCTGCGGGCTTCGGTCTCCAAGTAGTGCTTCCTACGTTCTCCGTCACCTACGCCGTATCCAAGGGTGCGCCACAGCAGGGAGTGCTCTACGCCTTCGCCGGGGCCTCTGCGATCTCCATCCTGTTCGTCCTCCTGGGCGGCAGGTTGTCCGACCGCTTCGGCCGACGTCCAGTGATGGTCACCGGCCTGGCCTTGTTCATCCTGTACCTGTTCCCAATGTTCGGGATGCTCAGCTCAGGCAACGTAGCCCTGGTCTTCCTGGCGTTTACCGTGGCACTGATCCTGCACTCGTCCCTGTACGGACCCCTCGCAGCGTTCGTGTCCGAGCAGTTCGGCACCACCAACCGCTACACCGGTGCTGCCGTCGGCTACCAGCTGGCAACCCTGATCGGGGCCGGCTTCACGCCAGGGATCGTCGCCGGACTCTACAAGGATGCGGGCCAGAGCATCGTCCCCGTGGTGGTGTTCCTGTCCGCCATGTCACTGGTGTCGATTGTCTTCATCCTGCTGACGCGGGAGTCTAAGAACAACGACCTCTCAACGGTCAGTTAGGAGAACGCACCATGGACAACAACGGAGTTGGATCCTGGCTGCACCGCCGCCGAGCCAAGTCAGGGCCAAGAACGGCCTTGATATCCGGCAGCCATACGCTCACCTACGCAGAACTCGCCGAACGGACCGACCATTTGGCTGTAGCCCTCAAGGACAGGGGCGTGGCCAAAGGCGACCGGGTAGTCTACCTTGGCGAGAACCATCCGTCCTTCGTGGAGACCTTCTTCGCCTGCGGGCTGATCGGAGCAATCTTCGTACCGCTCAACACGCGACTCGCCGCTCCCGAGCTTCAGTTCCAGCTGCAGGATTCCGGGGCCCGGCTTCTGGTCAACGCCCACGCACTGGAGGCTGTTGCCGCCGCATCGCTGGAGGACACCCAGGTAACCCATCGCCTTGTGGTGGCTCCCGACGGCGGACCTGAAGCTTTCGCTCTTCAGCCGCCACCCGGCGTCGAACACTATGGCGAGGTGATTGCCGCAGCGGCCGGAACGCTGCCCGACGAGACTGTCACGCTGGGCGACGGCGCCATGATCCTCTACACCTCCGGGACCACCGGGAAGCCAAAGGGTGCCCTGCTGACGCACGGCAACATCACGTGGAACTGCATCAACACCGTGGTGGACATGGACCTTAACCGCAATGACGTGGCCTTGATGATCTCACCGCTGTTCCACGTGGCATCCCTGGACATGGGCCTGCTGCCGATGCTGCTGAAAGGTGCCACGGTGGTGCTCGAAACCAAGTTCGATCCGGGCCGTGTCCTGGAGTTGATCGGACAGCACAAAGTCACCACCCTCAACGGAGTCCCCACTACTTTCCAGATGCTCTGCGACCACCCGGAATGGTCGACGGCGGACCTCAGCTCCCTGGACAAGCTCACCTGCGGCGGTTCCGCCGTTCCGCAACGGGTGCTGGAGGCGTATGAGGAGCGGGGCATTGGGTTTACGAGTTGCTACGGAATGACCGAAACCGCGCCCGGCGCGACGATGCTGCCCGCGTCCAGGTCCAAGGACAAAGCAGGCTCCGCGGGGCTCCCGCACTTCTTCACGGACGTGCGGATTGCCGATCCCATGGGCGGGCCCGCTCTTCCCGGCGCGGTGGGGGAGATCCAAATTTCCGGGCCCAACGTCATCAAGGAGTACTGGAACCGACCGGAAGCCACCGCTGACAGTTACGCGGACTCTTCCTGGTTCCGTTCAGGGGACATGGGACACCTGGACGAAGAAGGCTTCCTGTTCGTCTCGGACCGCATCAAGGACATGATCATTTCCGGCGGCGAGAACATCTATCCGGCCGAGGTGGAAGCAGCCATCGCTGAATTGCCCGCAGTGGGAAGCGTGGCCGTGATCGGAGTCGCCGACGACAAATGGGGCGAAGTCCCGAAGGCGATCGTGACGTTGCGGGAGCGGGCTTCCCTGACTGAAGAGCAGTTGCGCTCGCATTTGGACGGACGATTGGCCCGCTACAAGATTCCCAAGTCGGTGGTTTTCGTGGAGGAGATGCCGCGCACTGCCAGCGGGAAAATCCGCAAGACGGATCTGCGGCGTGATTTTGCCCGCTGAACCGGCGTCCGGAACCGTGTTTCCATTGAAAACCATCCTGGAAACAATCGGTAATCAGTCAAATCCTCGTTAACTTTTTTCGACCGGCAGTGCTTATTGGTCAAAAGGCAACTAGCATAAGCAACGTCTCATGCCAATGAGCGCAGTCGACTCAACTAATAAGCGGGGGATCTACCAATGAGTTACCAACCACAACCACAAACGCAGCCGTATGCCGCGCAAGCCGGAGAGCCGCCGCTTTGGGCACCGTATTACGGGGCGCCCATCGGTGCGGCTGTTAAGCGCTTCTTCAAGAAATACACCGTCTTTACGGGCCGCGCGAGCCGCAGCGAATACTGGTGGTGGGCACTGATCGCTGCAGTGGTGAATTTCGTGCTGCAGTTGCTGACCACGATTCTGGGAGCGACCGGAGCCACCATGGCCGCCGACGGAACAGCCGTTCCTGGCCCGGGAGCGATCATCGGCTTCATCCTGTGGGGAATTTGGGGGCTTGCCACCATCATCCCGTCCATCGCCTTGGGGGTACGCCGCCTCCATGACGCCAACTTCAGCGGTTGGCTCCTGCTCCTGGTCCTGGTTCCGTTCCTCGGAGCCTTGGCCATCCTGGTATTCACGCTGCTGCCTTCCAACCCGGCGGGCCAGCGTTTCGACGTTCCGGGCAGCGTCTAGCTACCAAGTGCAGGGAGAGGGGCGGGCCATTACGGACCGCCCCTCTTTCGCGTTTCAAGTCTTTCGCGTTTCAAGCCCCGGCCCGCAGCGCCTCGTGGCATGCTGTGCACAGATACCGGCAAGGCCCCAACAACGAGGAGTGTCATGGCCCATTTCCCGGCAAGCAACATCAAACGTTGTGCCGTCGTAGGCGGCGGCATCATCGGCGTCGCAGTGGCGCGGGAACTGGCCATGAAACTTGACGCCCACATCACTGTTTATGAGAAGGAAGACCGTCTCGCCGCACACCAGACCGGGCACAACTCGGGGGTGGTCCACGCGGGCCTTTACTACGAGCCCGGTGGGCTGAAAGCCACCCTCTGCCGCAGGGGCGTGGAACTGCTCCGGGACTTCTGTGCCACCAGGAACCTGCCTTACGAAGCATGTGGAAAGCTCGTTATCGCCCAGACAGCGGAGGAATCGCAACGGCTCGGGGCCATCTTTGCCCGGGCTACCGCCAACAAGGTTCCGGGCGTACGGATGCTGACAGGTGAGCAGATCGCCGGGGTGGAGCCGAACGCCGTCGGGCTTTCTGCCGTGCACTCACCGGAAACGGCGATCGTGGACTACCGCGCAATCACGAACGCGCTCGCCGACGACGTACGCGCGGCGGGTGGTGATATCCGCCTTGGACAGGAAGTCGCCTCGATCGAGCAGCGGGGGAGCGGCGCAGTAGTCCGGACGAACTCGGGGGCGGACCACTACGACCTGGTGGTGGCCTGCGCCGGTCTCCAATCGGACCGGCTGGCGGCGGCTAGGGGCGAAGGTCGGTCGCCCAGGATCGTGCCGTTCTTCGGCCAGTACTTCCTGCTCGGCGAGGAAGCCCGGCACAAGGTCAACGGCCTCATCTACCCTGTACCGGATCCAAAACACCCTTTCCTTGGCGTGCATCTGACCAAGCGCATTGACGGTGAAATGATGTTGGGCCCCAATGCTTTCATTTCGTTCGGCAGGGAATCTTATTCCTGGAAACACGTCGATGTGAGGGATGTGCTCAATTACGCACTCTTCCCCGGCTTCTGGAATTTTGCCCGGCAGAACATTCCTTCCGCGGTCCGTGAATTCCAGACGGTGGTCAGCCGCAGGAAGTTCGTCAAGGAGGCCGTGCGCTTTGTGCCTTCCTTGGAAGGCGCGTCGGTGCAGCCCGGAACGCGTGGTGTGCGGGCCCAAGCGATGAACAGCGATGGCTCGCTGGTGGACGACTTCGTGATTGCCCGGCGACGGGACATCGTCCTGGTGCGGAATGCCCCCTCGCCCGGGGCAACCTCGTCCATGGCCATTGCCGAGTACATCGTGCAGCAGGCGCTGCAGGGGCATTGATGCAGGCCGGATAAACACGGCAATGTCGTGTTCGGCACACTATTCGGATATTCCTTGGGCTTTGCCCTAAACTGCTGCACTGAGGTGCCGGAATGGCACTGTGCAGCAACGAAAGCGAACCCTCATGGCTACTGATTACGACGCCCCGCGCAAGACTGAAGACGAGTCTCCCGGCGAATCGCTTGAGGCCCTTCAGGCGTCCCGTGGGACCAGCGCCCAGACTGCAGTGATCGACCTCGATGAGAACGATACTGCCGAAGGTATTGACCTTCCGGGCGCCGATCTTTCCAGTGAAGAGCTGACCGTTGTAGTAGTTCCGGAGCAATCCGACGAGTTTACGTGCGGCTCTTGTTTCCTGGTCCGTCACCGGTCCCAGATTGCCTTGGAAAAGAACGGCTTGAAGTACTGCAAGGATTGCGAAGGCTGACCCCGGGGACCAGCCAACGAGCCCCGTCACGCCCTTCCGGCGGACGGGGTTTTTTGTTTGTGATCCACGGTTACGAATTTGCCGCCGGTGGCCTTCAATACGGTGCCAAAGGGACACGCGGCACGGTGCAGAATGACGTTTCCGTGACCGACCCGGGCTTCCTCTAACGGTTGAATGCCGATGCGGAAACAACCCGCTCAAAAGCCCGCCGCAACTTCTACGCTTGAGGTATCCAACCCGCCTTTAAGGAGGCAAAAAATGAGGAAAATCGGGGCCGGGTTTGCTGCCGCAATAATGGCGGCGGGGCTCGGCCTGGCAGGGCCGGGGGTGGCCTCGGCGGCATCACCGTACTGTGGAATTATGTGGGGTTCCCTGGCCAAGGCCGATCCCGACATGAGTTCCGCACATGTCACCAACGTGCGGACAGGGCAGCAGGCCTGCTACGACAGGTTGGTGATCGACCTGACCGGCAAGGTGGCCGGCTACTCAGTGCAGTACGTCCCCGTGGTGATCCAGGACGGTTCCGGGTTCCAGATCCCGACCCTTGGCGGTGCCGACCTCCAGATCACGGTAACCGCGCCTTCCTATGACCAGAACGGCCAGTCGACCTACTCGCCGGCGGCCAAGGCGGAACTGTCCAATGTGTCCGGTTACCAAACCTTCCGGCAGGTGGTCTATGCGGGCAGCTTCGAGGGCTACACGAGCATCGGACTGGGGGTCCGTGCCCGGCTTCCGTTCAGGGTGTTCACTATGGACGGGCCCGACGGCGGTTCGCGCCTGGTGGTGGACGTGGCGCACCACTGGTAACCCTCGCCGAAAACCAAACCCCCTCCCAAAACCAAACCCCCGCCAAAACGCGGGAAAGCTGCGGGTTCGCAGGGAAGTTTCCCAACGAACCAGCAGCTTTCCGGCGAACGGAGCGAGCCGAACTTGGCGGACCTACCTACTCCGGGACCACCAGGGCGGGAGTGTCCTTGCGGATGGTCTCTCCGCGGAAGAACCCTGGACGTACCCGGGACATGATCAGCATGACCACCGCTCCCGAAGCCAGGATGCCGACGCCCAGGATGAAAACGAGTCCCACGCCGAAGATTTCCGAACCGCTGCCGAACTCCGGGGCCCAGCTGTCTACCGCGGTCTGGATGAACACCACGAACAGGCCCACGCCACCCAGCAGCGGGCATACGAGGCGCAGGAAGAAGTTCCGTGCGCTGCTGAAAACACTGTGGCGGAAGTACCACACGCAGGCGATCGCGGTCAGTCCGTAGTAGAAGCAGATCATGAGGCCCAGCGCCAGGATGGTGTCGTTGAGTACGTTCTCGCTGATCACGTGCATCACCGCGTAGAAGCCCGCGGACAGGATGCCGGCAGCGATGGTGGCGTAGCCCGGCGTCGAGAACTTCCTGCTCAGGTGCGTGAAGCGTTCCGGCAGTGCGCCGTAGTGGCCCATGGCCAGGAGGCTGCGCGAAGGTGATGTGAAGGTGGACTGAAGTGAGGCTGCGGAACTGGACAGGACTGCGAGGGACATCAGGATCGCGAACGGTCCCATCACCGGCGAGGCCAGGGCCGTGAAGACGTTGGCGTGGTTTTCTTCGTTGTTCAAGCCGATTCCGGTGTCCCCGACGCCGGCGAACATCATGGTGGCGATGGTCACCAGCAGGTAGATGCCCAGCACCACCACTGCTGTCAGGGTTCCTGCTGCGCCTGCGGTCTTCTTTCCGTTGGCGGTTTCCTCGTTGACGGTGAGGCACACATCCCAGCCCCAGTAGACAAAGATCGAGAGGGAGATGCCTGCTGCGATCTGGCCGAACGTCTCAATCTTGGTGACGTCGAACCAGTCCCAGCTGAACGGGATGGCGGTAGGGGATGCTGACCAGTTCGCGAAGGCCATCCCAACGAAGAGGCCAAGGGCCAGCAGTTGGAAGCCCACCAGTCCGTACTGGACGATCTTGGTGGTGTGCAGGCCACGGTAGCTGACCCACACGGCCAGCGCTACGAACACGAGGCACGTGAGCACATTGAGCAGCTTGTTCGACGCGAGGTCGGCAATCTCCGGGTTTCCTGCCAACTGGGACAAGAACAGGTAGAAGAAGTCCACCGCCACACCCGCGAGGTTGGACAGCACAATGATGTTGGCTGCGAGCAGTCCCCAGCCGCCCATCCAGCCCACCCATGGGCCGAATGCCTTGGTGACCCAGGTGAACGTGGTCCCGCTGTCCGGTGAGTCTGCGTTGAGTTCCCTGTAGGCGAGTGATACCAGGATCATCGGGATGAACCCGATGAGGAAGATGGCGGGAAGCTGCAGGCCGACTGTGCTGATGGTGGGGCCCAGGGCCCCGGTCAACGTGTAGGCGGGTGCAATGGTGGAGATGCCAAGAACGACGACGGCGAGGAGCCCCAACTGCCCCGTCTTCAGTCCCTTGCCGCTGATGTTGTGCGACGTCGCAGCGTCGGTTGCGCTGCTGTGGATTGTCTGGCTCATGAAAGGCCCTTTCTAGATGGCCGAAGGCTGTTGCTGCGTAATGCAGTGGATGCCGCCGCCCCGGGCGAAGAGCTCCCGCGCGTCAACACTGACCACGCGGCGGCCGGGGTAGGCATCAGAGAGGATGCGGAGTGCTTTCTCGTCCATGGGGTCGTTGAAGCTGCAGGCGATGACCCCGCCGTTGACCACGAGGTGGTTGATGTAGCTGTAGTCCACGTAACCCTCGTCGTCGGTCAGTGTTTCCGGTGCCGGAACTTCAATGATGTTCCATTCCCGGCCGGCTGCGTCATGGGTGGTGCGCAGGAAATCGATGATCTGCCGGGAGACTTCATAGTCAGGGTGGTCCGGGTTCTGCTGTGAATGGACCAACAACGTTCCCGGGCTTGGGATGGCGGCAACGATGTCCACGTGGCCGCGGGTGCCGAACTTCTCCGAGTCGCGGGTGAGGCCGCGGGGAAGCCACACCACGTGGGTTGCGCCGATGGTGCGCGCCAGCTCCTGTTCGATGTCCGCCTTGGTCAGGCCCGGATTGCGGCCCTGATCCAATTGGACGGTCTCGGTCACCAGGACCGTTCCCTCGCCGTCGACCTGGATGCCGCCGCCCTCGTTCACGATGCCCGAGGGAACACGCTGTACGTTGGCACGGCTGGCTACGTAGTCGGCGATCAGGGAGTCCTTGTCCCACGCAGCCCAGTCCTGGCCGCCCCAACCGTTGAAGATCCAATCCACGGCACCCAACTGCCTGTTGGCGTCGAGCACGAAGGACGGGCCGATGTCCCGCATCCAGGCATCGTTCAGTTCCGCGGTCAGTACCTCGACGCGAGGGTCCAGGTAGCGCGCGGCTGTTTCGACGTCGTCGGGTTCTACCACCATGGTGACCGGTTCGAACTCGAGGATGGCGTTCGCGACCGCGGCCCATGCTGACCGGGCAGCGTGTGCTTCTTCCTCCGTCCCGCCCAACGTGTACCCGCCGGTGGGGAACGCCATCCAGACCCGGTCCTGCGGGGCGGTCTCGGAGGGCATGCGCCAGGTGCTCATGCGGGAACTGCCTGGGGCTGGGCGCCGAGCGGAGCGTCGTGGTTGACGGGTTCGGTCAGGCGGCCGTAGGTTTCCGGGCGTCGGGTGGTCAGGAACGGGAAGAGCGTGAGCCAGTCCTTGCGCTGGTCGAGGTCAAGATCGGCAACGAGCACGGCGGATTCATCCCGCGGCGCCTGCACCAGAATGCGCCCGTAGGGATCGGAGATGAAGGACGAACCGTAGAAGTTCAGGGTGCCTTCGCTGCCGTGGCGGTTGGGGGCGACCATGAACAGGCCGTTGGCGATGCCGTTGCCCACGATGACCTGCTGCCACAGGGGCTGGGTGTCGAAGTCCGGGTGGTCCGGTTCCGAGCCGATGGCCGTGGGGTAGACCAGGATTTCCGCGCCGCCCAGCGAATACAGGCGTGCGAGTTCCGGGAACCATTCGTCCCAGCACGTGGGCATGCCCAGGCGTGCTCCACCGAGTTCGGCCGGAGCATGGACGGCGTACGCGTCATCGGCGTCAGGGCCCTTGCGGAAGAACTTGTCCTCGTAGTAGCCGGCCGTCACCGGGATGTGCAGCTTGTGCGTGCGGGCCACGAGTTCTCCGGCGGGGGAGACGAGGATGGCGGTGTTCAAGCCCAGACCGTCATCGCTGCCGTCCGGGTTTTCGGCCCGTTGGTACAGGGAAGCATGAACGGAGACCCCGAACTGACGGGCTGCCTCGGCTGCGAAGGTGAAGGTGGGGCCGGTGAAGAGGTCTTCTGCGATATCCGATGGGCGGACCCCGGCGGCCGGGTTGTTGGCCGGGCGGGTATCGGCCGGGTAACGGGACAGGGTCAGCTCGGGCAGGAAGACGACTGCGGCTCCCAGCTTGGCTGCGCGTTCGATGCCCTCGTTCAATTCGGCGCGCAGGACGGCTTCGTCCGCGTGCCAACGGTGCTGGACGACGCCCACCCGCAGGGGAGTGCGGGTAGAAGGCTCGGTGCGCGCCAGGGAAGTCGGGGCTTCGAGGCGGGTAATTTCAATCATGATGGCATGTTCTCCGGTGAGACGACTGTCACTAAATGAATAGCGTTCATTTAGTATGGCGGCAGACGTTCCGGAGCGCAAGGGTTAAATGAACCCCGTTCTTTTATGACCGGCGTGGAGTCGGGGTTGTTGGGCGCGAGATGACATTTGATGCCAATGCTGGGGGCGAACATTGGCATTAACTGCCATCTCGCGGGCGAACCAGGGCCTCAGCGCTTCGGCTTGGCCCTCAAGTGGATGCGCTCGCCTTGCTGTCCGAACAGGGTCAGGAGTTCCACCGGCTGGCTTGTGGCGCTTGCGAACCAATGCGGCGTGCGGGTGTCGAATTCCGCGGCCTCGCCGGCTTTGAGGACGAAGTCGTTCTCTCCAAGGATCAACCGGAGTTTCCCGTTGAGGATGTACATCCAGTCATATCCCTCGTGGGACTGCGGATTGGGCACCTCGTTTCCGGTGGCGCCGGGAAGGATCATCTTGAATGCCTGGATCCCGCCTGGCCGTCGAGTCAGCGGCAGGGCGGTGCCCCATTCGTGAACATGCGGCTTGAGATGCACGCGCGGATCGCCGGTCTCCGGGGCGTCAATGAGTTCCTCAAGCGGGACCTGGTGGAGCCTGGCGATGGGCAGGAGGAGTTCCAGGGTGGGTTTTCGCTGGCCCGACTCAAGGCGGGAGAGTGTGCTCACCGAAATGCGGGTTGCCTCTGAGGCCTCGGCGAGCGTGACGTTGCGCTGGGTGCGGAGCGTCCTGAGGCGGGGGCCTACCGAGCCGAGGAGCTTGCTGAAATCCGGGTCCATGAACAGTAGTTTGCCATTGCAGCAAAGTTTCTTGCCAGTCCGGGGGTGGTCTCGAAACCATTGGCTAAGAGTGTCTAAGCCCCGGGATCTCCACAACAAGTCGAAGACCGGGGTCTGCATGGAAGGGACGGAAGCGTGGAAGAGCAATACGACGTCGTTGTTATCGGGGGCGGCGCGGCAGGGCTGAGCGCCGCTGTCACCTTGGGGCGGGCCCTTCGCTCCGTGCTCGTCATTGACGCGGGGGAGCCGCGAAATGCACCGGCGGCCGGAGTCCATGGATTTCTCTCGCGTGACGGCATGAATCCGAAGGAATTGTTGGCCGTTGGCCGTGATGAGGTCCGAAAATACGGCGGTGACGTGGTTAACGGGACGGCCGTGGCGGCGCGTTCGACGGCGGAGCCCGGCGCAGGAGCGGAACCCGGCTTCGCGGTGGAGCTGGCGGATGGGCGGCGTGTGGCAGCCAGGCGCCTTCTGGTGGCCACAGGGTTGAGCGATGTGCTCCCGGACATCGGAGGCATCCATGAACGCTGGGGCCGGGATGTCCTCCATTGCCCGTACTGCCATGGCTGGGAAGTCCGGGACACCAAGATAGGCATCCTGGGCACGGGGCCGATGTCCATCCACCAGACCCTGCTGTTCCGGCAGTGGAGCCCGAACATCACACTGTTCCTCAACGACGTCCTGAAGCTTAGCGATGAAGAGTGGGAGCAGTTGGCCGCCCGCTCCATCTCGGTGGTCGAGGGAAAAGTGAAGTCCCTGGTGGTCCGGGTTGATGTCCTGACCGGCGTGGTCCTCGAATCCGGCAAGGAATTTCCGGTGGATGCGGCTGTTGTTGCTCCGCGGTTGGAAGCCCGGAGCGCCGTCCTCGAATCGTTGGGCATCAGGTCAGTCGGGCATCCAAGCGGCATTGGTCACTATGTGGAGTCGAGCGGACCCGCCGGGGCAACGGAAGTCCCGGGGGTTTGGGTGGCCGGAAACATCTCGGATCCCACCGGGCAGGTCATGGCATCGGCCGCCGCAGGAAACATGGCCGGCGCCGTGATCAACGCGGACCTCATGATGGCTGAAACCAAGGCAGCAACGGAATCCCGGCGACTCCAGGCGGCAGGGTCTCCCGCAGCCGGGCGCTGAGCGGATAGCGTGGGGCAAAACCCGTCCAAGGCCAAAGGGGTACTCCATGAAGATCGTCGTCATAGGCGGCAGCGGGCACATCGGCAGCTTCCTCGTTCCACGGCTGGTGCGCGCCGGCCATGAGGTCAACAACGTCAGCCGCGGACACCGAAAGCCCTATGTCGACGTGCCCGAGTGGAAGGATGTGCGCCATGTGGCCGCGGACCGCGAGCAGGAGGACCGGTCAGGCACCTTCGGTGACCTGGTGGCGGGACTGAACGCCGACGTCGTCATTGACTTGGTCTGTTTCACGCTGGAGTCCGCTGTTGGGCTGGTTGAAAAGCTGCGCGGTGCAACAGGTCATCTGCTGCACTGCGGTTCCATCTGGCGCTATGGTCCCAGTCGCAAAGTGCCCATTCCCGAGGATGCTGACCTGCCGCCTATCGGCGAATACGGGACCCGGAAGGACTCGATAGCACGGATGCTGAAGGCGGAGACGGCCGGCGGCGGCCTGGCAACCACTTCCCTGCACCCGGGGCACATCGTGGGTCCGGGTTGGCAACCGATCGGGCCGTTGGGGAACCTGGATCCGGAGGTTTGGTACACGCTCTCGGCCGGTCACGCCTTGAAGGTCCCCGACGGCGGCACGGCACTCATGCACCACGTCCACGCCGACGACCTTGCCCAGGCATTCCAGAAAGCCGTGGAACATCGCGGGGCAGCTGCGGGGGAGGACTTCAACATTGTTGCTCCCTCGGCCCTCAGCTCCAGAGGGTTCGCGGAAATCGCGGCTGGCTGGTTCGGCCGCGAGGCCAATCTTGAATCCATCACGTGGGACGAGTTCCGGGCATCGGACACGGAAGGGCATGCGGAAACAAGCTGGCAGCACCTGTACCGCAACCACTGTTTTTCCATCCGCAAGGCCGAGTCACTCATCGGTTAGGCGCCGATGTATGAACCGGAGGAGGCCATCTTCGAGTCCGTGCAGTGGCTGATCGACAACGAACAACTGCGGGTGGCGGGACCGCTGCGGGCGGGCAAATAGCAGCCCGCGTGGTGCCGTCGCGGGCTTACCGGGCACGCGCGGGAGCCGTTGTCCCGCGCAGCACCAATGTTGGCCCAATCAGGGTCTGCTCCGGCTTGAGTTCGGGGTCCTCCAGACGGTCCAGGAGCCTTCGTGCAGCGCTGGCGCCCACAACGTCGCTCCGGTTGTCGATGGATGTCAGATCAAGGAAGCGGGATTTGGCCAAAGGCGAGTTGTCATAACCGATCACGGAGACGTCATGCGGCACCGATAAACCGCGGGCCTTCAAGGCGGCGAAGGCACCCAGCGCCATGGTGTCGTTGGCGGCAAAGATCGCCGTGGTGTCCGGGTGGCGGTCCAGCAGCCGGCACGCGGAGGCGTAGCCGTCTTCTTCCGAGGTTCCGCTCGATTCCGCAACCAGGACCTCGACGCCGGCGGTCTCCATAGCGCGGCGGTAACCGGCCCGCCGGTGGTCGGAGGCGCCGTCGGACCCTGAGAGGTGGCCTATGCGCGTGTGGCCCAGCCCGAGCAGGTGTTCGGCGGCCATGGCGCCGCCGCCGTCGTCGTCGTTGGTGATGAGGTCTGCCCCGGAGGGAACGCCCTTGCGCCAGCCCGCGACGACGGTGGGCACCCAGGTTCGTGCCAGCATCGATTCGCTGGGCTCGGCCGCAATGACCAGCGCGTCCACGTGCATGGCCAGGAGGCCGTCGGTCGCTTCCTTGATCCTGTTCTCGCCCGGCCTCGAATCGGCCACGGTGACTTGGTAGCCGAGGTCCGAAAGTACCGACTCCATGCCGCGGAGGAGATCCACGAACCAGAGATTCCGGTAGTCGTCGATGAGCAGTCCGATGCTCTTGGTCCGATTGCTCGCCAAGGTGGTGGCCGCGCGGCTGGGCCTGTAGCCGAGGTGGTTGATGGCGGCGTGGACGGCGTCGCGGCGCTTTGCACTGACCCTTTCAGGGTCCTTGAGGAAGAGCGAAACCAACGACGGCGAGACGCCGGCTTCGGTGGCGACGTCGTAGAGGGTGGGGCGTCGGGTCTGGGGACTGTTCACGGGTTCAGGCATGCCTTTCGGGTCTGCTATCGAGGATAGTCGGCACATCATTGACAGGACATATGGACATAGCTACGATCAATGCCAGTGCAAAATTGTAGCGCTACAAAATGCCGTCACGTGCCCCACGAAACGGCGAAATTTCGAAGGAGAAATCATGGCTGAAAGCCTCGGCGTCGCCGTCATCGGTGCAGGCATGGCCGGCAAAGCCCACGCCGCCGCGTACCGCACGGCATCCGCCCTCTACAGCCCGGTGCTGCCCCAGGTGCGGCTTGTATCGATCGGCGATGTCAACGCTGAGTTCGGTTCCGTGGCCGCCCGCCGGTTCGGGTACGAACGCAACGACGCGTCCTGGCAGGCAATCGCCGAAGCCGACGACATTGATGTGGTCAGTGTGGTCATCGCCAACCCGCTGCACCGGGAAGTGGTCGAGGGATTGTTGGCGGCGGGCAAGCACGTGCTGTGCGAGAAGCCGCTCAGCGACACCCTCGAGGATGCCCGCGCCATGGCCGGGGCCGCCCGGGCTGCCGAAGCCCGCGGTAACCTGGCCCGCATCGGGTTCACCTTCCGCCGGACACCCGGGATTGCCTACATCCGCGAACTGATCAGGAACGGCGTCCTCGGAAACATACTGCACTTCAGTGGCCGGTACTGGACCGACTATGGTTTCAGCACCTCAGCTCCCATGAGCTGGCGATACAGAGGGGGCCCCGGCTCCGGTGCGCTGGCCGACGTCGGAAGCCACCTGACGTATGTTTCCGAGTTCCTGTGCGGCGACATTAAGTCCATCAGGGGCGGCCGCCTGGCAACGTCCATCAACAAGCGACCGCTGCCTTTGAGCGCAGTCATGGGCCATGACCACGTGGCCGTCAGCGACACTTTCGAGGCCGTGGAGAACGACGACTACGCGGCCTTCAACGCTGAGTTCGCCAATGGAGCGGGCAGTTTCGAGGTTTCCCGTGTGGCTGCCGGGCACGCCAACAGCCTCCAGTTGGAAGTGTTCTGCGAGAACGGGGGTGCGAAGTTCGACCAGCGCAGGCCCAATGAAATCCAGTTGTTCCTCAACGACGGGTCCGGCCTGCACAACGGGTACCGCCAGGTCATCCTGGGCCCGGGCCACCCGTACATTGCCGGTGGCCTGGCCATGGACGCGCCGGAGGTCGGCTTCGGCCAGAACGACGCCTTCGGTTATCAGGCCCGCGCCTTCCTGGAAGAAGTTGCCGGACTTTCCGAGGCGGAGTCGCTGCCCCGCTGTGCCACGTTCGACGAGGGCGTCCGCAACATGGAACTCCTTGGAGCCGTTACCGAATCAGCCCTGAACAACGGAAAGAAGATCACGCTATGAAACTCGGCGTCTACAACGCGATCCTGCACGACCGGTCCCTTCCCGAAGCCCTGAAAGTGATCGCAGACCTTGGCCTGACAGGCATCGAGATCAACACGGGAGGATTCCTGCCCGCTGTCCACGTTCCCACCATGGACGAGATCCTGGTTTCGGATGCCGCCCGCGATGACTACCTGGGACTCTTCGAGGGCACGGGCGTCTCAATCGCGGGCTTGAACTGCAACGGCAACCCGCTGCACCCGCGCAGGGAAATCGGCGAAGAGCACGCCGAAGACATCCGCCGCTCCATCCGTTTGGCCCATAGGCTCGGACAGGACAGGGTGGTGACCATGTCCGGTTTGCCCGGCGGCGAACCCGGCGCGACCGTCACCAACTGGGTGGTCAACGCATGGAATTCCGCGGCGTTGGACGTCCTGGATTACCAGTGGGGCGTGGCCGCCGATTTCTGGAAGGAAACCGACCGCCTCGCCGCCGACCACGGGGTAAAGGTAGCCCTTGAGCTTCACCCGCAAAACATCGTGTTCAACACCGCTGACGTCTACAAGCTCATCGAACTCACCGGAGCCACCCATGTGGGTGTGGAACTGGATGCATCCCACCTGTTCTGGCAGCAGATGGATCCCGTTGCGGTGGTGCGTGAGCTCGGTCCGCTGGTGTTCCAGGCGGCAGCCAAGGACGTGCGCGTGAACACTGAGAATGCCGCGCTTTACGGTGTGCTGGACAACAGCTTCCGCCGTCTTTCACCCGAGGAAAACCGCACCAACCTGGGCGGAGATGAGTGGGCCAACGAATGGCCCAAGAACTCCGCCTGGGACTTCGTAGCCCTCGGCAGGGGCCACGACACCGCCTACTGGACCGAGTTCCTCCGCGCCCTGTACGAGGTGGATCCGGACATGCTGGTCAACATCGAACATGAGGACACGTCCTTGGGACGGATCGAGGGGCTCGAAGTGGCTGCCAAAGTCCTCCGTGACGCTGATGCAGCTCTTGAGGCCTCGCTGAACATCCCGGCCTGACGCCGAAACTGGCTGGCATTAGCGGTTGTTTTGAGGCGTCAGAACAACCGCTGGTGCCAGTCAGTTGGGTAGTTGTACTACGCCAGGAACTCCCGGGCTGCCGTGACCAGCGCTTCCGTCCCGAGGGTGAGGGTGGGCTCAATAACGGGAGCGAAGTACGGCGAGTGGTTGGAGGGGACATCCTCCGGAAGGCGCCCCGTCTGGGCGAAGTCCTTGGCGTAGTGCGGCTCGATGCCGCCCAGGAACCAGAACACCAACGGCGCGCCGGCTGCCGTGGCGAGCATGCCCACGTCTTCGCTCCCGGAAACCGGTCCGGGGTCAATGACCTGCCCGGCGCCGAACTTTTGCCGGAAGGCCGCATCCACCCTTTGCGCGGCTGCGTCGTCATTCACGGTAAGGGGAAAGCGCTCCTCGTAATTGAACTCGGGTTCCTTCACGGCACCCGAGGCGGTCGCTTCGCTCCGAACAATACGTTCGACGGCGGACAGTACCTTTTCGCGGGTGGGCTCGCTGAAGGACCGGATACTGAGGCCAAGGGTGGCCGTTTCCGGAATGATGTTGTTCTTGGTGCCTGCATGCAGTTGTCCCACGGTCACCACAGCCGAATCACTCGCGGCGATTTCCCTCGCAACCACCCCCTGGAGACGAACCGTGGCTGCCGCGGCCATGAGGACCGGGTCCACGGTGGTTTCAGGGCGTGAACCGTGCCCGCCGCGACCGTGCAGGGTGATGTTGAGCGAATCAGCAGATGCCATGGCAACACCGGAGCGAAGTCCGAACCAGCCCGCGGGAACAGGCGCCACATGCTGGCCAAGGACCACCTCGGGCTTGGGGACGCGATCGTAGAGGCCGTCCTTGACCATGGTGTCCGCCCCGCCACCGAACTCTTCGGCCGGCTGGAAGACTGCGATCAGCGTGCCATGCCACTCCTGCCTCGTCCGGACGAGTTCCTCCACGGCGCCAATCAGGCAGGTGACGTGGACATCGTGACCGCAGGCGTGCATGACAGGTACCTCAAGGCCCTCGTGGTCCACACCCATGGCAGTGCTCGCGTAGTCCAGCCCAGTGGCTTCCTTGACGGGCAGTGCATCCATGTCCGCTCGCAGCATCACAACGGGGCCCTCCCCGTTCCGGAGAACGCCCACTACGCCGGTTTTCCCGATGTTCCGGTGGACTTGGAGGCCCAGGTTTTCAAGGTGCCCGGCCACGACTCCAGCCGTTCGCACCTCTTGGAACGACAGCTCCGGGTGAGCGTGCAGGTCTTTGTACAGTTCTTCAAGGTCAATGCCCACAGGGATGCCCCTCACAGTTTCGACGCCGGGATGGCCAGTGTATCGGGGGGACAGTGGTGTTGGTCAGGTCTTGGAATGCGAGACTGGGCTGCATGGCTGCTTCCGAAGAGATCACTACCCAACACTCCACGGTCGAGGAATGGACCAAGGCCCTGGCGGAGTCCAGCGGTTCACCTGGCGGAGGGGCCGGGACCGGGGTGATGCTTGGCATCGCCGCATCGTTGACCTCAATGGTGGCCGGCTACTCGGAGAACGCGGGGGAGGACTTGCTGGGCCGGGCGCGCGCCTTGCGGGAGACGGCCCTTCGCCTGGCAGACGAGGACGCCGTAGCCTCCAAAGCTTTCGGGGCAGCGTTCCGGCTGGACCCCGGTCCGGAACGTGAGAAGGCCATCCGCGAAGCATCCGTGGAAGCGGCCAAAGCGTCCGCGGTGTTGGGGGATCACGCCATTGAGGCCGTCGAAGACCTGGAATGGCTGGCTGCGAACGGCAATCCTGCCCTGATCGCCGACGTCGTGGTGGCCTGCGGGGCGCTCCGGGCTGCGATTGCCGGTGCACGGACCAACGTCAGCTTCGACCTTGCGGCTCTCGCGAAGGACGGCACCACCCTTGAGGAAGTTCGCGAAGCCCACCCCGACCTCTGGGAAACCGTCGGCCGCTTGAGCGAAGCCATCGACCGGATCGACGCCTTGACTGCGGACGTGGACAGTAAAGCGGCTCCCACTGACACCGTGTAGGGCTCGTTCCCAGCATGGGCGCCGGCCATTTAGACGGCTCGCTGCATGTTAGACGATTCATACCGTCTAACACGCAGCGAGCCATCGAATCGGAGCTGCGCCCCGGCTTAATGCGCCGCCCGGCCCACTGCGACGCCAAGACTACTGCGCCCTCGGCACCCGGCGAAGTACGACGGCGGCAAGCACTGCCGCTCCTGCCATCAGTACCAGCCCGATCGCCGCGGTGACGTGCACTCCGGATTCGAAGGCCACCCCTGCGGCCGCAGTCAGGGCCTCGGACAAGGGCGCGGGCAGTGCGGCCGCCGCATCAACCGCTCCGGCCAAGGTTTCCCCTGACTGGCCCGCAGCGGCAGCGGATACGCCGTCCGGTATCACCAGGTTGTGCTGGTAGGACGCGGTCAGGATGGAGCCCAGGACGGCGGTGCCCAGGAGCGATCCCAGTTCGTAGCCTGTTTCCGAGATGGCGGATGCCGCGCCGGACTTGTCCGCCGGGACCGAGCCCAGGATGAGGTCGTTGGAGATGGTCTCCGCAGCACCCACACCAACTGCCAACACCGTCAGTGCTGAGAGCAGGAACACCGGGCCGCTTCCGTGATCGCCCACGACAACCACCAGGTACCCCACTGCATTGAGGACCAGGCCGCCCGCCACCACAAAGCCGGGGCGGATCCGCTTCACCAGCGGTACCACCACCAGCCCTGCCACGATGGTGGCCAAGAGGGCCGGGATCATGGCAATACCCGCCTCCATGGGCGACTGGCCTTCGATGAGTTGCAGGTGCTGGGCGAAGAAGTAGATGAACCCGGTCATGGAGAACAGGGACAGCACGTTGGCGACGATGGCCGTGCTGAACACTTTGTTGCTGAAGAGGCGCACGTCCAGCATGGGGCTGGCCAACTGCTGCTGCCGCCGCACGAAGAGCACGCCCAGTACCGCGCCGAAGAGCATGAAGAAAGCGGCGGTTGGCCCGAAGCCGTGCACGGCGAATTCCTTGATGCCGTAGACGAACGGAGCCATGGTGAGGACGGACAGGACGATGCTTGGTACGTCCACCCGGCCAGGGTTGGCGTCCTTCGACTCCGGAATGAGGATCCTGCCGAACGCAAGCAGGGGCAGGAGCAGGAACGTTGCCACCAGGAAGACAGCTCCCCACCAGAAGTGCTCCACGAGCCAGCCGCCAAAGATGGGGCCGAGGGCTGCGCCGCCGGAGAACCCGGCTGCCCAGACGGCGATGGCGAGGCGGCGCCGGTTCGGGTCGGTGAAGATGTTCCTGATCAGGGACAGTGTTGAGGGCATCAGCATGGCGCCGAAGACTCCAAGGGCTGCGCGGCCGGCTATCAGCCATTCAGCCGAGGGCGCGAACGCCGTAGCGGCCGACACCGCCGCGAAGCCTGTGCTGCCGGCCAGAAGCAGCCGCCGTCGTCCTATCCTGTCGCCGAGGTTGCCCATGGATACCAGCAATGCAGCCAGGACCAGCGGGTACGCGTCAACGATCCACAGAAGCTGGATGCCCCCGACTTCCAATGAGCGGGCGATCTCCGGCAGAGCGAAGGTGAGGGCGGTGTTGTCCACGGCCACCAGGAGAACCGGAAACATGAGCAGGGCAAGGGCCGTCCAGTCGCGCCATCCTGCCGTCCTGCCGGGGAGGGGGCGGGTGGAAGTGCGGGGAGCTTTGGTTGCGGACGACGAAAACATGAACATTACTGTACCGTCCAGACGGTATAGTTTCAAAGGAGCTCAACACGCCTGTTTAGGGAATGATGGACACATGCCGCGAAAACCAGTTGCCAAGGATGCCGTCCTGGATGCCTTCGAGGCGCTCCTGATCGAGGTGGGGGAGCGGGCAGCAACGCTCGACGCCGTCGCGAACCGCGCCGGAGTCTCCAAGGGAGGGCTCCTCTATCACTTCCCCAACAAGGAGGCCCTCATCAGCGCTTTGCTGGAACGCCTCGACCGCTTGGCGGAGGAAGACACCGAACAAATGATCGCGGCCCCGGACGGTGCGGCTGCGTACTTCATCCGGTCTTCGGTGTGGGCCGGTACGCCCATGGACCGGGCCTTTGTGGCGACCACCCGCTTGGCAGAGGTAGCCCACGAGGAGACGCGGAGGAGGTTTGCCGCCATCCAACAACGCTGGCTCGACGTGCTCGCCGAGGACGTTGGGCCGGAAGTCGCCAAAGCCGTCAGCTACATGGGTGACGGACTCTATTTCAACGCCATGTTCGAAGGCGGGCAGGCGGGCGGCAGCGCCGGGCGGGAGGCCGACGTCGGGATCCTGCTCGAGGTTCTGGAGCGACTGCGGAAGTAGCGCTCCGCCTATTTGCCGCGACGCCGGGCACGTAGGACAATTAACAATTGTGGTGCGCCTTGCAGCGGGCCGCGAACAACTGCATAAGCCTATGATCTGCGGCGGGAGAGTCCTGCAAAGCACGTGACGCAGGCGCCGTAGGAGCAAATCCTCCCCAGGAATCTCTCAGGCCCACGCACCGCCGCGGCTAGGCAACTCTGGAAAGCAGCAGGCAATCCGCCGTCAGCGGTGACGATTGTTGTGCTCACCGACGGTGCAAGCGGCGTTGCGCAGACAACCCGCGGAAACTCTCAGGTCCAATACAGAGCGGGGAGGAACCCGAGCCACTGCGGCGTACCCAAGCGCCGCCCAACTAATGGAGTTCCTTCGTGACGGTTAGTTCAGCCTCCACCGCCTTCGTCGATCGGCACATCGGTGCCCGCCGCCAGGCCGACATCGGCACCATGCTCAAGTCAGTCGGTTACGACTCCGTGGATTCCCTCGTGGACACCGCGGTTCCCAACGACATCCGCCAGGACGTTGCCCTGACGCTGCAGAACGCGCTGAGCGAGGTGGAGGTCCTTGCTGAACTCCGCAAGCTTGCTTCCAAGAACAAGACTGCCGTCCAGATGATCGGCCAGGGCTACTACGACACCATCACGCCCCCGGT
>NZ_JAPDNV010000043.1:0-30654 GCF_026013155.1 Paenarthrobacter sp. PAE-2 | reverse complement strand
GCACACTTTCCCCACTCCATGGGGCGCCGACGGCGCGGAACCGCTAGGTCGCAATTAAGCGCGTTTAGAGGGGTCAAAACGCGCACTAATGCGACCCAGTTGGGTGGGTGGGTGGGGAGGGGGTGGGCGGGGTTGGCATGGGGTGGGTTAGCGCTGGGGCAGGCGGGCCGCGAGCTCGGCTGCGGCCTCCTGCAAAGTAGGGACGTGGGAAACCAGCTCCTCCATGGTCATTCGGAAGACCGGCACAGCGACGGCCACGGAAGCGAAGGCGTTGCCCTGGGCATTGAGGACGGGGACTGCGACTGCGCGCATGCCGATCTCGTTCTCTTCATCCATGACGGCGTAGCCCTGGCGCCGGACCTGCTCGATCTCCTCGCGGAATTTGTCACGGTCCGTGATGGAGTGCTCCGTCAGCGGATCCAAGGGAAGTTCCTCCAGAAGCCGCTTCCGCTCAACCTCCTCCTCGAAGGCCACGATCGCCTTGCCTACGGAGGTGGTGTGTAGCGCACCGAGATGCCCGGGGTCACTCGTTACGCGGAACGTTTTTGGCCCATCCACCTTATTGACGGTCAGGTGATGGTCTCCATCGCGAACCGAGAGGATAGTGGCCTCATGGGTGCGTTCAGTAACCCGCTGCAGGACCGGGAGCGCCGTGGCCGCGAAGCCATGGTGGTTGGAAACGCGCTGCCCCAGCTGGAACACGCGCAGGCCAAGATGGTAGCGACGCCCGTCCGGCTCGTAGTCCACAAAGCCGTCCCGGGTGAGCGAACCCA
This sequence comes from Paenarthrobacter sp. PAE-2, assembly GCF_026013155.1. Classification (NCBI taxonomy): domain Bacteria; kingdom Bacillati; phylum Actinomycetota; class Actinomycetes; order Micrococcales; family Micrococcaceae; genus Paenarthrobacter; species Paenarthrobacter sp. PAE-2. The sequence continues at coordinate 29,881 of NZ_JAPDNV010000043.1, read as the reverse complement.
GCAGTCGATACGTGGTGCTGAACGGCAGCTCCGCCGCCCTGGCCAGATCTGCGGCACTCGCCCCCTTCGGCTCGTCACCCAGCAGAACAAGCAGGCTCAGCGCCTTGCCCACCATGTCCGTTTTTGTGCCCTCTTTCACATTCATAGTTCGATGCTCTCATATGGTGAGAGCTATTTCTAGATAGTGGTGACATCTCTTGACAAGTGATCGCTCTCACAGCCAGTATTGCTGTATTGCACAAGTAGCTCTCACAATGTGGTTACTTTTGGGACGATCCGGCCGCACCTAGCCCTCGATCTCCCGCAGAAGCTTGATCCGCGACATCGTCGTCACAGAAGGAACTCCCATGAGCCAAACAATGCCGTCAGCGACGCCCGGCACTGAAACCACCACCGGCACTCCCAAGAAAGCGGCCCTCGCCAGCTTCCTTGGCAGCGCGGTGGAGTACTACGACTTCTTTATCTTCGGTTCGGCAGCGGCGCTGATCTTCCCGCATGTGTTCTTCCCGGACGCCGACGCCAACGCAGCCATCATGTCTTTCGCCACCTTCGGCTTCGCTTACGTTGCCCGCCCGGTGGGAGCGATCATCCTGGGCCACTTCGGGGACAGGATCGGCCGTCAGAAAGTCCTCATGTTCACCCTGGTGCTCATGGGTGCCGCAACCTTTGTGATCGGATGCCTTCCTGACTTCAAGACCATCGGCTGGTGGGCCCCGGTCCTGCTGGTGCTGGCACGGCTGGCCCAAGGCCTTTCGGCCGCAGGCGAGCAAGCCGGCGCTTCGTCGATGACCCTTGAGCACGCTCCGGACAACCGCCGTTCCTTCTTCACCTCCTGGACCCTCACCGGCACCCAGGGCGGTCAGATCCTCGCCGCACTCGTCTTCATTCCCGTGGTGGCCCTCCCGGACGAGATCAAGTACGGCATTGGCTGGCGCATCCCGTTCTGGCTGAGCGCGGTTGTTGTGATCGTGGCCTACTTCATCCGCCGCACCCTGCACGAGCCCCCGGCCTTCGCAGAAGCCAAGAAGCACAACCAGATCGCCAAGCTTCCCGTCGCCGACCTCCTGAAGCTGCACTGGCGCGACGTCCTGCGCGTTGTGTGCTGCGCGTTCATCGCTGCGGTGAGCACCGTGTTCGGCACCCTGGCCATCAAATACGCACAGGATGTGGCCCACGTGAGCAGCACCATCACGCTGTGGCTCGTGGTAGTAGCCAACGTTGTTGCCCTGGGTACGCAGCCGCTCTTCGGCACCTTGGCTGACAAGATTGGCCGGAAGCCCGTCTTTATCTACGGCGCTATTGCCAGTGCCATCATGACTCCCGTGTTCCTCCTGACGCTCGAATCCGGAAACGTCCCCCTGATGTTCCTGGTGTCAGTCGTCTTCTTCTCGTTCGGTTACGCTGCGGCGAACGCCGTCTGGCCTTCCTTCTACGGTGAAATGTTCAGCACCAAGGTTCGGTTCTCCGGCTTGGCCATCGGCACGCAGCTCGGCTTCCTCATGGCAGGTTTCGCTCCGGCAATCGTCACGGCCATGGGTGGCACCAAGCCCGGCGGCTGGGTACAGATCTCCATCTTCAGCGGAATCATTTGTGCCATTGCCGCAGTCTCCGCCCTGACGGCCCGGGAATCGGCGAAGGTCCCAACCGCGGAACTGGGCCTGCGCAAGTAGACCGCCCTTAAAAACGTTCGCCTCCCGGTTCACGAAGAACCGGGAGGCGAACGTTTTCTGTGTACTCCTACAGGGGATTCAGTTTCACCGGCTGGAACTTACCCCCACCGGTCCCGGCGTACAGGAGCAAAGTTCCGTCACCGGCTACACCCACCACCGACGGGTTTCCGGTACCCGTGAAGCCATTGCCCAGAGCGGCGATGCTGGAGAACATGTTCCAGCCGGAACCCAGGTTCACACGGGAAAGGAAGCCACCCGAACCGTTGCCCGGGTAGAGCCACAATCCCCCGTCGGAAGCGCGGCCCAGCAGGTCTTCGCGGCCGTCGCCGTTGAAGTCCCCTGCCTGGAGGACCAAGTTGAACATGTTCCAGCCGGTGCCGATCTGCTTCCGCGCAAGGAAACCACCGGTGCCGTTACCCGGATAGAGCCACAGCACGCCGTCGGCAGTCTGCCCAACGATGTCGGCCTTACCGTCGCCGGAGAAGTCGCCCGGTGCCAGCAGCTGCGTGAAACCCTGCCAGCCCATCCCGATCTGCCGACGGGCAAGGAACTTCCCCTTGCCATCGGTCGGGTAGAGCCAGAGCGTCCCGTCGGGGGCCCGGCCCACCAAATCCGGCCGCGAATCGCCGTCGAAATCTCCGGCACTGAGGACGGTGTTGAACATGTTCCAGCCCGACCCCACCTGCACCCGCGGCAGGAAAGCGCCTGAACCGTTGCCCGGATACAGCCACAGCGCGCCGTCCTTGCCCCGCGCCAGGACGTCCGCCACGCGGTCGCCGTTGAAGTCGCCCGCTTCCCACACCTGGTCGAAGGCGGTCCAGCCGGTGCCGATCGCCAGACGGTCGGCGAATCCGCTGCCGTCACCCGGGTAGATCGTCATGGCGCCGCCCGCCGCAGCGGCCAGCACGTCGTCGGACTTGTCCCTTGTCAGGTCCTCGCCACCGATCAGGTCGCCCGCGCTGTTCCAACCACTTCCGACGGCGGCACGCGGCAAGAAGCCACCCTTGCCGTTGCCGGGGTAGACATAGAGGGTACCGTCGCCGGCGCGGGCAAGAAGCCCTGCCGATCCGCCGCCGAATGAACCCGCCGGCGCGAGCGTGTTGAAGACATCCCAGCCCTGGCCCAGCAGCACCTGGCTTTGGAATCCGCCGAAACCGTCCCCCGGGTACAACCAGAGACGCCCGTCCGGGCTGGAGGCGATAACGTCGGCGCGGCCGTCCCCGGAGAAATCGCCGGGCGCTACCAGCTGGGTGAATCCTTGCCAGCCGAATCCCACTTGGCTCCGGGAGAGGAAGCCGCCCTTTCCGTTGCCTGGGTAGAGCCAGAGCCCGCCGTCGCTGGTCCGGGCGAGGACGTCCGCGAATCCGTCACCGTTGAAGTCCTCAGTGCCGAAAACAGCGTTGAAAATGCCCCAACCGGAACCGATCTGGACAGGATCGGCGAGCCGGTTTCCCGGCAGGCCGCGGAACAGCAAGAGGGAACCGTCGGCCTCTCGGGAGATGACATCGGCGAGCTTGTCGCCGTCGAAGTCGCCGGCCGAGAACCGCATCCGGGTCTTGAGCTTCGGATCGGCGTTGATGGTGACTGTTGCCGACGTGGCAGAAACGGAATCGATGGTCACCTGGGTGCCGGTATGGGTGGTGAACGTCCTGCCCGCCGGCCACGAGTGGTTCTTGGCGTACCAGGGCTCGGTGAACGGAACCGTTGACGGCATGAGGATCAGCGACGACGCAATGGTCGCCCCGCCGCGTTGGACAATCTTGACGCCCTTGTTGCCCTCTTGGCCCGGGTTCTTCAAATACGAGTCATAACCCACCGGTTGCCGAAGTTCGAGGTAGTACACCTCTTTACTGACGGGATCGGTGAATTTGATGGCACGCTGGGCGTCGGTTCCGCCCCACGGTTTGAGGGTGTAGCTCTTCACACCACCCGCGACTCCAACGTCGCGGATTTCATCGCCCCGACCGAGCCCCGCGTAGTCCCAGAACGACGAGCTGATCACTGGCTGGTTGTACTGCGCCGCGCCCATGATGTCCGTGGTGTCGCCGTACTCGCGGATGTAGCAGGAAGGATCGGTGAACCTGCCGCTGCTGTCCGTTCCCACATCGGGAACGCCGCTGCCGCACTGCAGCGCATCGGCGTGCATCAAACCGATGACGTGGCCGAACTCGTGGCTCATCACGTTGTTGGAGAAGCTGCTCAGCTGCGGCAACAGGACTCTGCCGCTGTAGCTGCCGCTGCTGTAGCCGGCGCCGAGCGCGTTGCCTGAGAGGGTGGATGAGGGAATGAAGATCACCAGCGCGGTGTACGGGCTGGCCTGCCACTTCAATTCGCTGGTGATGGTGGACATGATGACGCTGTAGTGGTCAGTGGACCGCGCCTTGGACTGGAATCCGGACACCTTGCTGTCCACGGTCATCGACAGGCGATTGTTGGTCATCGCCTTCCAGTAACTGCTGGTCGAGGCCACCACCTGCTCGGCACCGGCCATGGAAACGGTGTTCGAATTGTCCGCCAGCTTAGCCGTTACCAGGCGGACGCGGATGTCGCCGCTGGGACCCGTGGCGGCCACGCCGTCCCGCAGGAGGGCCTCGACGTCGGAAGGTCCTTTTGCGGCCTGCGCACCTGCGCGCGGGTCACTGGACTGGGTGTCGCCGCTTTGGGGGGCACCGCTTTGGGGGGCACCGCCCAACGGCGTCTCAAACACGTGGTCCGAATGGGGCGTGCCCTCGACGAACTTCACGTTCGGATTGTCCGGCGAGGGCAGCGGAACGGCCGTTGCCGGGGCTTGGGCAAAAATGAGGCTGGAGGCGAAAACCAGCAGGCCGGTGGACACGGCAATTGACCGCTGCAAGAAACCCATCAAAAATCTCCCAGAGATGGAGCCTTTGGTTCCCGTGAGTCTCAAGAACCGACATCAGGGTACAGCGGCAGGCTTGCGGGCCTGCGGAAGAGGCGGCCAACCGTCGGCGCGTCTTACCGCCGCGGGCAGGTCCCGGCGTCGGGCGTGTCCGGAAACCCGGGCAGCGCGCAATGCTTACCGGGCCCTAACCATGCGGAAATACTGCGGCAACAATGCCCCGCCACACTGGAATGGCCGGCAAGCGCAGGCACCAGTTCCAGCTCCAGCCAGGAGGACACCATGCTGAAGGAAGCCAAATCCCGAACAACACGTATTCGCGCTATCAGCCAGCTCCATCGTGGAGACGAAATCGAGGCCCGACTGTCCGTTGGACCCGCTTACGATGACGTGGTCATTCGCCGCGGTCGAGTCCAGGAAACAGCCCCTGGAATCGGCGTCGTGTGGATCATGGACCACGCCTCCGGGATGAGGAAAGCCATCAATACCGACGAATGCAGTGTTTGGCGCGTCGCCTGAGCGACCCCGCACCAGAGCAGAACCCCGGCGCCACACCCGCGCCCGTTCAGCCGCCGGCCACGGATTGGATAATCAACACCTCCTGGCCGCCCGCTACCTCCGTATCAAGCCCCTTGAGCCGCCGGACCTCGTCACCGTTCACGTAAATATTCACGAAACGGCGGAGTGCACCGGTTTCATCACGCAAACGCCGGGCAAGAACCGGGTACTCACCGGTCACAGTGTCCAGCAACTGTCCAACGGTCACGGCCCCGTCGGCGGACGCAGTCAGGTAGGACTGTCCGCCGACGAGTGGCTGCAGGACACCGGGAAGCACGACCGTTATGTCAGCCACCATTGGTCCTAACCGGGTACCGGGTCGCTGGTGGGACTTTCAGGATTGCCGTCCACTTGGGCGGCTGCATCGACGATCACTGCTGCTTCCGCCAGGACGTTGGCTTCTGCTGCCGCCAACGGCGCTTCCAAGCCCGCCGGCTTTCCAACCACGACGGCGGCCCTCACGCAGAGCACGTCCGGCAAGTGCGAGATCACTTCGGTGAAGGTGCCACCCTCATCAGCACTCGCATAGACCGATCCGCCGCGGGTTCCGAAGTACACTCCGACGGGTTCGGCTGTATCCACGGCGGCGGCGTCACGCAGCACTGCGTTGTATTCGTGGTCCGGGAGTCCGGCGTGAAGCTCGGTCCAGGAGTCGCCGGCATCGTCCGTGCGGTGGACGCTCAGTTTGCTGTCCGGCGGGATACGTTCGCCGTCCGCCTTCAGGGGAATGACCCAGGCCGTACCCTCGCGGCGGGGGTGCGTCAGCATGACGAAGCCGAAGTCAGCGGGCAGTCCCTCCGCGATGGAGTTCCAGTTCTCCCCGTTGTCGTCCGTCCGGTACACGCCGTGATGGTTCTGGGCGTAGAGCCGCCCCTCCACCGTGGCATCGGCCGCGATCTTGTGGACACACTGACCGAACTCCGGGTTGGGATCGGGCATGAAGTAGGCCGAGATTCCCTTGTTCCGGGGCTCCCAGGAGGTGCCGCCGTCGAGCGAGGTATAGACGCCGCCCGTGCTCATGGCGATGTGTACTTGCTCGCCGCTGGGATCCACCACGATCGAGTGGGCCGCGGCACCGCCGTAGCCGGCACCCCATTCACTGCGGTGGGGGTGGTCCCACAGTCCGCGGTTCAGCTCGAAGTGTTCGCCGCCGTCGGTGGATTTCCACACGGAAATCGGCTCGCACCCTGCCCAAACGACGCCGGGGCGGGAGTCGGCGTCGGGATATATCTGCCAAATGCGTTCCAGGGCGGCGTCGGTGCCGTCCGGAAACTTAATGGCGCCTTGCTCTGGTTCGGTCCACGTCGCGCCCAGGTCGTCCGAATGCGCCACCGTGGGCCCCCAGTGTTCGGAGCGGACGCCGACCATGATCCTTGTTTTGCCGTCCCGCGTATCTATCCCGATGCTCGGTATCTCGCTCATCAGGAAGTGCGGGCCGGAGAAGGACCAATCTATGCGGTCCGGACTGGTCGCCAGCCACAGACCCTTTTTGGTCCCGATCGCCAAGACATAACTCTCTGCGGTATTTGGGGTTGCCATGATCCCCATCGAACCATCGCGGGATGGGGAGGGCAATGGGTTCCTCGCGGCTATGTGGACAACAACGTGGCTCTGACATCAGTCCGCGGCGGAGATTCGCATCACTTTCCAGTGCCGGGCCTCACTAAGTCTTTGTCACGGGAGTAGTGCTACGGTCGACCGATCTCCACTGGAGGGAGTTCTATGGTCGCCATCGCGAAGCTCCCAATCGCAAAGTCGAAGGGGACGATCGTGATTGGTTTACGAAATTCGGGCGCGGCCTTGCTAGCCGTAGGTCTGTCGTTGAGCGCAGTAGGGCCAGCCGCTGCCTCAGCTTCTCAATCACCAGTTCAGGAAGCACCAGCAGAGTTGAACGTACTTTCGGCAATCCTGGAGTCGGCGATTCGAGGCCGGAACCAGCAAATGGTGGTTGGCAGTGGGCTTGAAGGCGCAGAACAGGCCAATATGCTTCTCTTTAGCGCGAAGTCGAAAGATACGATCGCTGCTGAACATAGGGAGCTCAAGGCTCGAAAAGAGCGCCTGGCGGGGTACGGGCAGGGCTATTCAAAGATCGAGACGAATTTTGAATCGGAGAGATTCGAAATCAAAGGGGACAAAGCCAGAGCAGAGGTCACCGAACGGACTGAAATGACGTACACCACCGGCGGCCCGCCGGAGAGCTACAAGTATGAACAGATCATTGAGTTTTCGAAAACAGGTAGCGGATGGACTATCGACCACATCAGTCCCAAGTACCCAGAAGGAATTCCGCCGTCAACAGTGGTAAGCGCAGAGCAGCTTTCCCATGCAAAAGCGGCCTTGGATCCAGCGCTGCCCTCCGGCTAAATTCGGGCCAAGTGGCAACCCCGGCAAAGGGACAGGTGGCGAACAAGCGTGCACCACAGAAGAGTGCTACGCCCGGTCTAAAGGAAACAGGCCAGGAAGTCTCGCGGGCGGTGAGCTACAACTACACAGCGATGGTGAACTACGCACGGTCCTGGGTCTTTGGCCGCAACGGGGCATACAGGCAATTTGGCAACGACTGCCAGAACTTCGTGTCCCAATCTCTAAACGCTGGAGGATGGCAACACGTCGGAGGCTGGTACCAATACGACACTAGTTGGTGGTATAGCTGGGCCAATCAGACTTGGTCGTGGACCGGAGCGCAGCATTTTCATAACTTTGCAGTATCACAGGGACGAGTAACTTATCTCAGTTACTTGAACGACCTCGGACCCGCTGACGTGCTTCAAGTGCACTGGCCCGAAGGCACGCCGGACGTAGATCACTCAATGATTGTCACTTATTCCCCTTGGAGCGCCGGCACACGTGACATCCGGGTCAGCTATCACACGACGGATACTCTGGACAGGAGCATCTGGAATTTGTACTCGTCCTTCCCCTACGCAACCTGGTACGCGCTGAGAACCTAGGTATAGGCTACGGACGTGCGGCGCATACGGCAGAATGCCATCGTGGCAGCAACCATGTGCTTCGGGTTAGCGCTGAGCGGCTGCGACATGACGTTTGAGCCCGACCTGGGGCAGCGTGATGACGCATCGGAGCAAGTTATCAGGGCTGCCCGGGATGGCGACCGCGAGGAACTGCTCAACATCGCCCTGCCGGAAATGCAGGAGCGTGAAGCCGCAGCAGATGCCCTGATGGACAGAGTGGGCAGACTAAACCCATCTTCATACTCGGTTGAATACCGTGAGCACCACGGAGCCCCAGACAACTACATTGTCACCGCCACGGATGCAGGTGGAAACACAGCCTCGTTCGAGTTGGATTGGATGCCAAATGGCAGCTTGTCTTGGGGTCAGCCAGCCCAGCAGAATCTCCTGCTGCTTCACCCAGCCCCTAAGCCCCATCGAACCATCGTGGGGGGTTCTTCGGATCAACCGAGCCCGATTAGACGAATACCTGCGTGTTAGACGACTCCTGCCGTCTAACACGCAGCAAGCCATCGAAACGGAGGCCGGAGCGGAGGGCGAAGGGTTTACAAAGAAGTCTTTGCAAAGGTATCTTTGCATTACCCCAAACCCCTTGTCCCGAAAGAAGGTGGGCCCCTTGTTTGGCCGAGTCCGACTCCTGTTCACCCACACCAGCGCCCCGGCTGAAGAGCCCGCAACCCGGTTCAATGGAGCCCTCCTCCAGCAGATGCGTGACGATGTGTACGTCTTCATGCACCAGATCGGCCCACGGCAATAGACCTCTACGACGGCAACCGCGCGTACAGGCCGGGCGAGGCTGCGGTCCACGGTTCTCTCGTAGGCTGTAGTCCATGAGCGAAGACCACCAGACGCCCTCGCCGGAGGAACCCGCAACCGCTGAGGCCACCGCCGACAGGACAGTTGACTTCGTCTCCCTGAAGGCCTTGGCGCACCCATTGCGGATTCAGTTGCTCGAAGTGCTTTCCAGCTACGGCGCCCAGACCGCCAGCAGCATCGCCCAGCGACTGGGCGAGTCAAGCGGTGCCACGAGCTACCACCTGCGCCAGCTCGCCAAGCACGGGTTCGTGCGGGAAGTGGCCGGTAAAGGCACTGCCCGGGAACGCTGGTGGGAAAGGCCGCCCGGATCGCTCACCATTTCGACGCCGGATCTCGCCTCGAACCCGGCCAGCCGGGAAGTAGCGCGGCTGGTCAACCACGAGATGGGAGTTCAACGGGCCAAGGTGCTGGAAGACTTCCTGGACCAGTCCCTGGACGTACTCCCCACGGAATGGACCGAGGCCAGCATGATTGCCACGCTCCACACCCACCTGACGTGCGGGCAGTTGGCAGAGCTCACCAAGGAAACGGAGACGTTCCTGCGTTCGCGGTTGGACAAGTACCGCGGGCAGCAGGGAGAACCGGGCACACGACCGGTGCAGATCCAGTTCAACGCCTTCCCCATCGTGGACCCGCGCCGGCCCACCGACGGCACCCAATCGCCGTCGTTATCCACATAAGGCGTAGTACACCGAAATACGACGCAGTGTGTCAGACCCCCGCCCGTAGTCTGTTCATATGGCCCGTTTTGCGCTCGATATTGATGCTGTCCCCCGCCCTGCCCGTTCCCAGTCGCTGCTGGATGCGGTGAACCACCGCGTGGTGATCGCCGACGGCGCCATGGGCACCATGCTGCAGGGCCGGGACCTTTCGTTGGAGACCGACTTCCAAAACCTGGAAGGCTGCAACGAAATCCTCAACGACACGCGTCCGGATGTCATCGGAGACATCCACGACGCCTACTTCGCGGTGGGCATCGATGCAGTGGAAACCAACACCTTCGGCGCCAACTGGTCAAACCTGTCGGACTACGGCATTGATGACCGCATCGAGGAACTGGCCAGGAAAGGCGCCCGGATCGCCCGCGAGCGCGCCGAGGCAGCAGAGGCCAAGGACGGCCGCGAGCGCTGGGTCCTTGGTTCCATGGGGCCGGGCACCAAGCTCCCCAGCCTCGGCCACACCACTTACGACTACCTGAAGCAGACCTTCGCGCTGCAGGCGGAAGGCCTGATCGACGGCGGCGCGGATGCGTTCCTGATCGAAACCAGCCAGGACCTCCTGCAGACCAAAGCCGCCGTGAATGGTTGCAAGCAGGCGATTGTTTCCTGCGGTGTCCGGCTCCCGATTTTCGTCGAGGTAACGGTCGAGACCACGGGCACCATGCTGATGGGGTCGGAAATCGGCGCTGCCCTGACCGCGCTGGAGCCGCTGGGCGTAGACGCCATCGGCCTCAACTGCGCCACGGGCCCGGACGAAATGAGCGAGCACCTCCGGCACCTGTCCAAGCAGTCCTCGGTGGCTATCGCCTGCATGCCCAACGCCGGCCTGCCGATCCTGGGGGCGAACGGCGCGCACTACCCGCTCACCCCGGCGGAACTCGCCACAGCGCACGAGCAGTTCGTGCGTGAATTTGGCCTTGGCCTGGTGGGCGGCTGTTGCGGTACGACGCCGGAGCACCTGGCCGCCGTCGTCGAACGTCTTGAACCCTTCCGCACAATCAGCAACGCCCCCGACGCCGGCACGGCGGCCGGAAACGGCGACGGCCCCGCGCGGGTCCCCAGCGAACGCGAACCGGGCGTCGCATCCCTGTACCACCACGTGCCCTTCGACCAGGAGTCGGCGTACCTGGCCATCGGCGAGCGCACCAACGCCAACGGCTCCAAGGCGTTCCGCCAGGCCATGCTGGAAGAGCGCTGGGATGACTGCGTGGATATCGCCCGCGAGCAGGTACGCGTCGGTGCGCATCTGCTGGACGTATGCGTCGACTACGTTGGCCGGGACGGCGTTGCGGACATCCAGGAAGTGGTGTCCCGCTTCGCTTCGGCGTCCACGCTTCCCTTGGTCATTGACTCCACCGAACCGCCGGTCCTGAAGGCAGGGCTGGAGCTCATCGGCGGACGCCCGGTGGTCAACTCCGTCAACTACGAGGACGGCGACGGTCCCGAAAGCCGCTTTGCCCGCATCATGCCCCTCGTGAAGGAACACGGTACGGCCGTGATCGCCTTGACCATTGACGAGCAGGGCCAGGCACGGACCACCGAGGGCAAGGTGTCCATCGCTTCACGCCTGGTTGATTCCTTGGTGGCTGAGTGGGGCATGCGGGTTGAAGACATCATTGTGGACGCCCTGACCTTCCCCATCGCCACGGGCCAGGAGGAAACCCGCCGCGACGGCATCGAAACCATCGAGGCTATCCGCCAAATCACCACCAAGTACCCGGGCATCCAGACCACGCTCGGCGTCTCCAACGTCTCCTTTGGACTGAACCCGGCGGCGCGCATGGTGCTCAACTCGGTGTTCCTGCACGAGGCCGTACAGGCCGGCCTCACCAGCGGCATCATTGACGCCGCGAAGATCGTGCCGCTCGCCTCGTTGCCTGAAGAGCAGCGCAAGGTTGCGCTTGATCTCGTGTGGGACCGCCGCGAGTACGACGCCGATGGAAACGTCACGTACGATCCCCTGGCCACCATGCTGGACCTGTTCGCGGGCGTCGACAGCGCAGCGCTTAAGGACCAGCGCGCAGCTGAACTGGCCGCCCTGCCCACCGGCGAACGCCTCCAGCGGCGCATTATCGACGGTGAGGGCAAGGGACTCGAGGAGGACCTGGACCTGGCCCGCAGCGAAGGCATGACGGCCCTGGACATCATCAACGACCAACTGCTTGAGGGCATGAAGGTGGTTGGCGAACGCTTCGGTGCCGGTGAGATGCAGTTGCCGTTCGTACTTCAGTCCGCCGAGGTCATGAAGAACGCGGTTGCCCTGCTGGAGCCGCACATGGAGAAGTCGGATTCCTCGGGTAAGGGCACCATGGTGATCGCCACGGTCCGCGGCGATGTGCACGATATCGGCAAGAACCTGGTGGACATCATCCTCACCAACAACGGTTACAAAGTGGTGAACATCGGTATCAAGCAAGGCATTGCCGAGATCATTGCCTCTGCCGAGGAGCACGACGCCGATGTGATCGGCATGTCCGGGCTGCTGGTGAAGTCCACTGTGGTGATGAAGGAGAACCTCGCCGAGCTCCAGTCGCGGGGCTTTGCGAAGAAGTGGCCCATCATCCTTGGTGGCGCAGCGCTGACCCGCGCCTACGTTGAGCAGGACCTGGCGGAGCAGTTCGAAGGAACTGTCCGGTACGCCAAGGATGCCTTTGAGGGACTCTCGCTCATGGAGCCGCTGGTGCAGGTGGCCCGTGGCGCCGACCCGGATTCGGTGGGCCTTCCTCCGCTGAAGAAGCGCATTCACAAGGGCGGGGCGAAGTTCACGGTGACCGAACCGGAAGCAATGCCCGGCCGGTCCGACGTCGTCGCGGACAACCCCGTTCCGACGCCGCCGTTCTGGGGCACCCGCATCGTTCGCGGCGTGGCCCTGCACGACTACGCCGCGCTGCTCGACGAGCGCGCCACGTTCATGGGCCAGTGGGGCCTGAAGCCCGGCCGCGGCGACGACGGCGCCTCCTATGACGAGCTGGTGGAACTCGAGGGGCGGCCTCGCCTGCGCTACTGGCTGGACCGGATCCTCGGCGAAGGAATGCTGGATGCTTCGGTGGCCTACGGCTACTTCCCCGTGGTAGCCGAAGGCGAGCAGGTAGTGGTGCTGCACCACGGAGAAGACTCCGACGGCGTTCTCGGGACCCCGGGCCTCCTCGCCCCCGACGGCGGCTCAGGCGGGGCAGTGGGCTCCGAGCGGTTGCGTTTCGACTTCCCGCGCCAGCGCCGCGACCGGCACCTGTGCCTCGCCGACTTTGTGCGTTCCCGGGAGTCCGGCCAGATCGACGTTCTGCCCGTGCAGTTGGTGACCGCGGGCGCGAAGATCGAGGAGTTCACCTCCAAGATGTTCGAAGCCAACCAGTACCGCGACTACTACGAGCTCAACGGCCTGGTCATGCAGCTCACCGAGGCGCTGGCTGAGTTCTGGCACGCACGGATCCGCTCCGAACTTGGCTTTGCCTCCGAGGAACCGAAGGACAAAGCCGGATATTTCAAGCTGGATTACCGCGGAGCACGGTTCTCGCTGGGCTACCCCGCTTGCCCGGATATGGAAGACCGCCGGAAGGTGACGGAGCTGCTGAAGCCCGAGCGGATGGGCGTGGTGCTTAGCGATGAGCTGATGCTGCACCCCGAGCAATCGACGGACGCGTTCGTGTTCCACCACCCGGAGGCGAAGTACTTCAAGGTGTGAGTTAAACACCATCCGAGGCCCGGGCTTGCATGGCCCGGGCCTCCAAAGGGTGCGGCGTGGTGTCTGGAAGCGTCTAGCGGACCAGCTGCCTGTGGTCCTGCTGTTCGTCCCCTAGTTGCTCGCGAACCAGCTGCTGGCGCCCGAGCTCCTCCAGGACCTGACCCACGATCCAGTCCGGGCTGTTATTGACCGCCACCGAAATGTGGCGCTCATCCGCTTCCGGGGCTTCGAGGGTTTCCAATTGGGAAGCCAGCAACGTGGCGGGCATGTACTCGTGAACCCGGGCGTTGATCCGCTCGCTGATGGTTCCGGCACTGCCTGTGAGATGGACAAACACGGCATCCGGCGCATAGGAGCGAAGGAAGTCCCTGTACGTGCGCTTCAGGGCTGAACAGGCCACTATTGCTGGCCCGCCTGCAGCGGAGCCTGCGAGGGCCTTCCCGATTTCCGCCAGCCAAGGCCAGCGATCGTCATCCGTGAGCGGAACACCCTCCCTCATCTTCAATTTGTTGGCTGACGGGTGGTAGTCATCGCCGTCTGCAAAGGTGACGCCGAGCTGCGCTCCGAGCAGCGCACCGATGGTTGACTTGCCGCAGCCTGAGACCCCCATGATGACGAGGGGCGGAATGTTGTCCACGTTGTTTGAACGGGCCGGGGAATCCATTTGAACCTTTCTTGATGTGGCCGGTTGAATCAGCGCAACGCCTTGCGCAGTCCCATGACCCGTTCAACAATGACCACCACGGCCAGGGAGATCAGGATGAGGATGACGGACAGGGCGGCGACGGCGGCGTCCGCTGAGTTTTCCACGTACCGCAGGACCTGAACCGGCAGTGTGGGGAGGCCCGATTCCGCAACGAACAGGGAAATCACGGCCTCGTCGAAGGAGACGATGAAAGCAATGACGCCTCCCGCGATCACGCCGGGCTGGATGATGGGCAACGTGACCCTGCGGAACACGGTCCAGGAGTTGGCTCCCAGGATCCGGGCTGCGGCTTCACAGGACGTGTCCGTGGTGGCGAGGCTCATCAGCGTGGTCCTGATGACGAACGGAATAGTGATCGCAATGTGGCCGATGATGATGCCCGCGTAGGTGTTGGTGAGCTTGAGCGGCCCGAACAGGAGGACCATTCCGAGGGCGAGCACAATGCTCGGGATGAGCAGGGGTGACAAGAAGAACGATTGAACTGCGGCCTTCGCTTTGAACTCGAACCTGTCCAACGCCAGGGCTGCCGGTACGCCAAGCGCCAGAACAATGACGGTGACGATGACTGCGACGATGAGGCTGATCCTCATGCCGTTCATGAACGTGCTCTCCTCGGGGAGCATCTCATACCACTTGAAGGTGAAACCCTCGGGCGGGAAGGAGAGGTACTGGTTCGAGGCGAACGAAACAACGAAGACGATCAGCAACGGCGCCAAGAGGAACAAGTACAGCAGGAATACAAGGATGCCAAAGGCAGGCTTGGCCGGGTTGAAGCGTGGTTTGAAAAGGCGGGCCTCTGACATGGCTAACCTCCGATTTTCTTGGTGAGGCGCTGATAGACGGCGATGATGAGGCCGAACAAAACCAGCAGGATCACGGAGAGCGCCGCAGCGAAGGGCCAGTTCAGCAACCCTGTGGTCTGGTCGTAAATTTCAGTAGCGAGGACCTGGACACTCCCGCCACCCAGCAGTCGCGGCGTAATGAAGGTGCTGATGGAGAGCACGAAGACCAGCAGGAATGCGGTGAGGATCCCGGGCAGGCTCAGTGGCAAGGTCACTCTGGTGAAGACCTTGAACTTGCTGGCCCCCAACGAGCCGGCCGCTTCCTCAAGCTGCGGGCTGAGTCGCCCGAAGCCGGAGATCATGGCCAGGATGGCGTAGGGCATGAAGATCTCAACGAGGCCGATGGTCACGCCCGTCATGTTGTTTGTCAGTTTCAAGGGGGTGTCGATGAGGCCCCAGTCGGCAAGCGTGGAGTTCACCAGGCCGTTGGTCCCAAGAATGACCATCCACCCGTACGTCCGGACAACGGCAGACGTCAGCAGCGGCGCGATGGCTATGGCAATGAGCAAGCCCCGCCATTTGCTGGTACTGCGCGCGAGGAACAGCGCCACCGGGTAGGAGACGATGACGCACAGCACGCCCACCGTGACACCCATCTGGAACGTGTCCAGGGTGACGCGCCAGTAGTAAGGATCCGTGAGGGGCTGGATGTACGTGTCGAGGGTGAAGGTCTCCTCGATGACGCCGTCAGGTGCTCCCTTGTTGAAGGACATCCGGAACATATAGGCGAGCGGGAAGACGAAGCTCACCACGAGGCCGAGGAGTCCGGGCAGCAGCAGCGCGAGGTAGGTCCGCCTGTTCCGCTTGGTGGTTGCCTGCTCCAGTTCCCCTTCTGCCGCACCCAGCCTGGGCCGCTGTAATGGTTCTTTGAGCGTGGTCATGATGCGGAACTTTCCGGGGCTTCGGGCAGGAGGTAGGCATCCTGGGCATCCCAGGACAGGTAGGCCGCGTCCCCGAGCCGGGGCAGCTTTCCGCTGGAGGTCAGGAGCTGGGCATTGAGCGTGCGGTCAGCGACCCTGACACCCACCGAGAGGGCATCTCCGGTGTAGCTGATCCGCTCGATGATGCCCGGGATGGCATCGGTGGCGCCCTGCACGGTGCTGACCCGGAGCCGATGCGGTCGGATAACAAGTTCGCGGGTGGAACCGGCCATGCCCGGAGCCCCCACGGCGCCGAACTGTCCGAGGCCTTCGGCATCCACTTTGTAGTGCATTTCACCGTCGGCAGCCGACCCCATTTCGGCCACGACCCTCGCTTTCAGGAAGTTGGCCTGGCCAATGAAGTTGGCAACAAATCGGGTCCGGGGCCGTTCGTACACCTCGGTGGGCGAGCCGAACTGTTCAATGAGGCCACCATTCATGACGGCGATGCGGTCGGCCATATCCAGGGCCTCGTCCTGATCATGGGTGACGAAGAGTGTTGTGGCCCTCGTGCGTTGCTGGATGGCGCGGATTTCGGTGCGCATTGTTTCGCGCAGCTTGGCGTCGAGGTTGGACAACGGCTCGTCAAGGAGAAGCAAGGTGGGTTCCACCACCAGGGCCCTTGCCAAAGCGATGCGCTGCTGCTGTCCGCCGGAGAGCTCCTTCGGCTGCCGCTTGGCGAGGTGGCCCAGTTGGACCATGTCCAAGGCTCTGGCAACACGCTTCTGCTGCTCGGACTTCGATACCTGCCGCATTTGAAGGCCGAAGCCGACGTTCTGTTCAACGTTCATGTGCGGAAACAGGGCGTAGGACTGGAACACCATGCCCATTCCGCGCTTGTTGACCGGGGTGTGGGTTATTTCCTTGCCGTCCACCACGATCGATCCCGCTGTGGGATCCATCAGCCCGGCGACCATGCGCAAAGTGGTCGTCTTACCGCATCCCGACGGGCCGAGGAGCGCCACCAGGTGCCCCTCTTCCACCTCCATGTTCAGGCGGTCGACGGCCGGATCAAGGCCGGCTGCGTATCTCTTGGTCAGATCCACGATCGACAATTTGGATTCAATCATTTTCAGTTCTCCTGAAGCGAAGTTGGTCGAGGGGCGCGCTGCCGGGCGCTACTTGGTGATGATTTGGCGCTTCCAGGTGTCGGTCCACTTGTCACGGGCCGAGGACAGGAACTGGACATCGAGGGGAACGATGTTGAGCGAGCCATCAGTGGGGACCACGCGATCCTTCACCTCGGCCGGAAGTTCGGCGTTGGTCACGGACGGTGCGTAGAAGAGGGCCTTTGCGAAAGCCGTCTGGGCTTCGGGCGACAAGGCGTAGTTGATGAACGTTTCAGCGGCTGCCTTGTTGGGGGCATCCTTCACCAGGTTGACGGTGTTGATCTGGTAGACTGTGCCTTCCTTCGGGAAAGTTACGCCCATCTTCTTGTTGCTCTGGTCGCTGTAGAACTGGCCGCGGGCGTTCTGGCCAAGGCCAAGAACGGTCTGTCCCGTAATGACGTTCTGGTATTCGTCCGGGTTGGGTGCGAACGTCTGGACGCCGGGGGCCATCTCCTTCAGCTTCGCAACGGCCTTGTCGATGCTTTGGGTGTAGTCCTCCCCTTCCATCTTCGAGGTGATCGCCGTCAGGGAGAGACCGAGCAGGGACGGAGGAGCGTTGACGTTGATCCTGCCTGCGTATGCAGGGTCCCAGAGGACATCCCAGCTCTCAGGAGCCTTGGGGAAAGTGGCCGTGTCGTACAAGAGCCCGACGGCGTCCAGCATGACTACGGGACCGAAACCGCTCTTGTCCTGGAACTTCTCAGGAACATTGGCAAGGTTGGGGACTGCCGATTCATCGATCTTGTCGAACAGGCCCTGGGTGTTGCCCGTGGTGGACACGGAGTTGTCCATGATCGCCACGTCGGTTGCGGGATCGTTCTTCTGACCCTGCAACGCGCTCAGCATCTCCGCAGATGACCGCTTCGACGAGTAATTGATCTTGATGTCCGGGTACTTGGCCTTGAAGGGTTCGATCACGGCTGCGTTGTACTGGTCCTGCCAAACACCCGCGTAGGCGATGAGGTTGATTTCCCCCGACGTGGCGCTGGAGTTGCTGGTACCGGCGCTCCCTGAACCACCTCCGCACCCGGTGAGAACGAGTGTGGCCGCGGCTGCCGCCGCCAGCACCACTTTGCCTTTACTGAACAGATTCATTAATTGACTCTTTCCATGTGGAGGAAGAATTTGACGTCGTCAGCAAATGTCTTCCGAGGGTGCAGGGAAATGTTTATTTATTTTGGGGTAGAAAGGGAAATTATTGATAAGGATGTGTTCCCGGCTCTCAACCTAATGCTGGAGATATGCATCACACAAAGACCTATTGAGTATCCCTCCATAGCTTTCCCTTATGACGCCCGGCACCCACGACGCCCTCACGTCCGGCCTACTGGCAAAGCACCCGGGCGGGTCATCTGATTTGCTTATGCAGGTATCAGGATTTGATCTTGGTCATGAGCGGCCCCGGAACCTAACGTGGTCTCGCAGAAGGCAGAAAGCCTTAAACGAGTTCGGGATTGCGATTGGGAGGCTAACGTGAAGAAGGTCCGCATTTTTCCCGACAAATCACGGAGCGGCGCGCCGCTATTGGCAGCCAAGACAGGCTCCCACTGCCCTGCCAATGGGTTCTGGCTGCCGGAGGGCAGCAGCGGACAGCCAATCTTCGTCTTCGAGGGCAGTGTTATGCCTGCCAGCGAAACGGGCGCCGTGGTTTGGCGCCTTCAGACTTCGGCGGAAACCGGGCGAGCGGCACCCTGACCTTCCGCCGCCGTTCCGGACTGGCCACTCAGCGGCTTCGCGCGCCTCAGCGCTGCAAGGATCGCGCGGCCCACTAACGCAACACCCACGATTGTGGTGACCGCACGCAGGGTGTCCCATCCCGCCGTCGAGGTGATGAACGAATACAGCAGGAAGCTGCTGAGGTTAGCGGACAGCGGAGCGCCCGGCACGTAGGAGATGCCCGTCCCGGCGCCCACTGCGAAAGGCCAGAACCAAAGGTTGGTCAGCAACCCGAACACGTACGACGCCACAACGCCGTAAGCGCACAGCATCCACAGCTCAGCCTTGCCGCGCACGTTCCGGGGCAGGAGGCCGGCCCCGGCGCCGACCCAGGCGCACGCAAAGATCTGGAACGGCGACCACGGACCAATACCGCTCCACAGCGCACTTGAAACAGCGATCGTTGCAGCGCCCAGCAGCATGCCAAAACGGGCACCGAAGGCGCGGCCTGCCAGGATCAGCAGGATGAAGACCGCTTCAACGCCCCCGACGCCGGTGCTAGCCACCCGGATTGCGGAACCGACCGCGGCAAGGACTCCGAGCAGCGCCACTGTGTGCGCGGAGCGGACGGAGCCGTCGAGGGACACGACAATGGCCACCACCGCCAGCGGCGCAATGGCAAGGGCCGCATAAGGGAGTGCGGCCGCGGCATCCTGGGGAAGCGCGGCTGCGACCAATGGCCAGCAAAACGCTCCCAGGGCCAGCACGTTTGCTCCCGCGAGGATGGCCACTTCGACGGGCCGCGGCATGCGGAAATGCCGGATGGGGCGGCGGGTAGCGCGCAGTGCGGGCATGGCAACGTGGTCATGCCTTGGGTTCGCACCATGCAGGGAGATGGACTCCGGCATCGCCTCCGCCGGAACAGCCGGAACGGGAGCCGGCGCAGCAACTGGCACGGGAGCGGGCCCGGAAACAGCAGGCGCAGGAGCCACGCCCTCCCGCATCGGGAGTATCCGGGCGCCGATTTGCCGGGCGAAATCAAGATCGTGAGTGGCAATCAGGACCGCCGTGCCCGTGCCCGCCGCCGCGCGCAACGCCGTCGCCACGGCACTCCGGGCTGCGGGATCGAGGCCTCTGGTGGGTTCGTCGATGAGGAGCACTTGGGGGTCGTCGGCTGTCTGCAGGGTGATGGCGAGGATGCGCCGCTCCCCTGCCGAGAGATCCCGTGGGTGCTCGGTTCCGCGGGGCATCACGGGCTGTCCACGAAGGAGTGCCAAGCGCGCCCCGGCCGGGATGATTGGCCCGGCAACCGTATCCCGTCCGCCGGCGCCGGCCGCGTGCCGGGCGGTGCGTCGATCTGCCGCACGGAGTTCTCCTGCCACGGTATCCCGGGTGAAGAGGTCATCGGAGGCGTCGGGTACCAAGGCGATACGGCCGCCGTCGATCTTCGCTTCGCTACCGGTTCCCTCGCCGAGGGCCAGAGCAACCAGCAGCGACGATTTTCCGGCACCATTCGGCCCAACCAGCGCCACGATCTCGCCGCGATGCACGGACAGCGAGGCATCGCGCACCAGCGCCTTGCCCTCCCGGTGCACTGACAGGTTGCTCGCGGAGAGCACGCGTTCGGCTCCCCGAGGCTCTTCGATCGCCGCCGACGTCGGGCGTTCCTCGACCGGAAGCGAAGGTGCGGGTGCAGCGGCCGGTACCAGGCCGCCGTCGTGGATTGTCCACCAGGCGTCGGCGATCGGCACCAGGGGCCGCGCACGGTGCTCTGCGACGATGACGCAGGCTCCCGACTCCCGCGCGAGGCTGTTGAGGACGGCGATGACACGGTGCCGGGCGTTCGGGTCGAGGTCGGCGAGTGGCTCGTCCACCAGAAGCACGGGCGGGCGGTCCACCACCGCGGCGGCGATGGCCACGAGGGTCGCTTCCCCTGCCGAAAGTGTGCTGAGGTCCCGGTGCAAGAGCGCCGTGACGCCGATGCGTTCCGCGACCTCGAGCGTCCGTGCCTTGGCGTCCTCGCGCGGTTCCCCGCGCAATTCCAGCGCGAGCGCGATCTCGTCCTCAACGCGCGTGCTCGCGAAGGCGGCCCGCGGATTTTGAAGCACGACGCCGATCAGCCGGGCCGTGTCGCGTGGCGGCGCATCCGCCCTCTTCACAGCGCCGACGTGGACCGTGCCGGAGATATTTCCGCCGTCGACGTGGGACAGCAGGCCGGCAATGCCGCGAAGAATGGTCGATTTGCCGGAGCCGGTGGGGCCGGTGATCACGGTGACCGAACCGGGCGCAGGACGGAAATTGTCGATGCGGAGCCGGGTGCTGCCGATGGTGAAGAAGGCCTCATTGATCTCCACGGGAGGGTGGCTGCGTTGGGCCGGGTGCTGGCTGTTCCGGTTGCCAAAGCCGCGCAGCTCAAGGGCCGCAGCTACCCGGCTGGCGTGCTCGAGCGTGCGTTCCAGCATGGGGACCAAGGCCCGCGGGCCGAATTTCTCGCCCCTCAGCCGGAAGGCCAGGCGCACGGAACGAGCGGCGTCGGCGAGCGCCGGAAGCGCGGCCCACGCGACCACAAGCGTGCGCGCGATGCCCTGGAACGGACCGCCGCGGGCAAGGCGCACGAACCCCCGGGCTACATCCACCCAGGCGTTGACCAGGCCGAAAGCGAGAATCAGGCCTGCGATCGGCAGGGCCGACAAGACAGCGTCCCACAGCCCCGGTGCGGTGACAGGGCCAAGCAGGACGACGTGGGCGAACGGCGCCGGCAGCCGGACCGGCGGCAGGTTGAGCAGAACGGGACCGACGGCGCCCGCTCCGTTAAAGAGGATGCGATAGATGACCCGCGCCGCAACGAAGATGACGGCGAGTGCCGCTGCAGCGCGTAACGGCGCGGGTCTGAAGGTCATGCCGTGGGTGTGGCGGGTGCGCCGTCAACCGTGTAGAGCAGTTCCAGGCTCTCGCCCGGCTTGACCTGCTGGGTGGCGAGGCCTTCCTGGGCATAGGCCCAATCACCGGAAGCGGGCTTGACCCAGATCGCCCAGTAAGCGAAGGCTGCGGGCATCGTGGCGCATTCTTCGCGGTAGGTGCCGCCCTTGTGGGTGATGTCGAAGTCGGCAGCGGGCACGCCGTTGACGCGGCAGACCAGCTCGGCGGGGTACTGCTTGGTGCCCTCGGTCTTCACGTCGGCTTGTTCGAGGACTTTGGCTGCGGTGGTGGCCTCGCTGACGGGCACGCAGACGGACTTGGTGGCGGCAGCTTGCTTGATGGCGCCGGAATCGACAATGACCTTGACGCCGTCGCAGGGGCCGGAGTCAGCGGCTGCGCTGGCAGAGGTGCTTGATGCTGCTTCGCTGGAGGTCGCGGTGGGGTTCGACTGGGTGGAGGCCGGCGTGGAACATGCTGCGAGGGTGATGAGGAGACCGGCGGCGGCGAGGGTGCTCGCGGCGGCGGTGCGGATCTTGGGAAATGTCACGGATTAAGGGTAGGGGTTTTAGGTGTTTTGGGGCTTGGGAACAGCCTTGTGTGACGCCGGGTGGCATGCGGTCTGCGTTGTCCCATGCCGCCGGCCCGGTCCTTGCGCCCGCCACCCTGGCCGGGCGCTCTTGGCCCGTCAAGTCGATTGGACCTCAACATTGGTTGAGGTCCTAGGGTAGTAGGGACCCCGAAAACCCGGGGACTGCTACGAAAGCGCAGGCCCATGCCCCTCTCCAGTGCCCCCGCAGACTCAACTCCCACGATGACCGACCTCTTCCGCAGCGCCTTCCGGTCCCACCCTGCCGGCGTAACTGTAGTGACCGCCGTCGGGCATTCCGGGCCGGTGGGCCTGACCGCCTCCTCTGTCGCGTCGGTTTCCGCGGATCCGCCGGCGCTTTCCTTCTCCCTGTCCGGCAGCCGTTCCGCCGAGCAGTTGATCGAGGCTGAAACAGTGGTGGTCCATATGATGGCTGCCTCCCAGGTGGACCTCGTGAAGGTGTTTTCCAGGCCCGGCACAGAGCGGTTTACCGCCGACATGGACTGGACAACGCTGCCGACCGGGGAGCCTCTGCTGGGGGGAGTCCTGTGGGCGCTGCGCTGCAGGATCACGCACAGGGTTCCGGTAGGAGCCTCAATCCTGCTGGCAGCGGAAGTTCTGGAGGTTGTTGGCCAGCCTGGACAAGGAACGCCGCTGGTCTACCATGACCGCGGTTTCTACCGGCTGACGGAGGAGGCGCGGGTCGGGTAGAAGAGCCCGACGGCGGCACGCGGGCCGAGGCTGGCGCGGACCTACCGTAGAAGTTTACTTGACACTTCAACTTATTGCGTGCCACGCTAGTTGAAGCTTCAAGTAATGCGTAGCGACGGTCCGACTCAGGACGTCGCTCCCCTCGTTCGAACGGTAACCATCATGAATCAGTTCTCCCCCGCCGCAACCACGGCAGTGACCGTCCTGCGGGTCCTCGCAGGCTTCGTCTTCGCCGCCCACGGCTGGCAGAAGTTCAGCCAGTTCACCATTGCCGGCACCCAGGCGTCCTTCGCCGAAATGGGCGTCCCCGCAGCAATCATCGTCGCCCCGCTCGTGGCCACCCTGGAACTCGCTGGTGGAATCGCCCTGATCCTGGGCGTACTGACCCGCGTGTTCGCCGCACTTCTCGCCGTGGACATGCTCGGAGCCCTGTTCCTGGTTCACGCACCGGCCGGCGTCTTCGCCGCCGATGGCGGCTATGAGCTGGTCCTGGTCCTTGCCGCGGCAGCAATCGCGATCGCACTCTTCGGCCCGGCCAAATTCTCAGGAGACTACGCCCTGTTCAGCCGGACAAGGTTTAAGGCCCTCGTTTAATATCGCCCGGCCCTTCCACCCACCGAAATGATCGCCGTGACCTTCCTGTCCCGCCTTTTTGGAAAGAAGAAGAAAATGACTGATATCACCATCATTGGAACCGGCAACATGGCCGGCGGCCTGGCAACCCGGGCAATCGCCGCCGGCAAGAGCGTCCAGCTGCTCGCACACGAAGACAAGGCCAAGGCCCAGGCTCTCGCTGCGGAACTCGGCGGCCAGGTCTCAACCGGGGTGGTGGGCGACGAGCTCACCAGCAACCTCGTGATCCCGGCTGTGTACTTCGACGCAGCCAAAGCCATTGTTGCCCGTTACGGCGATGCCCTTAACGGCAAGGTCTACGTGGACATCACCAACCCCGTGGACTTCGCAACCTTCGAGGGCCTGGCAGTGCCCGCAGACAGCTCTGCCGCCGAAGAACTCCAGAAGATCACGGGCGCAAACGTCGTCAAGGCCTTCAACACCACGTTCGCTGCGACCCTCGGTGAAGGTGCCGTAGCAGGACACGTCCTTGACGTTCTGGTTGCCGGAGATGACGAAGTCGCAACGCAGGCCGTCGTCGACTTCGCCGCCGCAGCCGGCCTCAACCCGGTGGTCGTCGGCCCCCAGCGCCGCGCCCGGCAGCTCGAGCAGACCGGCTTCCTCCACATCCTGCTCTCCGCCAATGACCAGCTCCCGGCGTACCAGTGGAACTCCGGCGTGAAGCTGGTCCCCGCCACGTAGTCCTGGTCCCCGCCACGTAGTCCTGGTCCCCGCCGCGTGGTCCTGGTCCCCGCCGCGTGGTCGAAGCACCGCCGCGTGGTCGAAGCACCGCCGACATCAAACGAAGGCCGCGCCCCACACAGTGGGGCGCGGCCTTGTTGTCGAATGGGGACTGCGACGAAGAGTCCTAGGACCTCTTATTGATCCAGTCGGCAAGTTCGGCAGCAGTCTCTGCAGTAATGGCATGACCGCCGGGATCTTTGCGGGCGAAGGTGTCCGCTCCGGAGTCCCCCAAGAGGTAGGGCGTCAGCGTCGGGGAGCCCATGACGTGCAGCACCGTGAAGCATGAGCTCTACCCTGACTCTGCGGACACGGAGGACTTCAGCTATTCGCGGGTGGAACGGTTTGCACGCCTGGTGGCCGGCGACAAAGTGCGGGAGTTCTCTGGCAAGCAAGGCGTCGTGGAGGAGTTCTCCAACCGGGTGGAGCCCCATTCCCCCGGTCTGCGCGACCGGCTCTGGTACGGGGCCGGAAGCTTGAAATCCGCTACCTGGGCCGGCGAACACGGCTTCAACCTGCTCTCCAGCAGCGTCATCTTCCCGGAGAAGGACCAGGCACCGGACTTCGCGGCGGTTCAGCAGGCACAAATCCGGGCCTTCCGCGATGCGGCAGCACGCGCCGGGCACGGACAAGCCCGGGTCTCGCAGGGCCTGGTAGTCATTCCCACCGACTCGGCCTCGACAGCCCAGCGGGAAAAGTACCAGCGCTACGTCGATGAACGCACACCCCGTACGCTCACGCCGCAGGGACCGAGGGGCATGATGTTCGCCGCGGACCTTATAGGCTCCAGCGACCAAATCGCGGAGCAACTCTACGCGCACGGGGGCTTCCAGGAAGTGGACGAGGTGGCGTTCGCGCTGCCCTTCAGCTTCGACCACGAGGACTACGTGCAGATCCTCACGGACATCGCGGAGAAACTCGGACCGGCTTTGGGCTGGGCTCCGGCTTACTGATAGCTAACGGCCCTTAACCACGACGGCGGACTGGTCACCCGCCGCTCAACCGGCCACGCGCCGCGTCACCCGGCTGCGTTAACCGCCCGATCGCATGTCGAACTGGGCCGCAGATTCCCTGAGCAGGCGGGCAACCGTATCCACGGGCAGGCTCGTTGGCTTCTTCCTGTCGAAGCGCCGGAGCGCAATGTGCCGGGTACCAAGGCCCGGAACATCGAGGATGTCCACCTGGTCATGGACGACGCCGGTCAACGCCAAGGTGGGCACAATCGCCACTCCCTCGCCGGCCGCGACCAGGGCAAGGGCGGTGAGCGTATCGACGTACTGGTGCACGGTCTCGATCCGCACTCCGGTGGAATGACGGAGGCGCCCCAGCACGGCACTGTTGGCGGCGGACTGTTCGACTCCCAACCATGGCAACGGGAGCCGGCTGAGGTCGATGGCTTCGGTAGCGAGCAAGGAACCTGCGGGAACTACCAATTTCCACGGTTCGTCCAGCAGCGGCTCCTGCACCATGCCCGCAGGGAGCGGCCGCTGTTCAGCCGCCGTCGAATCCTGCTCGATGACCAAGGCGTCAAGCTGCCGTTGGCGCAGCAGCCGCATCAAGGGCGGGAAGGCGTCCTCAACGATCTCAATCCGCAATTGCGGGTATTGGCTGCGCCACTCGGGGATCCGCGGAATGACAACCGTCCGCATGAAACTGGTGAATCCGCCGATTCGAACGACGCCAGAAACCTTGGCTTCGCCCTCCATCCGGGCCCGCGCAACATTGAGCGCCCGTTCGATCTCTTCGCCCGCTTCCGCCATCGCCAAGCCAGCGGGCGTCAGCACCGAACCTTTGGGGGTCCGCTGAAGCAGGGCCTGGCCCACTTGGTGCTCGAGTTTGGTGAGTTGCTGGGACACCGCGGACGGTGTGAGCCGCAGTTCATCGGCGGCTGCAAGCACCCCGCCAGTGCGCGCCACAGCCAGCAAAACCAGGAGTCGACGGGGGTCCATGTCCATGTTAAGCAACTCTAAATACCGGCTTCAGAAGATTGCAATTGATCTAAACCAAGACGTGCCCCAATATTTATCTCATAGCCGCAAGTTCCACGTCTTCGCGGCCCTCCTCTTACGCGCAAGGCCGCTATTGTCGTGCGCCCGATTTACGAAAGGATTCCACATGGAACTGCTCTGGGAAGTGACCGGATGGGCTGGCGCGGCGGCGATGCTCGGCGCCTACTTGGCGGTGTCCATGGGGTGGCTGCAGCCTGGACGTAAATTCCAGACCGTCAACCTCTTTGGGTCCTGCGCGTTCATCATCAATGGCACCCTCCATGGCGCCTGGCCGTCAGTGGCCACCAACGTTGCCTGGTTCGTCATCTCGGCCGTAGCGCTCTACCGCATGCGCGAAAAGAAGCCGGTTGCCGCCGTCGTCGTCGAGGCTCCAAGCCGCGCACCGGAAACCGGTGCGCAGTTGATCATCCCGGGTGCCCCGGCCGCCTCCGTAACAGCCGCCGCGTAGCGGGGCATCTCCCTCAGTCCACGAACTCCGACTGGGTCTCGATGAAGTCCCAGTCGGCCGCGGTCAATCCACCGCTGAGATTGTCCGGATGCGGTCCGCCGGCTTCGGCAATGTGTTGCAGCACCTGCAGCGGAAGTTCTTCGGCCCGGAGGTTTTCCCGCAGCCATTCCTTGCTGTCCAGGTGAAGATCGAGCCACCACATGAAGATTTCCATCGCACGCCGCCTTCCGTCGACTCATCGCCAAGTGAGACCACGGATTAACGGTAGGCCCGGCCCGGTATGCCTACAAGGACCCGCTGATAAAACCCCTTGTAAGGAACCTCCGTCAGGGCCACTCTGTACGTAGGAACCACGAGGGATCCGCGATGGATTGTGACATCGAGCTGGAGATCGGCACCGGCTCAACACGCGGTGAGTACACGGTGCATGTGGTCCGTGCACCGGCGGGAGGCCACGCGTCCGGCCGCTTCACCTTGGACATCGACGGCATCCACGGCAGGCTCCCCCAACTGGAAGCCACCGTCCTTGCCTCGGCCGTCGCAGCCCGGCGGACGCTTCCGGTTGCCGAAGTTGCCGTTCGTGAAGTGGGCCAACAACTGTTCCAAGCCCTTTTCACCCGGGAGGTTTACGGCACCTACCGCGCCAGCCTCGGCGCAGCGCAACATGCCGGCCAGCAACTCCGCGTGGTCCTGCGGCTGGCCGCCCCCGAACTGGCCACCATGCCCTGGGAAACCCTGTTCGACCCCGAAACGGAAACCTACCTCTGCCAGACGGAGCCCCTGCTGCGGCACATCCCCGCCCCGGATTACCACCAGAACCCGCTGGACGTCGCCCCGCCGCTGCGGATCCTGGGTATCGTCGCCTCGCCCCGCGACCTCCCCGCCCTTGATGTCCAGGCTGAGAAGGACCACCTCACCCAGGCCTTGGCCGGTCCTGCGGAGGAGGGCCGGGTGGAACTCGTTTGGACCAGGAGCGGCACCTGGGACGACATCCAGTCCATGCTCCTCGCCGGTCCGTGGCATGTGGTCCATTTCGTTGGACACGGCGACTATGACTCCCGTACCGACGAGGGCCGCATCGCGCTGGTCGGCAACGATGGCCGCGCCGCCATGGTCCGCGCCGTCAGGTTGATGGCCCTCCTGAGCGTTGCCGCACCCCGGCCACGGCTGGTGGTGTTGAATTCGTGCTCCTCGGGCGAGATGGGCCAGACGGATCTCTTCTCCGGCACCGCGTCTGCCTTGGTCAGGAGCGGCATCGGAGCGGTGGCTGCCATGCAGTTCGCCATCAGCGACTCCGCCGCCATCGCCTTTGCACACGGCTTCTATGCGGCCATCGCCAACGGCCGCACAGTGGATGAGGCCGCCCGCATCGGGCGCATCTCCGTCATGGCCAGCCCGGACGGCACTCTCGAATGGGTGACGCCTGCCCTGTACGTCCGCGGCGGTTCAACGCAGCTGTTTTCCCTGCAGGGCACCCCGCGCGGTCGCATCCAAGCGGAACGTACGACGCCGGCAACGGCCTCAGGCGGCCAGCCCGCCTCGGCGCCCGCTGCCTATGCCGCCATCCCCGTACCAGCCGACTCCCCGGGTCCCGCAACCACGTCACCATTGCCGGAAAGCACACCGGGGCGGGCATCAACCGGTGACAACGACACGGACCAGATCCGCCGGAGGGCGCAACTGCGTGCCCTGTATGTGGAGGCATCGGCCGAGTTGCGGGCCAAACACTACGAACAAGCCCTTGAATCCTTCAACGACCTCCT
Source organism: Paenarthrobacter sp. PAE-2 (assembly GCF_026013155.1). NCBI lineage: Bacteria > Bacillati > Actinomycetota > Actinomycetes > Micrococcales > Micrococcaceae > Paenarthrobacter > Paenarthrobacter sp. PAE-2. The sequence continues at coordinate 1,582 of NZ_JAPDNV010000043.1, read as the reverse complement.
GACTTTGGAACCCGGTTACAGGGATGCTGCGGCGCTTAGGGACTCAGCAAGCAAGCGGCTCAGCGAAGAACGGGCCTACCGGGAAGCCCTGGCTGCGGAGGAATCCGGGGACTGGATCGCGGCGGCAGAAGGCTTCGCGAAGGTGTTGAACAGCCCTTACTACCCGGACGCTTCCCGCCGCAAGGAAGGCTGCGAGCGCAAGCAACGCATCTCCGACCTCCAAGGAGAACTCCGCTACCACCACTCCAAGGGTTCGTGGGAGGCGGTCATTGATGTCGCCAAGGAGCTCAGGACCCTTGATCCGGGTGCTGCAGATCCGGACGGACTCACCACGGCAGCGAAGGCTGAGCTCAATAAAAACGTCCCGGAGGCCGACGCGGAGGAAGAACACGGCTCCTACACCGCCTACGATCTACCAGCCCCGAAGAAGCAAGCCACCGCCCCGACCAAAGCGAAGGCACCCGGCCAAGTGCCGCCGTCGGGCTCTGACGAACCTCTCTGGAAAGCGGCCCCGCGGCCGCACCTGCCGCTCGCCGGCACCACCATCGCGTGGGCGGGGGCAGCACTGGCAACCGCCGGCGGGCTGGGGGCCGGGTTCGTGGTGTTCTTCATCTGGTTCGACCAGAACTCCTGGCAGGACAACGGGGGCGACATTGTGCTCCGCACCCTCTACGGCGTCGTCACGGCGTTCGGCTATCTGCTCCTTGTCATCGCCGGGCTCCCGGACCACACAGCGCAGGGGCGGTTGGCGATGACCGGGTTGGTGGTTTCGCAAGGTGTGTTCGGGCTGGCCGGGCTCAACTACACGGTGGAGGCAGCCGCCGTCGTGGGCAGTTTTGCGGTTGCAGGATTCGGGCTGTGGGCCGGAGTGCTGGCCATGCGATATCCCGCGCAGCACACGTTGGCCTGGCTTCTGCTGTTGCCCACGGTGCTGCAACCCATCATCTGGATCCAAGGGAAAGGCGTGTTCATGGTGAGTTGGTACATGACGCAGGCATTGCCGTTGCTGCTGCATCTGGTGTTGCTGTGCGGGGTTGGCATCGCATTCATTGTTACCGCCCAACGCTTGGTCAGGGTGCGGGGCATGGGCGTTGCGGTTAAGGACGCGCCATGAGCCGCCTGGTTGAATTCGCCACGGACGACGGCGGCACCGTGGTTGTGGAGGTGGCAAGCACGGCCGGGAGCCTCGTGACGAGGGGCGGGGATCACGCAGCCGAACATTCGGGGGTGTTTGCCCGGGCCCAACAGACGTTCCAGCGGGCACTTGAGCACGTCAGGCCTGCGGTCCAAGGCGTCATCGACGAACTCCTGAGCCTGGAGAACCGCCCGGATGAGCTGAGTGTGGAGTTCGGGATTGATCTTCATGCCGAGGCCGGCGCGTTCATTGCCTCGGCCAGCACGGGTTCCAACTTCAAGGTGTGCCTGACGTGGAACAAATCCGCCGCCCCAAGCAATCCCGAGTAACCCCGCCCAACCCCGCCCCGCCCCGCAAACCCAACTAGGTCGCACTTGTGCGCGTTTTGAGCCCTTCGAATCATGCGGTGATCGCAACACCTGATTATTGAAGGGTGTCGATTGCCGT
>NZ_JAPDNV010000042.1:0-30732 GCF_026013155.1 Paenarthrobacter sp. PAE-2 | reverse complement strand
CGGACATAAATTACACAGTGAGCCCCGACCACGACGGTCGGGGCTCACTGCATTTTAAACCCACCCCCAAGAACCACGGGTAGAGTTGGTGGTCATGGAAAGTCTTTTCAGCCACCCCACGTCTGACTCCACACCGGCCAACGCAGGCGGGGAGGACCTAGAGCCGTTGGTATTCACTACCGTGGTGCCCACCACCATCCAGCACGCATTCATGGGATTTACGGACCACCCGCACCTGTGGTGGCCCATGGCCGAACACAGCGTTTACGGCGCCGGCTCGCATGTGGAATTTGAGGAGAACATGATCCTCGAGACAGCCGAGGACGGCCGCACGTCGGTCTGGGGCACCATCGACGACTGGCAGCCCCCAATGTCCTTCCACACCAGTTGGTACCCTGCCAGCACCCCGCTCTGGTCCACTGAGCTTCTGGTAGCCTTCAGGGCCGTTGACGGGGGAACTGAAGTGCGCCTTATGCACGATGGTTGGGAGGGCGCTGAAGACCCCAAAGCTACGCGCGAATCCTACGCTGAAGGATGGCCGGGCGTCCTGGCAAACTACTCACGGTTCATGGGCGGAGCCGTTGCCTAGCGCGGGTGCATCCACGGCCGGGATCAGACGGCTCACTGCCGGCGACTGGCAGCAAGTGAAGGCCGTGCGATTGGAAATGCTGGCCGATACTCCCATGGCGTATATCGAGAGCCTGGATGCGGCGCGGCGGCAAACCGATGCGCAGTGGCAGGAACGGGCCAAGGCGATGTCGGGAGACGGTAGCGTCACCTTGATTGCGGAGGAAAACAACCCCGCCCGCCGGATCAGAGGCCTCATGCGCGTAGCCCTGACGCATCCGCAAAAGGCGGGGAATCCACTACACGCAGTGTTGATCAGCGTCTACGTGGCACCGGAATACCGGGGGCTGGGCTTGGCTGACGAGCTGCTGGTGGCGTGCTGCGATGCAGCTGCCCATGACTTGGGAGCCCACGTGCTGGAGCTCGGCGTCCACGAGGACAATGCCCGCGCGCTGTCTTTCTATCAACGCCATGGTTTCTCACTGACGGGGGAGTCCAAGCCCTTCCCCCAGGACAAGACCAAACGTGAGCTGATCATGGAGCGTCGGCTGACCATGAGCGAAAGGAACACCGACCTTGGCGGATGAAACGGCTATTTCCGGAACCACGGAGGAAAGCATCAGAGTCCGCGCAGTCGTGGACAAAGCTTCGGCGGTACGGGCGCCGGAGGATCGGGATTTCGTGGAACAGCTGAGATCCGGCCTGGCAGCATCCCAGCTGGCCGAGGACGAGGCAACACTGACGGTCTACTCCGCAGACCAAGGCCCGCTGCTCGAGCGTCACTTGCCACTCGCCGTCGTATGGGCCGAATCGGTTCAGGACGTCCAGCACATTGTCCGCACGTGCTCCGCCCACAGGGTTCCAATCGTTGCACGCGGTGCCGGTACCGGCGTATCGGGCGGAGCCCACGCCACGCGGGGTTGCATCGTCCTCAGCTTGGAACGGATGAACCGGATTCTTGACCTGAACCCGGATGACGAGACCGCCGTCGTCGAACCCGGCGTCATTAACGCGGACCTGAACGCTGCTGCCGCTGCGCACGGCCTCATGTATGCGCCGGACCCGGCGAGTTACAAGATGTCCACCATCGGCGGCAACGTGGCGACGAACGCCGGTGGCCTGAGGTGTGCAAAGTATGGCGTGACGCGTGACTCTGTTCTTGCCTTGGACGTCGTTCTTGCCGATGGCTCCCTCCTGCATACCGGACACCAGACGTTCAAAGGCGTGGCAGGCTATGACCTCACGGCGCTGATGGTGGGTTCTGAAGGCACATTGGGGATAGTGGTGGGTGTGACGGTCCGCCTCAAGTACTTGCCCCACGAGGTCCACACCATTGCGGCTTTCTACCAGGATTTCCGCAGCGCAGCTGCCGGGGTGCTGGCGGTCGGCAAAGCGCGGGTGCAGCCGGCCATCATGGAGTTGCTGGATAACGGAACCTTGGAGCAACTGGACGCACTGCACGGCTCGGACCTGCAGAAGCGCGGGAAGTCGTTGTTGCTGATTCAGACCGACGGCTTTGGGGCGGCCGCTGAGGCGGCTGTGGTCCGGCAGGTCCTTGCCGACGGCGGCGCTACAGTCACCATGGAAGCCAGCGCGGAAGCGGAAATGTTGGTAGAGCTGCGCCGCAACAGCCGCGGCGTGGAGGTCGACGACGAGTTCCGCGTGGGCGAGGACATTGCCGTTCCGCGCTCGAAGCTGGTGGAGTTCGTCGCGTCGCTCGAGACCATGGCCGCCCGCCACCGGGTCCGGCTCAAAGTGGTAGCCCACGCCGGCGACGGCAACCTGCATCCGACGTTCTGGATGGACCGCGTGGACGAGACTACAGACGCCGACGCCTTGGTGCGGCTCAACGCGGCCCTGGATGAGTCCATCCGGGTAGGCCTGGAGATGGGTGGGACCATCACCGGGGAACACGGAGTAGGCCAATACAAGCTCCGTTGGCTGGGGCTGGAGCAGCCTGAACCTGTGCGTGAACTGCAGCGCAGGATCAAGGAGCTGTTCGACCCGGCAGGGATCCTGAACCCCGGGAAGGCCATATAACCATATAGGGCTTTTGGTATTCCAATAATCTCGATCGGCGTTTTCGGTCATGTTTAGCCCCGCTTTATCAGCGGTTTATTTTGACATCATTACATCCTATTCTACTTTGGTATACCAAAACGCCAATGAGGGGATGGACGTGGGAGAAAAGCGCCGAGCCGTACAGGGACACGGTCCAAGACTGAAGACGGTCATGGTGCTGCTGGCCCTGGTGCTGGTGTCCATCAACCTCCGGCCAGCTATCACCACGATCGCCGGAGTGATGAACCAGCTCGAGGATGCCTTCCAGCTGGGTCCGCAATGGCTGCCCCTCCTGGGCACGCTCCCGGTCCTTGCCTTCGGCGTATCAGGGCCTATCGGGCCTTGGCTGGCCCGGCGTCTCGGCGCTGGGCGCGCCGTGGCAGTCGCCCTGCTGGTTCTGGCTGCGGCGCTCATTGTGCGGGCTACGGTCCCGGTGCTCCTTTTGCCCGGAACCTTCCTGTGCGGCATGGCGATCATGACGGCCAGCGTGTTGGTTCCCCAGATCGTCAAGACCAACCGAGGCACGGGCTGGTGGACGGGCCTCTGCACCATGGGGTTTGGACTCGGTGCAGCCTTGGGCGCCGGACTCGTCCGGCCCTTGGAACACGCCTTGGGCGGCAGCCTCAGCTGGGCACTCGCCGTGTGGTCCGTGCCCGCTCTGTTGGGCGCCTTCCTGATACAGCGCTCGGGAGGAGGCCCGACGTCGGCACCGGCCGCAGCGGGCAAGGCCACCTCAGCGGGGAATGCCACCTCGGCGGGGAATGCCGCCTCGGCGGCCGGGGAAGCTGCGGCGCTGACGCCGGATTCGCCGTCGCCGGCTGTCGCGCCCAACGCTGTCGTGCCCAGTGCTGTTGTTCCACTGCGTAAGCAGCGCACGGCCTGGGCCGTGACAGCGTTCTTCGGGTTGCAGGCAATGCTCTACTTCGCCATCACGTCCTGGCTGGCCGTTTTCCTTGTCTCCGAGGGACTCTCCTCCGCGGATGCCGCAGCGTTGCTGGCGTGGTTCAGCCTGGCCGGCCTTCCGGCGAGCCTGCTGGCTCCTGTCCTGGCCGGCAGGCCCAAAGTGCTTCGGGTTTTGGGACCAGGTTTGGGCCTTTCCGTCGCAGTGGCGCTCATCGGTGTCCTGGTAGCTCCGTCCGGGGCCCAGTTCCTCATGGTCGGCGTGCTGGGCGTAGTCCAGAGTGCCGGCTTCGGGCTGGCCATGGCCTTGGTGGTCATACGTTCAGCGGGACCGCTGACAGCCGGCCGGCTTTCCGCGATGAGCCAGGGCTTCGGCTTTGCCCTGGCCTCCTTGGGCCCCCTTGCTGCAGGGCTGCTGCACACTTGGACGGGCGGCTGGGAGGCTCCCTTCCTGGCGATGGCGGGTGAAGCGCTGGTCTTGGCGGCAGCCGGATACCTGGCGATTCGCGGGCCGCTGGTGAGCATTGAAACCCCCAAAGCAACCGCGAAGGACAACCCGGGCCAAAGCTCCACACCTGAGCTTGTTCCGTAAAGCTGCTGGTCGCGGCCCGGTGCCCAGCGTATTCTCGGCGTATGAACACACCTGGGACCAACAAACCAAGCTCCGCGACCGAAATCCTTGAAGTGAACGAATGCTGGGAACTCCTGCGGGGAGTTTCCGTTGGCCGGTTGGCCGTGTGGGTGGACGACCACCCGGACATCTTCCCCGTCAACTACAAAGTTGACCACGGAAGCCTGGTGTTCCGAACAGGGGAAGGCACCAAGCTCCACGCCGCACTCAGCGATACTCCGGTGGCCATTGAGGCGGACGGAGTCAACCCTGACACCGGCGTCGCCTGGAGCGTGGTGGCCAAAGGGCGGGCGTCCGCAGTGAAATTGACGCAGGACGTCCTGGATACCATCGGACTCCTGCTGTTCCCCTGGGAAGCAGGCCAGAAGGACCAGTTCATCAGGATTACGCCCAACAGCGTGACCGGGCGGCGTTTCAAAGTGACACCTCCCGCGACGTGGTGGACTCCCTTGGACGATGCTCCCACCGCCAGCGCCGAGTAGGTGCCAAGGAACTGCTTGAACAGCGAACCCGCCCCCATCTGACCCTCCAAGGGCCCGGCGTACCGCTCAGGCGTGAACGTCGTGCGGGTCTACGGCGGGCGACCGCAACCCGGCCGTGTACGGAGAGGACAGGGGAGATCTCCAACGACTGGCTTCGAGCGGAGCCAGTATCATCCACTGCCCGCTCACGTCCATGCGCTACGGGAGCACGCTGGACTCCTGCAACGACTACAAAGCCGCCGGCGTGAACATCTCACTGGGCACCGACTCGTTTCCGCCGGACCTCATCCGGGGCATCGATGCCGGTGTCCAGCTGGCCAAGATCCTCACCGGAAGGAACGACGCCGGTGACCTCGCCGGATATGTGGACGCGGCGACGCTCGGCGGGGCACGTGCCTTGGGCCGGAACGATCTGGGGCGGCTCCAGCCCGGTGCGCAGGCCGATATGGTTGCGTTCGCGCTCGACGACATCCGTGACGGCGTGCACGATGACCCCCTCCGCACCCTGACCCTCAATGGCCCGGCGCGTCAAGCCATCCTCTCGGTGGTAGCCGGGCGCACCATCATGGCAGACGGGCTGATCGAGGGCGTCGACCTCGACTACTGGCGCACCCGGGGGGCAGGAACTCTTCGACAAGATGCGTGCCGGCTACACGCAGCGCGATACCCTGAAGCGGCCTGCGGACGAGCTGTTTCCACCCGTGTATGCTCGGTTGGAGCGCTGACCGGTGCCGTCCGGCGAACTCGGTTGGGCGCCTGCATGAAGGGGAGTTCCACAGTGGCAGAGGCTGGTCCGGAAAACGGCAACGTCCGCGATGACGAGGCCCGCGCGGAGTACGTATACCAACTGGTGCTCGAAGGCATCGTGTCAGGGTCCTTCGCCCAGGGTTCCCGGCTGCGGGAACGTGAACTCTCGGACATGTACAGCGTCTCGCGCATCCCCGTCCGGGAGGCCATCCAGCGGCTGGAACAAGACGGGTTCGTGGCCACCTTCCCGCGCCGCGGCGCGGTGGTACGCCAACTCACCCTGACGGATGTCAATGAGCTCTTCGACGTCCGCCTGTGCTTGGAAACCTTTGCCGCCAGGGAAGCGGCCGCCCGCGTTGCCGAGGGTGGCGACGGCGGCCGCCTCGGGGAACTCATGGAAGCATCCAAGGCTGCCATCGATGAGGACCGGACCGACGACGTCGTCCTCATCAGCGCGGAACTGCACGCGGAGATCGTCCGCCTCTCCGGCAACCGCCTTCTGATGGAGTCCGTGAAGCCCTTGTTTGGACGCATGCGCTGGATCTTCGGCCTGGCGCACAACCGCAGCAACGAACTCCAGCGCGAAGAACACACCCAGCTGTGCAACGCGATCCTCAACGGCCGTCCCGAGCTCGCTTACTCGCTGGCCTACTCCCACATAGAACTGGGCCGCGAGCCCGTGTTGGCCGGGCTCGCGGAAACCCTGGAACCATAGGTGCCCGGAGGGCGCCGTGCGTTCCTTCCGGGGCCTCAGTCGTCGGCGTCGGGGTACTCTTCCACTTCGTCGTACCGGCCGGACTCTTCAACTTCCACTTCGAGGATCTTCAGCATCTCGGTGTCCGGGTTCAGCATGATGGCGGCCTCGTCACGGCGGTGCCGCAGGACTGTGTCGATGTAGGACTGCACCGTCTCCGCCAGGGGTATATGGCGGTCCTGCTTCTGGCTCATGTACCAACGGTGTTCGAGGACCTCGTGGACTACCTCGGCGGGTTCGAGCTTCCCTGCCAGGTCCCGGGGGATGGACCGCACGATTGGTTCGAAAATCTGGCTGACCCACGCGTGGGCACTGATTTCCTCGTCCAGTTCCGGGTTGTTGTCGGCGCGGAACTGGTCCATGTCATTGAGCAGCCTGCGGGCCTGGTTCTCCTGGGCGTCCAGGCCGGTCAAACGCAGCAACCGGCGCTGGTGGTGCCCGGCGTCCACCACCTTGGGCTGCAGCTGGATGGTGGAACCATCCGCCGTGGTCTTGATGGCATATTCCTCGACGTCGAAGCCGAGCTCATTGAGCCTGCGGATACGCGCCGCCACCCGCCAGCGTTCGCCGAGTTCGAAGGACTCCTTCTCCGTCAGCTCGGCCCAGAGGCGCCGGTAGCTGTCCATGATCAATTCACTGGTAGCAACGGGATCCACTTTCTCCTCGATGAGGCCGCCGTCCAGGAGATCCATGAGCTCGCCCGCAATATTCACTCGGGCAATCTCCAGATCGTACTCGCGTTGGCCCATGGAAAGGTCCGGGTACAGCTCACCGGTTTCAGCGTCCACGAGGTAGGCGGCAAATGCACCGGCGTCGCGGCGGAAGAGGGTGTTGGAGAGCGACACGTCGCCCCAGTAGAAACCGATGAGGTGAAGGCGGACCAGAAGCAGCGCCTGTGCATCGATGAGGCGGGTCAGCGTGTCCTTGCGGAGCATCTGGGAGAACAGTGCGCGGTACGGCATGGAGAACTTCAGATGCCGGGTGACCAGCACGGGGTTCAGCGGTTTGCCGTCCGCCGTCGTCCGGCCGGTGATGACCGCCACCGGCTCAACGCAGGGGACGTCCAGCCGGGCCAGCTTCCGGAGCATGTGGTATTCGTGCCGGGCCACGTGCTCAGAGGTTTCCTTGATGGCTATGACGGAGCCGCCAAGGTGCGCGAACCGGACAATGTGGCGGGAAATACCGCGGGGGAGTGCTGCCAGGAATTCAGCCGGCCAGTCCTCCAGGGCGATGTGCCAGGGAAGGTCCAGCAGCTCAGGATCGGCCGCTGCTGCGGTGATGTTGAGCGAACCGATGACGCTCGCAGGCGGGGTTGAGTCCTGCGCGCTCGCAGCTTCCTTCCGTGGGAGCTTGCCGATCTGCCCGTAGTCGGTAGGTTCGTCGTGCCACTGGGCTCCGTTTTGCTCGCTCATGCCTCAATTGTTCCGTATTCGGTGGTGTTGTTCGGTTCAGTGAAGGGATCGGCCGGTGTGGCGGACCATTCGACGTCGGCAGCCGGCTGGAAGGTGACCCCCTGGTTGGCGAGCCGCTCGCCGAAGCCGCCCAGCCGACGTCGGAAGTCACCAAGGCTTCTGGCCTCCTGTGGCGACCACGCCACTTCCGCGAGGGAAACCGCACGCGGGTACAGCAGCCAGTAGGCCTGGCGGTTGCCGCGGACGGTTTCGGTCCATAGGGGACCTTCGACGCCGAGGATGTGCTGGTCTTCAAGGCCGCCTTGGGCGGGGTTCCACTGGTAGTACTCGGACCAGGTGAAAGGGCCGCCGTCAACCCAGGACAGTCCGATGGGGCTGGTGGAATCGTACTTTTGGTCCAGGTACGTCCGGTCGGCAGGAGACATGATGACCTTGGCAGTACCTTGTTCGGCCTTGTTCAGTACTTGCCCGAAGTCTCCGAACCAGTACTGCACCACGCTTCCATCCGGCAGATCCGCTTCGGCCGCCTCATTCCAGCCCACCACGGTCTTGCCGGTGGCGGCGCCGATCCTGGCGAAATCCCGGACCATGGCGAGGTAGTTTTCATGGCCGGTCACGTGGGCCTCGTCCCCGCCGATGTGCAGGTACGGGCCATCCGTGATGGCGGCAACCTGCCCCAAGACCTCGCTGACGAACTCGTAGGTGGCGGGAATGTCTGCGTCCAGCGTGGAGTACCCCACCTCACCCGTGGCGTTCATGGGTTTGGCCACGCCATCAGGGTTGAGCCGGGGCACGGCTGCCAATGCTGCGTTGACGTGGCCCGGGAGGTCGATCTCGGGAACCACCGTGATGTTGCGGGCCGCTGCATAGGCCTGGATGTCCTGGTAGTCCTGTTGGGTGTAGAAACCAGTCCGACCGGGCGTGAGGCCAACGCCGGGGTGGTTCACGGCCCCGCCCACTGCCGTGAGGTTGGCGTACTCCAGCCCGTAGGGGTTGTTCTCCGGTTCATGGATCTCGATGCGCCATGCTTGGTCGTCCGTCAGGTGCAGGTGCAAGGCGTTGAACTTGAGCTGCGCCATGACATCGATTTGTTCCTTGACCTCGGCAACGGTGAAGAAACTGCGCGCAACGTCAAGCATCAAACCGCGGTACCGGAAGCGGGGAGCATCTTTGATTTCGACGGCGGGGACCGTCCAGTCGCGTTGCCTGTCCGAGTTTCCCGCGGGCCCGGCCGGCGGGGCTTCGATGGCGGGGTCGAACAACTGGCGGAGGGTCTGGATGCCGTTGAACAGCCCGGCCGGTGTATCAGCCCGGACCCGTGCGCCTGCGTCGGTGACGGTCAGGGCGTAAGCCTCAGGGCCGCCGTCGAACGTTCTTGTCAGCTGCAGTGCCACGTCACCGGGCCGGAAATCGCTGACCAGCGGAAGTTCGTGGCCGGTAGCGCGACGCAGGAATGGCGAGAGGTGCCCGGCAACCGGCACGGCGGCGCCGGTTGCGGAGATCCGGGTGGCGCCGCCCAAGGTGAAAGCCCGGCCATCCAGGACGGCGACGTGCACAGGCTTGGGGATGAGGAGTTCCGTGACGTTCATGCCGTTCTCCTTCTGGTCCGTTGCCGCTACGGGGCGGGTTAAAGCGGTAACGGCCCGACGCGGGGGTCGGGCCGTTATCGCTACTTCAGGTGGTTGGGTTGTGGGCCCACACCGACAGGGTTCCCTGGCCGAAGCGAAGCGAGGCTAGGGGGTCGGTGGGGATTAGTCGCCCAGGCGGAGGCCGGTCTTGGTGTCGAACAGGTGCACGTGGCCGGACTGCGGACGGACGAAGATGGACTCGCCCTTCATCGGAGGACGGCGGCCGTCAACACGGGCCACGATGTCGTGGCTCTTGCCGTCGAGGGTGGTGTGGCCGTAGACGTAAGCGTCGGCTCCGAGCTCTTCCACTACGTCCACCTCAACCTGGAGGCCTTCGCCCTGAGGAGCGGTCTCGAGGTCTTCCGGACGGGTACCGACCGTGACGGTCTTGCCCGAAGCGTCATCGAGGACATCGTGAGGAACGGGGTAGACCGTGCCGCCGAACTGGACGCCGCCGTCAACAACCGGCAGTTCCAGCAGGTTCATGGCGGGGGAGCCGATGAAGCCTGCAACGAAGACGTTCTGCGGGCGGTCGTACAGGTTGCGCGGGGTGTCGACCTGCTGGAGGAGGCCGTCCTTCAGCACTGCGACGCGGTCGCCCATGGTCATTGCCTCGACCTGGTCGTGCGTCACGTAGACGGTGGTGACGCCGAGGCGGCGGGTCAGGGACGCGATCTGGGTACGGGTCTGGACACGGAGCTTGGCGTCAAGGTTGGAAAGCGGCTCATCCATGAGGAAGACCTGCGGGTTACGGACGATTGCGCGGCCCATGGCAACACGCTGGCGCTGACCACCGGAGAGGGCCTTCGGCTTGCGGTCCAAGTACTGCTCAAGGTCAAGAAGCTTTGCGGCTTCACGGACACGCTCTGCGCGCTCTTCCTTGGAGACGCCGGCGATCTTCAGTGCGAAGCCCATGTTGTCGGCAACAGTCATGTGCGGGTACAACGCGTAGTTCTGGAAAACCATCGCGATGTCGCGGTCCTTCGGCGGAACGTCGGTGACGTCGCGGTCGCCGATCAGGATGCGGCCTGCGTTGACGTCCTCCAAGCCTGCGAGCATGCGCAGGGAAGTGGACTTACCGCAACCGGAGGGTCCAACGAGGACCAGGAATTCGCCATCGGCGATGTCGATGTTCAGCTTATCGACGGCGGGCTTATCAGTGCCCGGGTACAGACGCGTAGCGTTGTCAAAAGTAACTGTTGCCACAGTTATCAATCCCTTCACCGGCAGGTACGTGCCGGACGATCCGTAGTGAATGGTTCTTGTTTTTCAGTTGAAACTCCCCGGCCGGAGCCGAGGAGTCGCCCGTGGCGCCGCACGATGCTGTGCGTCACGTCACATACGAGAGTATGTCAGACTTTTTGACGAACTGTCGAACTGTTAGGAAGATCACATGAAATTCTGTTCGCGATTCATGCGGAGCCAACGGCGCGGCGTCGTTCCCGGAGCAGCGCTTCCAGGAGTTCGGCCACATGTACCGGAGCTTCCACCCGGTACGCTGCCTGCGTGAAATCCAGGCCGACCTTGATGCCGACGTCCCCGGGCAGGAGCCTGCCCAGCGCGTCCTCGTCCGTGACGTCGTCACCGGCAAACAGGACCGCGGTGGCTCCGGTGGCCTGGCGGAGGAACTCCACGGCCTCGCCCTTGGACGCTTGGATCACTGAGGTTTCCAGCACCCGTTTGCCGGATTTCAAGTACACCCCCGGACGGTCCTGCAATTCCAGGCGGGCGGCCTGGACAGCGTCCTCGGCCACGTCGTCGTCCGCCAGCCGGGTGTGGAGCACCACGCCTGCCGGCTTGTCTTCCAGCAACGTGCCGGGAGCGACGTTGACGATGCCGGCGAGCACCTCGCGCACCGAAGCCAGGCGTTGCCGCTGCTCGTCATCCAGTTCCAGTCCGAGGGACCCTTCTCCCATCCAGACTTCCGCCCCGTGGCTTCCGATCAGAAGCGTCGTTTCCGGCGGGGAAGCGACCGCGCGCAGGCTGTCCAGAGCGCGTCCCGAGATGAGTGCCGTCGTCGTGCGCGGAAGCCCGGCGAGTTGCTCCAAAGCCGCAGCCGACCGGGGAAGCGGGCGTGCGTCCGACGCATGGTCGACGATCGGGGCAAGCGTGCCGTCGAAGTCGAGGGCAACCAGCAGGTGTTCCGTATCGGCGACGCGGCGGACCGCGTCGAGCAGCTCCGGCGCCAGGGAGAGGGGGGTCTGCTCAGCTGTCATCGCGCACCACCTTTTCCTTGAGCGCAGCCAGGAAGTCCGCGGACCAGTGGTCGACGTCGTGGTCAAGGATCTGCTTGCGCATCAGCTTCATGCGGCGGCGGGCTTCCTTGGGGTCCAGTTTGATGGCCCGCAGGATCGATGACTTCAGCCCGTCGATGTCGTGCGGATTAACAAGCAAGGCCTGCTTCAACTGGTCGGCAGCGCCGGCGAACTCGCTGAGGACCAAGGCTCCGTCATCCTCGGAGCGGGCCGTGACGTACTCCTTGGCCACCAGGTTCATGCCATCCCTCAAGGCCGTGACCAGCATGACGTCGGCCGCCAGGTAGAGGGCCACCATCTCTTCCACGGGGTAGCTGTGGTGCAGATAGCGGACGGCCGTGTTCTGGATGGTGTCGTAGGTGCCGTTGATCCGGCCCACCGTGCCTTCGATTTCTTCCCGCAGGAGGCGGTACTGCTCCACGCGTTCCCGGCTGGGGCTTGCCACCTGGATCAGGGTGGCGTCTTCAACCTTGATGTGCCCGTCGGCCAGGAGTTCCTCGAAGGCCTTCAGCCTGTGCCCGATGCCCTTGGTGTAGTCGAGCCTGTCCACGCCCAGCAGGATGGTCTTGGGATCGCCGAGGTCCTTGCGGATCTGCCGGGCCCGCTCGATGATGTCCGGCCGCGTGGCGAGCTGGCGGATCTGGTCCACGTCGATCGAGATGGGGAACGCCTGGGCGCGGGCAATGTGCGTGACCTGGCCGTCCTGTCCCTTGACGTGGACCTGCTGCTGCTTGACGCTTGCGCCAAGGAAGCGGCGGGCTGACCGCATGAAGTTGCCGGCGTCACTCGGGCGCTGGAAGCCGAGGAGGTCGGCGCCGAGCAGGCCGTCAATGATCTCGCGCCGCCACGGCAACTGCGCGAAGATTTCCGGCGGCGGGAAAGGAATGTGGTTGAAGAAGCCGATCTTCAAGTCCGGGCGGGCTTCCCGGAGCAGCCTGGGGACAAGCTGCAGCTGGTAATCCTGCACCCACACCGTGGCCCCGTCCGCGGCATGGCGGATGACGGCGTCGGCGAACTTCTTGTTCACCTGGCGGTAGGAGTCCCACCATGTCCGGTGGAATTCCGGCGGCGCGATAACGTCGTGGTAAAGCGGCCAGATGGTGGCATTGGAGAATCCCTCGTAGTAGAGCTCCACTTCGTGGCTGCTCAACTGGACCGGGACGAGGTCCATGCCTTCGTGGCTGAAAGGACGCACTGTCTCGTCCGGGGCGCCGTGCCACCCGACCCATGCGCCGTCGGATTTCGTCATCATGGGCGCCAGTGCGGTCACGAGGCCGCCGGGGGACCGGCGCCAGCCGTCACCGCCGTTAGTGTCGCCGTCGTTGCTGTAACGGTCCACGGGCAGGCGGTTGGACACCACCATGAAATCGAACGTGCTCGCCGTGGGCTTCTGCGTTGGTGAGGCCCTAACGCCCTGTTCCGTCGTGAGTTTTTCGCTTGCCAAATCCTGCATTACTGCCCCCTGGGGTTGCTGTGACTCGCTTCCCAGCCTACCGGCGGAATCTTCAGGGGCGGTTGATCGTTCAACAACCGGGCGGTTGGGTGTGCGGCAAACCTTCAGGTTTGCTCCCGTAAACTGGCCCCGTTGCCACTTCGACGTCGAGTAACCACGAGGAATTGATGAGTCCCGCAAACGAACCACGCCTGTCCAAGGCCGAGCGCACAGCCCAGGCCCGCGAACAAGCGCGCAAGATCCGCGAAGAACAGCTTAAGAAGGAGAAGCGCAACAAGCTCCTGATTGGCTGGGGCATCGTGGTTGCCGTCGTGGCGATCCTCGTGATCATCGCACTCGTGGTGGTCCAGAACATCCAGAACAGCGCCCCGATCGCGGACAGCGGCCCCACCCCCGCCAACGGCAACGTCCACGGCGGCGTGACGCTGTTGGCCAACAACGAAGTAGTCAAGTCGGAGCCCGCCACGGTGAACGTGGCCGATGTCCCGGCTCCGCTGACCACCAAGCCGGCTACCGTGGCCGCTCCAGGCGCCGAGGCGGAAGCCGGCAAGCCCGTCAAGGTTGTTGCCTACATCGACTTCATCTGCCCGGTCTGCAAGCGCTTCGAAACCACTTACGGTGAATCGCTGACCAACCTGCGCAACGAAGGCAAGATCTCCCTTGAGTACCGGCCGCTTGGTTTCCTGGACCAGCAGTCCACCACCAACTACTCCTCCCGCGCCGCGAACGCTGCCGCCTGCGTCGTGAACACCTCGCCGGAGAAGTACGCCGACTTCTTCAACCTCCTGTTCGAGCGCCAGCCGTCCGAAGGCGGTGCAGGCATCTCCGACAAGGACCTCAAGGCCATGGCCACTGAAGTGGGAGCCGCCAATATCGATTCCTGCGTGGATAACAAGGAGTTCCGCCCGTACGTGAAGGTCGCCACGCAGGAAGCTGCCGCGATCGGAATCACCGGCACGCCTACCGTCTTTGTCGACGGCAAGCAGTGGGACGGGTCCACCGACCTTAACGCAGAGATCCAAGCGGCTATCAGCGCGAAGGGCTGATTTTCAGTCAAATACGACGGCGGCCGGTCCACCTTTCGCAGAAAGGTGAACCGGCCGCCGTCGTCTCCAGGCAGGGCTTGTCCGGCCTTGAATTTCCTTGTGGGGGAGGGTCTGGGCTAACCTTGTCTAGCGTTCTTTAGCGAGTGTCCAGCACAGGCTGGCATCGTTCATCGCGCCTCCTTAGCTCAGTTGGCCAGAGCACCTGTCTTGTAAACAGGGGGTCGCCGGTTCGAATCCGGCAGGGGGCTCCACTAACCCCTCTTTCCCGGCGGACCACCACCGGAAAGAGGGGTTTTCCGTATTCGGGGGCAGGCGTCATCACGGCGTGCCGGGGCGTTGCCGCGGCATGCATACTGGCTCTATGCAGACCACTGTGCTGGTGGAAGGTGAAAGCGACAAGGTGGCCGTGGAGACGCTGGCCGCCAAGCTTGGCCATGACCTGGCGGCAGAGGGCGTCACGGTGGTACCCATGGGCGGCGCCACCAGCATCATCCACTTTCTGGACCGTTATGGGCCCAGCGGCGCAGACCACAGGCTCCTGGGGTTGTGCGATGCAGGCGAATCTCCTGGCATTGCCAGGGCGCTGAGCCGTGCGGGCATCGGTCCCGGAACGTTGGCGGAACTTGGGTTCCACGTCTGCCACGAGGACCTGGAAGACGAACTCATCCGTGCCCTTGGAACGGAGAACGTCCTGAATGTCATTGAAGAACAGGGCGAATTGGCATCGTTCCGGCTCCTGCAGCGTCAACCGTCGCTCCGGGACCGCCCGGTGACGGACCAACTGCGGAGATTCTTCGGCGGCCGCAGTGGCAACAAGGTCCGGTATGCAAGGTTGTTGGTTGAGGCACTGCCCGACGGCGAGGCGCCACTGCCGCTGGGACTCCTCGTTGCCTCGTTCGCAGCCGGGAACTGAACAGCACACGTCCGTGTCCGGGGCTTCGTCGCAACCGCTAACGCCGTTCGCGCCAGTGCTTTCGGGGGCGCGGGGCGGTAACTGGTGCGCGTTGCCGCAACGCGAGCATCGGGAAGAGCAACACTGAGAGCATCCCGGCGCCGACCAGCGCGGAAGCGATCCCGTTGGAGATCAGGTGGGTGTCCTGCCCGATCCCCGTCACCGCAACGATGATCGGCAGGCCTGTTGCGCCGAACAGGGCAACGGCGCGTTTACCGGCAAAAGTGGAATGCCGTGGTGCGGCAAGCATCGAGGGCAGGCCCCGGACCACCAGCAACAGGATGAGGAACACCGGCACCAGCGCCAGGGTCATGGGGTCTGCGGTCAGTGCGCCGAGGTCGAAGTCGATTCCGGTGTCGATGAAGAAGATCGGGACCAGGAAGCCAAACGCAATGGCGTCCACTTTGGCCTCGATGACGCTGCGGTCCTGTTCGGGTGCCCGCGCGATGACCACCTTCCACAGGATCCCTGCAGCAAAGGCACCCAGCAGCATGTCCAGGCCCAGGGTCATGCTCAGCACCACCAGGACGGTGAGGATGAACATGATGGAGCGCACCGCGAACTGGCTGCTGGTGTGAAGAGTCCTGGTGACCTGCGCGTGCAGGAATTTGTGGCGGGAACGGGAGGCGAGGAAGACTGCAAGGCCGGTCAGGACAATAAAGCCCAGGAGTACTGCCGTGGCCGGACCCAACTGTTTACCGCTGAAGAACAAGGAGATGGCCACGAGGGGACCGAATTCCCCCACGGCGCCAAGGGCAGTCACCGCGATGCCCAGGGGAGTCCGGGACTCGCCCGCGTCGCGGAGGATGGGCAGCAGCGTGCCCAGCGCCGTGGAGCAGAGCGCGACGCCGATGATGACTGCCGCCTCCAAACCGGGTCCGAGGATGAGGCCCGCGCCGATTCCGGCCGCCAGGGAGATGACCCAGCCGATGCCTGCCCGCGCGGCAGGCCGGCCGCGGATGAGGCTGAAGTCGATCTCCGTGCCGGCCACGAAAAACAGCATGGCCAGTCCGAAATCCGCCAAGGTGTCGGTGAATTCCACCGATTGAACCCATCCCAGGACGGCCGGGCCCAGCAGCATGCCCAACAGGATCTCGAAGACCACCAGGGGGACTTTGATGACCCGGTCCAACGCCCGGACCAGCAAGGGCGCCAGGATTGCAAGGGAAGCGATCACCAGCAGTGACATGCTCAGGCCTTGCATCGGCAGTACCTCCGCCGCGACGAGTCGGGGAACAAACCCAAAGCTACCCGTCGGGTTCCTCCCGGCGCCATAACTGCGTCAACAAAAATCGACGGCGACGCCCCCGCCGTGGGAGCGTCGCCGTCGCCGTGGTCCGCTGTGGCCCACGCAGCGGGGCAGGTTATGGCGTGGGGCTGCCGCCGTTGACATTCAGGGTCTCGCCGACGACGTAGCTGGATTCGGGCGAGGCGAGGAAGACATAGGCCGGTGCGAGTTCAGCCGGCTGGCCGGCACGTCCCAGGGGAGTGTCCTTCCCGAACTCGGGCAGGGCCTCCTTGGGCTGGCCGCTGCTGACCTGGAGCGGAGTCCAGATGGGGCCCGGCGCCACGGCGTTGACTCGGATGCCCTGGGGAGCCAGCTGCTGGGCGAGGCCCTTGGTGAAGTTGTTGATGCTGGCCTTCGTCGTGGCGTAGTCCACCAGGGTGGGTGACGGATTGTAGGCCTGAATGGACGTGGTGTTGATGATCGTGGATCCCGCGGGCAGGTGGGGGAGGGCTGCCTTGGTCAGCCAGAACATTGCGTAGACGTTGGTCTTGATGGTGTGGTCGAACTGCTCATCGCTGATTTGCCCGAGTTCTTCCTGCGCCACTTGCTTGCCCGCGTTGTTGACCAGGATGTCGATCCCGCCCAAGGCGGACACTGCTGCGTCCACCACGTCGCGGCAGGTTGCCGAATCCTTGAGGTCGCCCGGCACCTTCACGGCCTTGCGGCCGGCTGCCTCGATGATGCCGGCGATGCGCGAGGCATCTTCCTCTTCTTCCGGCAGGTAGGAAAGAACGACGTCGGCACCCTCCCGGGCGAAGGCGATGGCCGTTGCCGCCCCGATGCCGGAATCGGCTCCCGTGACAATTGCCTTGCGGCCCTCCAAACGTCCGGTCCCGCGGTAAGAGTCTTCGCCGAGATCGGCCTTGGGGGTGAGTTCCGCATCCAGTCCCGGTTCCGGCTGGTGCTGCTTGGGCGGTGAAATGTGCTCGTATGCTGTGACCGGGTTTCGGAACGTGTACTGATCAGTCATGGTCGGTCCTCCTGGTATTGCGTGGAACACGGGCAAGCCTGCAATGAATTACTAAGTAGGCTTATGGTTTTCAGCCTATGCAAGGTCGGGAGTGGTCGCAAGTGCGGGATGCGGACGCTCGCCCCGGAGGGTAGTCAGGCGTGACGGCGGCTTCTTGCCCTGCGCTGTTCCGTGCGCTGCCTTTCCGCCCACCTGCGATGTTCCATCCA
Organism: Paenarthrobacter sp. PAE-2; assembly: GCF_026013155.1. Lineage (NCBI taxonomy): Bacteria > Bacillati > Actinomycetota > Actinomycetes > Micrococcales > Micrococcaceae > Paenarthrobacter > Paenarthrobacter sp. PAE-2. The sequence goes on along the minus strand of NZ_JAPDNV010000042.1, from coordinate 13,377 downwards.
CTGGCTGACGATTCCCGTCACCATCAGCGTGAAGCCGAGCAGTCCGAGCGGCGATGGGTGGATGGGGATCCCCAGCAGGATGAGCGCCAAGCCGAGTGCTGCCGCGATGACGTTCAGGGCCTTGGGGGCAGGTGCGGGCTCGGATGGGATGCCCGTTTCAAGTTGTTTGGCCAGCGCGGGATCCTGGATGAAGAGCTCGCGCTCCAGCTCCTGCAAGACCTTGCGCTCCTGATCCGATAGCGGCATGACGATCCTCCCCGTTCGCAACCCCGTAGCCATGGTGCCAATGTGCGCGTTGACGGCGGCTTTGCGCGCAACAGGATAAGCTAAGCATGCTTATTATTCGGTCCGCAAGCATTGATTGAGTGTTGTGGACATGGTCGCGCTAGGCTGGATTTCCCCCGGCTCAAGCAACGCGGCCGCAGGTACTAGGGTGCGGAGCTTTACACCATGTCGGACGAATCAGCCCTGGCCGCGCTCGCGGCCGAGTCCTTCTCGCTGGATGCACTCAGGGATGGGCAACTGGCCGCCATGAGCGCGCTCGCCGAAGGACGCGACGTCCTTGCCGTGATGCCCACCGGATATGGCAAGTCCGCCACCTACCAGGTCGCCGCCTTGTACCTGCACCAGCAGCAGCAGAAACTGCAGGGCCGAACCGGGGGACCCGCCGTCGTGGTTTCTCCGTTGATCGCCTTGCAGGAAGACCAGCTGGAGGGCCTCAACAGGCACCTGGGCGAGGGCGCCGCCGTCGCGGTCAACTCGGCCCACAGCGACGCGGACGTGGAAGCCGCATGGGATGCGGTGGAGTCCGGGAAGACGGTCTATCTTTTCCTGGCTCCCGAGCAGTTGGCCAAGCAGGAGACGGTGGAGCGGATCGCGCGGGCGGATCTCACCCTGCTGGTAGTGGACGAGGCCCATTGCGTTTCATCCTGGGGACACGACTTCCGGCCCGACTACCTCAACCTCGGCAACGTCCGTGAAAGCCTTGGGAACCCGCCCGTCGCGGCCCTGACCGCAACGGCGTCCCCGCCCGTGCGGGACGAAATTGTTGAGCGCCTGGGCATGCAGGATCCACTGATCCTGGTCCGGGGCTTCGACCGTCCCAACATCAGTTTGGAAGTAGTCCGCCACCACGAGGACAAGGCCAAGCGGAAGGCCGTGCTGTCCCAGGTTGCGTCGTTGACGACGTCGGGACAGAAGGGCTTGGTGTACGCGGCCACCCGCAAGGACACGGAGAAGTACGCAGCCAAGCTGGTGGCGCAGGGAATCCGTGCCGAGGCCTACCACGCAGGCCGTTCCGCATCCGAGCGCGAACACATCCACGAACAGTTCCTGGCCGATGACCTTGATGTAGTGGTTGCCACGACGGCGTTCGGCATGGGCATCGACAAGCCCAACGTCAGGTTCGTGGTGCATGCCGATATCCCCGAGTCCCTCGATGCCTACTACCAGGAGATTGGCCGGGGCGGCAGGGATGGGGACAAGGCGAGGGCAGTGCTGCACTACCGGTCCGAGGACCTCGGCCTGCGCAAGTTTTTCGGCACCCATGCTCCGGACCAGGAGTCCCTCCTCGCCGTGCTGAAGGTCCTGAAGAACGCAAGCGCGCCGGCAACCAAGAAGGTCCTGGCCGAGCTGACCGGGTTCCCGCCGAGGCGCGTTACTGCCTTGGTGAACCAGCTGGAGGAAGCCGACGCGGTGAAGGTGGGCAAACGCGGCGTCCGGCTTGCCTCCAAAGCGAAGCTGCGGTCCCTGGTGGCCCACGCCGTCGAGCTGGCCGAAGCACGCCAGCGCGTGGACCATTCCCGCCTCACCATGATGCGCGCGTACGCGGAGACCGACAGCTGCCGCCGGCAGTTCCTGCTGGGCTACTTCGGGGAAGAACTGGCAAAGGCCTGCGGCAACTGCGGCGTCTGTACAGAAGCCGCCAACCATCCCGACGTGCGGCGCACCGGCAAGGAAACGCCCGACGCCGGCGCCTCGCCTGATCCGTTCCCGTTGCAGTCCGCGGTGATCCATAAGGAATGGGGGCCAGGACTTGTCATGCGGCACGAAGACGACGTCATCACCGTGCTGTTCGAGCACGAAGGATACAAAACCCTGTCCCGCTCGACCGTCATGGAGCACGAACTCCTCAGGCCTGCCTAGGTTTTCAGCTCAAGCATCAAGGCCGGGAGCTGGTCGGCAAGTTCCCGGGCAAGGAATCCCAGCGGGCCCATGGTACTGGCCAGCCTGTCCGCGGCAGCTGCGTGCAAATGGGTCCCCCAGCAGGCAGCTTGGGTGCTGCTGGTACCCCGGGCGCGCAGCCCGGCAATGGCACCGGCAAGGACATCGCCGCTGCCGGATGTTCCCAGTCCGCCGTAACCCGTGGTGATTTTCCACAGTGCGGATTCCGCTTCCGACGTGCCGGGTGCACCTGCGATGTAGCCCTGGCAACTGACCACGGCGTCGAACTTCCGCGCCACCGCCGCCACATCGGCCTCGAGATCCTCCACGTCCCTGCCCAGGAGGATTCCTGCTTCCGTGGGATTGGGGGTGAGGATCATGCGGCCCCGCCACGGGTCCAGCCGGTCCTCCAGCTGCGGCAACGCCCCCAAAGCGAAGGCGTCGAGCACGACGGCGGGACCTTCCGTTGGGGCTTGTCCTCCGCGGTCTTCCTCGCGTTCAAGAAGGGCGCACAGCAAGTCCCGGCTCAACTCCTGGTCATCAAGGCCGGGTCCGATCAGTACGGCATCCGCCCGGTCAAGGTACGAGGAAATGCGGTCCAGGCCTTTTCCGGTGATAGAGCCCTTGGAGTCTTCGGGAAGGCCCACGGCACCACATTCGGGTAGCGCCACGCCGAGCTGCACAGACACCGATTCGGCCACTGCCAGCGTCAGTTTCCCGGCACCTGCCCGGAGCGCGGATGCGCCGGCGAGCAGGGCGGCGCCCGGCGTCGAACGGCCACCCCCAACCACCAGCACGGCACCCCGCGAGTATTTATCTTCACCGGGCGCGGGCAGGGACCAGTCCCGCAGCAGCGACGGGGTGACCGGCGTCGGGGTGTCAGCGGGGGTGGACACTGGCGTCTCCTGCGTGCTCGGTAACGGAAACGCCCTGCTCGGTGAGGTGGTCCGCTACGTTGAAGCTGTCCAACGTCCAAGGCCCGGCGCCCGATGGTCGCAGGTACCGGGTGATGGAGGCGTTGAGGATCGAGGTTGTGGCCGCCAGGTCCAGGACCTCTTCCTCGGACATACCCTCAAGCACGTACCGGACCAGCATGATCACCGCGTCGTGGCAGACCAGCATCACCCGTTTGCCGCTGTTGAGGGTGTTCAGTTCATCCAGCACGGAGCGCAGCCGCAGTGCCACGTCCGCCCAGGATTCGCCGCCAGGAGGCCGGTAATACAGTTTGCCCAGCCAGAGCCGCCGCTCGGCTTCCTCCGGGTACCGGGATTCGACCCCCAGGCGGGTCAGCCGGTCCAGGATGCCCAGTTCGCGGTCCCGCAAGCGTTCATCGGACAGGACTTTGACAGGCCAGCCGGCCGTCCGGACGGCGATTTCCGCCGTCTGCCTCGCCCGCGCGTAGGGGGACGAAACGACGGCGTCGGGAAGGTCAGCCTCCGGAATCCTTGCCAGTGCCGTTCCCAGCGCCTTTGCCTGCTCCTGCCCGAGGTCCGACAGGTTCACGTCCGCGTCCCGTGCCGGAACCTCAATGACTTCTGCCCCGGCGAGCCGCGCCTCCGTCGCTGCGACGTTGCCTTCGCTCTCCCCGTGCCGGATCAGCAGCAACTCCACGGCACCGGCTTCCTGCACCGCATCTGTCAGCCCGTCGTCGTTCATCCGGAATCACCCCATCAGTGTTGTCTTGCTGATTATCCAGCTGTCCTTTTCCAGTTGTCTGCAGAACACTACACACCGGGTACCCACGGTTTTGGAAGATAAACGCACGACGGCGGGCTGCCGCGCACTGCGCTGCTTCCGGAGTGGCCGTGTGCTTCGAGCCGCAGTCAAGCCCTGTTGCCTTCGGCCGGGGTGAAGTAAGTTGCTGGGATGGACGACTCATACCAGGTCATTGTGGTCGGCGGCGGATTCGCAGGTGTTGCGGCAGCCAAGGAACTCGGGCGAAAGGGCGTTCGCGTCCTGCTGATCGACTCGAACAACTACCACCAATTCCAGCCGTTGCTCTACCAGGTGGCCACCTCCCAAATCGGTGTCTCGGCCATAGCCCGCCCGCTCCGTTCCGTGTTCCGGCGCTACAAATCCGTCAAAGTCCTGACCGCGAAAGTCAGTTCAGTGGACACGGCACGGAAGACGGTTACCACCACGGACGGACGGACTCTCCGCGGACAGATCTTGGTGCTTGCCGTGGGCGCGGTACCCAACTTCTTCAATACTCCAGGGGCCGAGGAACACGCCTATCCGCTGTACTCCGTCACGGATGCCACAAAGCTGGGCACCGGCCTCACGCGGCTACTGGACCAAGCGGACCGCAACGACGGCATGGTGGACGTGGTTGTTGTGGGTGGTGGTCCTACCGGTGTTGAAACTGCCGGAGCAATGGCCGAAAACGTCAAGTACGTGGTCCGCAAATACTTCTCGCCCGAGCTGGCGTCACGGTGCCGCGTGCACTTGGTGGACATGGTCCCGAGCGTACTGAATGCCTTCTCGAAGAAATCCCAGGCCTACGCGGCCGAGCATCTTGGGAAGGTCGGCGTTCAACTCCGCATGGGGGTGGGAGTCACGGAAGTCCGGGCCGACGGGGTTTCCCTTGCTGACGGCACCTTCATTCCGGCGCAAATCGTCGTGTGGGCCGGTGGGCTGAAGGCCGGCGACCTCATCTCCGGATCCGGCCTGGCACAAGGCAGGGGAGGGCGGATCGACGTCCGGCCGGACCTTACCGCGCCGGACGTTGACGGGGTGTATGTCCTGGGAGATGCCGCCAACGTCACCGACGACGCCGGAAACAAGCTTCCCCAGTTGGGTTCAGTTGCGCAGCAGGCAGGAAAGTGGGCGGCCCACAACATCATTGCCGACTTGAACGGTGGTACCCGCAAGCCTTTCCATTACGTGGACAAGGGCTACATGGCGATGGTTGGCCGTGGCGCGGCGGTGGCCGAGCTGGGGCGGAAGCGCTACCAGCTGCAGGGCACTTTTGCCTTCCTTTCCTGGCTCCTGGTGCACCTGGCACTGTTGTCCGGAATCCAGCAGAAGGTCAGGGCGCTGTTCTCCTGGCTCAACGGCTACATCCTGCACAGCCCCGCGCAGGTAGTGGTGAGCGGTCCGGTGGACAGGGCCATGGAGGACGAGGATCCCGCCCGCCCGGTCACCCCGGAGAAATTGCCGGTGGGAGAACAACCGGGCACCGGGTTGCCGCCCGCCGGGCAATAAGCTGGAGGTTGAACCCGGAGCGAGGAGCAGCATGTCATTGAAAGACCGTCTCAAGGCAGACGTTGTGGAGCACATGAAAGCCGGCAACAAGACTGCCCTCACCACAGTGCGCAATGTTCTGGGCGAGATCACGACGCGCGAGAAATCCGGCAAGACGCCGGTGGACCTCGACGACGCCCAGGTGATTTCGTTGCTGCAGAAGGAAGCCGCCAAGCGCAGGGACACCGCCCGGATCTATACCGAAGCCGGTGAAAGTGAACGTGCAGCGGCCGAAGTCGCAGAAGCGGAAATCATCGAGGCCTACCTTCCGAAGCCGCTTACCCGTGAAGAAGTCGAGGCGATTGTTGACGAGGAGATTGCCGCTCTCACGGCCAGCGGGCAGGAACTCTCGATGCGTTCCCTCGGCGCGGTCATGAAGCCCGTGACGGCCAAGGTGGCTGGACGGTTCGACGGCAAGGCCGTCAGCGAGATCGTCAGGGCACGCCTGGGCTGACGTGCTGCCGGGGGTTGCTGCTCAGTTGACGCCCAGCAGCCCCCGCAACGTGTCAGCGTTCCGCACGGCGTTGCCGCCGCCGTCGTTGTTGAAGTACGCGAACACATCTTTGCCGTCACCGCTCCACTCTCGGATGCGGTCCGCCCACCACCGCATGTCCTCCTCCGTGTAGGAACCGCCGTAAAGGTGTTCCTGGTCCGGACCGTGGAGCCTGACATACACAAAAGGCGCCGTGGAGCGCAGGATGCAAGGCAAGTTGGCCCCGCTCATGACGCAGTAGGCGGCTTGGTGGCGCTCAAGGATGGCGTAGACGTCCGGGTGGTCCCAGCTGTCATGGCGGAACTCCACGGAAACCCGGATCCACTCGGGGACGGCGGCCAGGAAATAGTCCAGGCGGGCATCGTCGCGGGCGAAATCGGGCGGTAACTGGGCCAGGAGGACTGCCCTTTTGTCGCCGAGCTCGTGCCAGCAGCGCGTGATGCGCTCAAGCCACACCTCCGGGGCGTAGAGCTTCTTGGCGTGTGTCAGCCCGCGGGGAGCTTTCACGGACATCGCGAACCCGGGTGGAAGCCTCTCACGCCACCCCGCGAACGTGGTGTCCCGGGGCCAGCGGTAAAAGCTCGCGTTCAGCTCAACCGTGGAGAAGCGTGCAACGTAGGCGTCCAGCCGTTTCGCCGTGGGCAGGCCGGGAGGGTAGAGCACGTCCTTCCAATGGTCGTAGCTCCAGCCCGAAGTGCCAATGTGGATGCCCATGATTGGATGCTAGCGGGTCAGGGAACCCGGGTGTGGAATCAGCGGGGCATGGTTCTGGCCATCAGTGCCTGAAGGTCTTCGGCCACGCCGGCAACTTCGCGCTGGCGGCTGCGCCTCGGCTTTGACCTGCGACGTTCGTGCCGGGCAGGGGTGCTGGAGCTGCGGACAGGGCGGTGGACTCGTGGATCACGCACGGGCTGCGCGTCGCCGATGACAGTGCCCTGCAAAGGATCGTGGAACAGCGGGAGGTTCATGATTCCTGATCCTGACATAGCCGGACCGCCGCCGATATGGACAATTGCATACCTTCTTCGCGGCGCGCTAGGCACCTGTCCCTGCCGGGCGACTACTCTCCCGGCGGTGCGGCGGTGGTCTTGCGAACAATCAGCTTCGGCGGCACCAGGATGTGTTGAGCCTCACTGCGTCCTTCAATCCGGGAGATGAGCAACTCTGCAGCGTTTCGACCCATCTGGACGCCGGATTGGTCAACGGTCGTAAGCCCGATGGGTGGGAGACCTGACACCGGAATGTTGTCGTAGCCCACCATCGAGATGTCCTCAGGGACGCTAATTCCCGCTTCAAGAAGGCTCGTGTATGCGCCGAGGGCCGCAACGTCGGCGCCGCCGTGAAGGGCGGTTGGTCGGGTGGACGAGGGCCGTTGGACGATCAGTTTGCCCGCTTCGACGCCACCGGCTGATCCCCACAAGCCCGGTATGTGATCTATCCATTCACCGAGGCCGGAATGTTCCATGGCCAGGTCATAGCCCAGGGCCCTGACAGTCTGAGGCATGCTGGGTTCATTGTCCGAAAGCGTGCTTCCCATGAAGGAGATGCGACGGTGGCCCAGCGATGCCAGATGCTCGACGATTAGGGCGCTGCCGGCGATGTCGTCACTGGCCACCGTGTCGAACGGTTCGGCCGGGCCGTGTCGTCCAAGGACCACGACCGGTATGGCACGTCCAAGCTCCTCCAGTTCTTCGTTTCTCCCGAACGGTGCTATCAGCAACAGACCGTCCATGCGACGGTCCAGCATGGCTTCGACAAGCTTCCTTTGGGCTTCCAGCCCATGGCTTGCCTGCCCGATAAGCACTTGGTTCTTCTACGACGTCGCGGACGCCGTCCAGGATAAGCCCTCAAGGGCGGACACCCTTACCCAGGCCCCGGCCACCACCCCTAAGGAGACACCACCCATGCCTGTGCTCGTGCAACCGGCAACTTTTGAACACCATCTGCAAGCCCTCGGAATTGGTGAGGCAACCCCACGCATCTCCTGGAAGACCACAGCAGAACCGGGATGGGCACAAGAGGGGTACGAAGTGTCGGTTACAACCGGAAGCGGCACTCATAGGAGCGGGAGGATCGCTTCTGCCCAGTCTGTCCTGGTTCCGTGGACGGCTCCTGCGCTCACGTCGGCTGAGCGAGCCGAAGTGAGTGTCCGGGTATGGGGGCTTGGTGACCAAGCACCGAGCGAATGGAGCCGGCCCGCCGTCGTCGAATGCGGACTCTTGGATCCCCAAGACTGGACGGCGGCGGCAGTGAGCCCGAGCTGGGACGAGGACACAGGCGAGGACCGAAGGCCGCCTCTGCTGCGGCGTGGGTTCTCGCTTGACCACCCGGTAAAGTCCGCCCGTCTTTACGTCACAGCTCACGGCCTTTACGAGGTAGAGATCAATGGTTTACGGGTTGGAGATGATGCCCTCTCACCTGGTTGGACTGTGTACGGTCAACGCCTGCGCTACTACACCTAAGACGTCACCCAATACCTGTCCCGAGGAGACAATGCAATGGGTGCGTGGCTCTCGGATGGATGGTACCGGGGTCGCATCGGTTTTGCCGGCGGTCGGTCCGACCTTTATGGGGAAAAGCTTGCTTTGCTTGCGCAACTCCACGTCATGCACGACGACGGTTCAGTCACGGTAATAGGTACGGACGACGCCTGGAAGGCCGGTTTCGGTCCAATAGTCAGATCAGGCCTTTACAAGGGTGAGCACTGCGACGCTCGACAGTTTCCATCAGGCTGGAGTAGTCCCGGCTTCGACGACACTGGCTGGGGGTCCGTGATCGCCGTCGAACGTGATCCCAAGACTCTGGTGGCGCCGGAAGGCCCGCCCATACGTTGCACAGATGAAGTTCATCCGGTAAGCGTGTGGACGTCTCCCTCGGGGAAGACCCTGATCGATTTCGGGCAGAATCTTGTCGGGAAGCTCCAGATCAAAGTCAAGGGTGAGGCTGGCTCGACGGTCGTGATCCGACATGCCGAAGTTCTCCAGGATGGCGAACTTTATACGCGGCCGCTCCGGCACGCCGAGGCAACTGATCTTTACACGCTCTCCGGTGCCAGCCTGGAAACCTGGGAACCGAAGTTCACCATCCATGGCTTCCGTTACGCCGAGATCACTGGATGGACGGGTGATGATGTTGCGCAGAATGTTGTAGCGCGGGTGTACCACACAGATATGGAGCGGACAGGGTGGTTCGAATCCTCCAACCCGGACCTTAACCGCCTTCACGACAACGTGCTATGGAGCATGAAGGGTAACTTCGTGGATATCCCCACCGATTGCCCGCAGCGGGATGAGCGCCTGGGCTGGACCGGAGACATCCAAGTGTTCGCCCCGACGGCCAGTTTCCTCTACGACTGCTCGGGCATGCTGTCCTCATGGCTGAAAGACGTGGCCGCCGAACAGCTCCCGGATGGCACGGTGCCTTGGTTTGTTCCTGTGGTACCTGTCGATGATCCTTGGTCGCCCACCCAGCCCAGCGCTGTTTGGGGTGATGTGGCCGTGCTGACGCCATGGGTGCTCTACGAGCGTTTCAATGACCCTGGAATCCTGGCTGCACAGTACGAAAGTGCAATGCGTTGGGTGGACCTCATCGACCGGTTGGCGGGCGAAAAACGGATCTGGAGCGGCAGCTTCCAATTCGGTGACTGGTTGGACCCTGCTGCGCCGCCGGAGGATCCTACGCAAGCGGTGACCGACCCCCACTTGGTGGCCACCGCGTACTTCGCTTGGTCTGCCCGGCATCTCGCGCGCACTGCCGCCGTACTGGGGAAGCGCGACGATGAACTGCACTACCTTGCGCTGTCCCGTGCCGTCGCGGACGCCTTCTCCCGCCAGTACATCCACCCTGACGGCACAATGACCAGCGACGCCCAGACAGCTTACGCATTGGCGATAGTCTTCGACCTCTTCCCGGATGCGGATTCAAAAGCCAGGGCGGGTTCGCGTTTGGCTGAGTTGGTGCGGGCGAACGGCAACCGCATCGGCACAGGTTTTGCGGGCACACCCGTGGTGTCCGATGCACTCACATTGTCCGGCGATATCGATGCGGCATATGGCCTGTTGTTGGAGAAAGAGTGCCCATCTTGGCTCTACGCTGTGGGGCAAGGAGGAACCACAATCTGGGAGCGCTGGGATTCAATGCTTCCGGACGGCTCCATGAACCCGGGGGAGATGACGTCTTTCAACCATTACGCCCTGGGAGCGGTAGCTGACTGGATACACCGGGTGGTCGCCGGCCTCGCGCCGCTCGAGCCTGGATACCGCAAGATCCTTGTCAGACCTCAGCCCGGTGGTGGCCTCAGTTGGGCCTCGGCCCGCCACGAGACGCCGTACGGCACTGCGTCGGTGCAGTGGAAGATCGACGACGGGCACCTGAGCGCCGTGGTTGACATTCCCACAGGAACGACGGCGCGGGTGGAACTGCCGGGACAGGAGCCACTTGAAGTCGGTTCAGGATGCCACGAGTTCGGGGTGCAGCTGGTTCGCTAAGGCGTGGCGCCAGCGGCCGGGGGTTTCGCGTCCCCGGCTCCCGGCGCTTCAGCAGGTCTCTGCCGGCTAGGCAGTAGGTGGGTAGACAGGCGCAGGTCCAAGCCGGTCTTTGCTGCTGCTCCAGCTGGCGAGGAAGTCGAGTTGATCTTGGGCGTGGCTTCCGGGTTCGGCTGAGTACGCGACCAGAGTGAGTCCTTCTCCGGGCAGTTCCAGGGCGTCGCCGGTGAGTTCAATCTCGCCTACGAGTTGGTTGCGCATTGTTTTGCGGGCGCTGCGGTGGAAGCGGACGTTGTGCCGGGCCCAGCGTGTGGAGAATTCGGTGCTTCCGGCTGCAAGGTCCCCGATCAGGCTGTTCAGGGCCCGGTCCCGTGGGTTCTGTCCGGATGTTGTGCGCAAAGCCGCTGCGAAATCGTCGGCGAGGGTATCCCAATCGACAAAGAAGTCCCTGGACAGGGGATCCAGGAACGTGAAGCGGGCAAGGTTTACCGGGAGCTTCCCCGGGCCGAGGATGTCGGTGTACAGGGCGAAGCACAAGCTGTTCGCGGCCACAACGTCCATGCGGGCATTCCGGACGTAGGCCGGTGTTCCTGTCATCCCGGCCAGGACTCTCTCAATGCTTGGACGCACGTCCACGCGGGCACGCCGCGCCGCGGATGCTGGGGCCGGCGCTGCCGCTTTGGCGAGGTCATGCAGGTGGGCGCGTTCTGCTTCATCGAGCTGCAGGGCCCGGGCTAAGGAGTCGAGAACGGAGTCGGACACGCCTCGCAGGTTTCCTCGCTCGAGCCGTGCGTAGTACTCGGTGCTGACGCCCGTGAGCATGGCAACTTCTTCGCGTTTGAGACCGGCTACCCTTCGGGTTCCGCCGTAGGCGGGTAGCCCTGCCTGGGACGGGGTGATGCGTGCCCGGCGGCTCATGAGGAAGTCGCGGACGTCTTTGGTGTTGTCCATGCCTTCTAGGCTACGGCGATACGGGAATGGCCTAACAGGAACTGCCAGTACACCGCACAACAGACACTCCCGCGTCCATAAAGGGGCTGGTTTTCTTGAAGAAGACCGTTTCTGTGTTTCGAAAGGACGCCATGTCTGTCCCTACCGTCAGCCGCCTGGCTGTTGTTGTTCCACCCAGGGCGTCCCTGATAGTTGCCATGCTGGGATTCTTCGTGGTCGCCCTGGACGCTCAGATCGTCAACGTCGCACTCCCGGAAATCCGCAATGATCTCGGCGGTGGCCTCTCCGGCCTGCAGTGGGTCGTGACCGGGTACACGCTGATGTTTTCTGCCCTCCAGCTGTTCGCGGGCACGCTCTCCGACCGCGCAGGTGCCCGGCGCGCCTACGGGTTGGGCATGCTGATCTTCATTGTCGCTTCTGCCGCGTGCGCGCTGACCCCGACCCTGCCGGTCCTTATCGCTTCGCGTATTGTGCAAGGCATCGGAGCAGCGATGATCACCCCTGCATCCCTGGCCCTGATCCGGGAGGCCTATCACGACCCGGCCGCCCGGGGTCGGGCAATAGTTTATTGGGGATTGGGCGGCTCAGTGGCTGCCGCTGCAGGACCGGTACTGGGCGGACTTTTGACCCAACTCGACTGGCGGCTGATCTTCTTCGTCAATCTGCCCGTCGGTGCATCGGCACTGATTGTCCTCTCACGAGTAGCACGCTCATCCCGCCATTCAGCCCCTTTCGACTGGGCAGGTCAAATTGCCGCCGTCGCAGCACTGGCCGCACTGACCTACGGAATCATCGAAGGCGCTGAGGCAGGATATGGCAGCCCTGCCATCCTGACCCTCTTCGGCATCAGTGCGATATCGCTCGTGGCTTTCATCGTCACCCAATCCAGAGGCCGGCATCCGATGATTCCCCTGGATTTGTTCCGGTCACGTGCGGTGTCCACCGCGCTGGTCATTGCTGTGGTGACGATGGCTGCTTTCTACGGCATCGTGTTCATGCAAAGCCTCTATTTCCAACAGGAACGCGGATACTCTGCACTTGAAACCGGCCTGTTGTTCCTACCGATGACGGCCTTGGTTGCCATCTTGAACCCTTGGGTGGCGCGCCTGATGACCCGGTTCGGGCATGTGGCCATGATCGCCGCGGGCCAGCTGATCATGGCCGCCGGCCTCGCCGGCCTCTGTCTACTCCCTGCAAATGCGCCGGTCCTGCTCGTGGCAGCTTTCATGATCCCCGTCGGCGTTGGTGGTTCCTTCACCGTCCCGCCGATTATTGCCCAGGTCATGGACAACGTCGCTGCCGAACAGGCCGGCACGGCCAGCGGGGTGGTCAACACCGCCCGCCAGGTCGGTGGGTCCATGGGTGTGGCCATCTTCGGCGCCGTGCTGGCCAGCGGCGAGTTCATGACAGGGCTTCGCGCCAGCCTCGGGGCGACAGCGGCAGTACTCGTGATCCTGGTCGTCGTATCCCTGGCACTACAGCATCGTTCCCAACCAACCACAAACTGATCCTTAGCTTCATGAAAGGACCATTCAATGCGTCTTTCGATTCCGGGCCCCTCCTCCAAGGGGCCCACCGACAAATTCACCGGCGAGGTGTACCTGAACCCGCTGCAGTCCGCTGAAGATCCTTCACGGCTGATCACCGCCATGGTCCGGTTCAGCCCCGAAGCCCGTACCCATTGGCACTCTCACCCCCTGGGCCAGACACTGCACTGCACCGACGGGGCAGGGCTGGTCGCCACCCGCGACGGGAAGGTCATACACATGCGTGCCGGAGACACCGTTTACACCCCGCCCGGCGAGGAACACTGGCACGGCGCAACACAGGACAGCCTGATGTGTCACCTGGCACTGGTAGAGCACGACGGCGGACACACGGCTACGTGGCTCGAGCCGGTCAGCGATCACGACTATCAAGCCGCCCACACCGCTAACGCCTGACTTCCAACAACGACAGCAAGGAAAACCATGAAAAACGTCACCCTTAACAACGGCGTCGAAATGCCAGTCCTCGGCTTCGGCGTATTCCAGATCCCCGAGG